>CACDJC010000004.1 GCA_902552475.1 uncultured Pelagibacteraceae bacterium | reverse complement strand
ATGGTAATGTTCTTCTAATTTCTGAAAGTAAATTTTTTTTTAATTTTAAATCTTTATCAAAAGCATGAACAATCTTGCCTTGTGCTAAACATCTAATTATCCATCCAGCACCAATTACACCAGTGCCTATTATCGCCACTTTTTTTATATTTGACATTACTTGTGTTTAACAAGTTTAAGTTTTTCTCTTGTTTCTTCTGGCGACATTATTGATACACCTAAATCAGTAACTATTCTTATTGCTTTTTCAACTAGTTGAGCATTTGTAGCCAATTTACCTTTTGATAAATATAAATTATCTTCAAGGCCCACTCTTGGATTTCCACCCATTACAACTGTTTGCGCAACAAATGGCATTTCATTTTTTGATATTGCAAAACCTGACCACACACCCTCTTTTGGCATAATGTCCTTCATCGCTTGCATAGCTAATGGTGTTGCAGGAGCTCCCCATGGTATACCTAAACACATTTGAAACATCGGAGGATCGTCAAGCAATCCTTCTTTGTATAACTGTGCACCAAACCACATATTTCCTAAATCAAATGCTTCAATTTCTGGTTTAACTTTTATTTCCTGTAATCTCTTTGCTGCTTTTCTTAAATCATTTGGGGTGTTAACTGTAATTACAGAACTATCTCCAAAATTTAAAGTCCCACAATCTAAAGTGCAAATTTCTGGTAAAAATTGCTCTGCATTTGCAATCCTTTCCATTACATTTGCCATATCTGTCATAGGTCCAAAATCTAATGGATTTTTTCCTTGTCCAATATCTAAATCTCCACCCATTCCGGTTGTTAAATTTAATATAACATCTGTTTCACTTGCTCTGACTCTGTCTACCACTTCTTTATATAATTCTAACCTTCTGCTAGGTGTTCCGTCTTCTTCCCTTACATGAATATGTGCTATAGCAGCACCTGCTTTTGCCGCTTCTATTGCAGCTGTAGCAATTTGTTCTGGTGTTTTGGGCAAATCTGGGTGCTTGCTGGCTGTATCACCAGATCCTGTGACCGCACATGAGATAAAAACTTTATTGTTCATTTTTTTTTTACATTTATACTATCATAAAGTTTATGGATAAATTAGAAATTTTAAGAGATTTAGCGGCAGTTTTTAGATGGACTGCGAAATTAAATATGCATGAAGCAATTGCAAATCATTTTAGCGTATGTGCTCCAGGCTCGAATGAAGATTTCTATGTGAATGGTACAGGAATGCACTTCAGTAATATAAAAGCTAGTGACCTATTCTTGGTTGAAAAAAGCAAAATGGATGAGCTTAAAAATAAACCCGAGCTTGTTGATCCAACAGCGCTATATATTCATGGAGCAATTCATAAAAAAGTACCTCACGCAAAATGCATACTCCATATACATTCTAAATATGCAACAGCTCTATCTACTTTAGATGACCCTACTTTGCCTCCAATAGATCAAAATACAATGAGATTTTATAATAGAGTTGGAGTTTATAGAGATTATGGTGGAATGGGTTTTGAAGAAGAATCAGAAGAAATGGCAACTAAAATTGGAAATAAAAAAGTTTTACTTATGTCCAATCATGGAGTCTTAACGACTGGCCAAACTGTAGCTGAAGCATTTGATGAGTTGTATTATTTTGAAAGAGCATGCGAAACCTACATAACTGCTCTTGCTACAAATAAAAAACTTAAAGTGGTTAGCAACGAAGTTGCGGAAAAAACTGCTCAAGAATGGGAAGATTATTCAACAGACTCAAAAGATTTACATTTGAAAGCTATAAGATTAATTCTTGATAAAGAAGACCCAAGTTATAAAAATTAATATGTCAGTACATCTTGCTACAAGAAAAATAATTAAAGATTGGACCGATTATAACGAGCATATGAACATGGCTTACTATGTGCTTATTTTTGATGAAGCATGGGAAACTATGCTAAATAAATTTAATATGGGTGGTGCAAATGCAAAAGTTAATAAAAGAAGCACAATGGTTGTTGAGACACGCACTACTTACAATAATGAAGTTAAAGAAAATGAGGAAGTTGATGTTTTTTGTACATTCTTTGATCATGATAAAAAAAGACTACACTTAAAATGCGAAATGTATGAAAAAAAAACCAAAAAACTTGCTGCTACTATGGAAAATTTATCTCTTTATATTGATCTAGAAAAAAGAAAAGTTACTGAGTTTGAAGAAGACAAGCTAGAAATTATGGATAAATTTATAGAAGAAAATAAAACTAAGTTTAATTCAGATAATTTGGTCTTATCTGATAAACTAAAAAAATAATTTATGGAAACTAAACTTTTATCAGGAGCATTAGGAGCTGAAATTAAAGGTATAAATCTTAAAGATACATCAGATAAAAATATAAAAAAAATTAATGATTTGTTATTAGAACATAAAGTTATTTTTTTTAGAGACCAAATAATAAATGCTGAAGAACATAAAGCTTTAGCTGAAAAATTTGGACCTTTAGAAACGCACGCATATGTTAAAGGGTTAGATGATCATCCAGAAATAGTCAGAATAATTAAAGCAGAAGATGAACAAAACCAATGGGGAGAAAATTGGCATAGCGATGTTAGCTACAACGCAAAACCTACCAAAGCAGTTATATTAAAATCAATTAAGATTCCTCCAGTTGGTGGAGATACTTGTTTTTCAAATATGGAATTAGCTTGGGAAACTTTAGATGAAGAAATAAAAGAAAAAATTAAAGATAAAAAAGCAATTCATAGTTCCTTAGGAGCAGAATTTTTCATAGAAAGTTATAAAAAAATGGAAGGTAATAAAAAAAGAAATTACGACGAATATTCTAATGAACACCCTATTGTAAGAACTCATCCAGAAACAGGTAAAAAAATTCTTTTTGTTAATTGGACTTATACAAAAGAAATAATTGGAATGGATAAAAAAGAAAGTGATGAAATTTTAAAAAAAATATTTGAGCACCAATCTAGACTTGAATTGACTTGCAGATTTACATGGACAGAAAATACAGTTTGTATTTGGGATAATAGAAGTGTTATTCATTTTGCTATAGCTGACTTTTATCCTGGTAGAGGACTTGGTCATGAAAGAATAATGGATAGAATAGCAATCGAAGGTGATCATCCTGTATAACATTCATGGATATTATTGATAAAATAATAAAAAATTTTAAAACGAATAAGTCACTTTATATTGGTGAAAAACTTACAATGTCTGAACACATGATCCAATCAGCAATGCTTGCAGAAAAAGCAAAATGTGATGATGATTTGATTTGCTCTTGTTTGCTACATGATTATGGTCATTTTTTAATAGATAATCCGGATGAGCTTGTAAAAAATAAACTAGATGGGGGCCATGAGACTATTGGATATCAATATTTAAAAAAATTCTTCGATAAAAAAATTGTTGAGCCAATAAAATATCACGTATTAGCTAAAAGATATCTTGCAAGAAACAAAAAGTATTTTGAAAAACTATCTCATGCTTCTAAAGTAAGTTTAAATCTACAGGGCGGTATATTAAATAACAAAGAGACTAAAAATTTTGAAAAAAAACCTTATTTTAAATCTTCAATTTTATTAAGAAAATTTGATGAAGGGGCAAAAAAAACATATGTCAATATGAAAACTATTAATGATTATAAAATGTTGCTAGTTTCTAAAATAATATGAATTTTGATTATCTTATAGTTGGGGCAGGTTCTGCTGGATGTGTAGTTGCAAACAGGTTATCAGAAGATTCAAATAATTCAGTTGCAATTTTTGAGGCAGGAGGATCCAGTGATATTTGGAAAGTTAAAATGCCATTAGCTCTTCTTTATACAATGCATGATCCTAAATATAATTGGAAATATTATTCAGAACCTGAGCCATATTTAAATGACAGACGTATATTTTGTCCAAGAGGAAAAATGATTGGAGGGTGCTCTTCTCATAATGGGATGGTTTTTGTTAGAGGAAATAAAGATGATTATACAAGATGGGAAAATTTTGGTTTAAATAAGTGGTCTTATGAAAAAGTACTTCCTTACTTTAAAAAAATTGAAACTTGGTCTGAGGGAGAAAATCAATTTAGGGGCTCATTAGGCCCTCTTCCAGTCAATTTATCAAAGAACTCAAATCCATTATTTAAAGCGTTTATTGATGCGGCAGCTGAAGCGGGTCATAAAACAAATATAGATATGAATGGTGAAGAACAAGAAGGCTTCGGCATGTTTGATACTACAATGCACCAAGGTGAAAGAGCCGGTGTTGCTAAATATTATTTAAATCCTGCAAAAAATAGAAAAAATTTAAATATTTTAAAAAATTCATTTGTAGAAAAGATATTATTTGAAGGAAAAAAAGCTGTAGGTCTTCAAGTAAAAGTTAAAAACAACGTTGAAAAGATTTATGCAAATAAAGAAGTAATTTTAAGTGGAGGATCTATTAATTCTCCTCAATTATTAATGTTATCTGGGGTTGGAGATGAAACGCATCTTAGAAATAATGGTATTGAAGTTGTCTGCAACTCAAAAGGTGTTGGAAAAAATTTACAGGATCATCTTGAAACTTACATTCAGCAAAAATGCAAAACACCTAATACTCTTTATACTTACACAAAATTAGTACCTAAAATTTTAGCTGGCATACAATGGTTTATGTTCAAATCTGGACCATGTTCAAAATCTTTTTTAGAAGCTGGAGGTTTTGCTAAATCTTCGCCTGAAAGAAAAGTCGCCAACATTCAATTTCATTTCTTTCCATCTTTTGTAATAAACCATGGACTTGAAGAGCCAGACTCACATGGTTATCAATTACATGCAAGTCCAAATCATCCAAAAAGCAGAGGGGAGATAACTCTTAATTCATCAAATCCATATGACTATCCTAAAATATTGTTTAATTATTTAAAAGAGGAAGAAGATCTTAAACAAACAAGAGAATGTATACATGTTGCGAGAAAAATCCTTTCTCAACCCGCTCTAGCAGAACATGCTGGAGATGAAGTTGGCCCAGGTTTTGATGCTCAGTCAGAAGATGAATTAAATGAATATATCAGATCTAAAGCTGATACTGCTTATCATCCCTGCGGAACTTGCAAAATGGGTGTGGATGACATGGCAGTTGTAGATCAAGATTTAAAAGTAAACGGAATTGAAAATTTAAGGGTAATTGATGCATCAGTTATCCCTGAAATACCTAGTGCAAACTTAAACGCCCCTACCCTAATGATTGCTGAAAAGGGTTCTGAAGCCATTCTTAATAATTAATATTATAATCATATCTGATTTGATATAGGTGTCTGATGGACACAAATCAAAATACCAAGGGCATATTTTTTATAATGACTGGTATGGCTTTTTTTTCAATACAAGATTCTTTAATAAAATTTATATTTGAAGATATTGCATTATTTGAACTTTATTTTGGAAGAACACTTATTCAAGCAATATTTTTACTATGTTTTGTTGTTATAACAAAAAAAACAATACCTTTAAAAACTCACTATCCATTTTTAACATTTGTTAGAGTTGTTTGTTTTTTCTTTGGTTTTAGTTTTTTTTATATTTCATTAACTTTCATGACACTTGCTATGACAAGTGCACTATTTTTCTCTTGTCCATTTTTTATGTCTATTTTTGCTAAATTTTTTTTGAAAGAAAAAATTGGTATTAGAAGATGGAGTGCAATTGTTGTTGGATTTATTGGTGTATTAATTGTATTAAATCCAACATTAGAAAATTTTAACTTTTTTAAATTGGCGCCAGTTGGTTGTGCACTTTGTTATTCCATTTCAATGACAATAACTAAATATACATCTCAAAAAGACAGTATTTATACACAAATGACATGGCTTTATATTTTTGCTTTACTTGCAAGCTTATTAATATTTGCTGTAAGTGGGGACGGTAAATTTAATACTTTTACTGATCCTACAATGCAATTTATAGTTAGAGAATGGTTTACTAATCCAACGTATGCATGGCCTTATGTTTTAATTATGGGAATTGTAGCTTCAATTTCTTTCTTTTGTGTATTTACAGCCTACAGCATTGCATCACCATCTGTTGTCTCTTTGTTTGAATATTCATATATAGTTTGGGCAGTGCTAGCAGGGTACATTTTATTTGAAACTATTCCTGTTCCAAGAACATTCTTTGGAGCAAGTATTATTATTGGAGCGGGTGTGTATATTTACTTTAGAGAAAAAGTAAGAGGTCAAATGATTGCAACCGATACACCTAATAGATAATGAGATCATATATACCAACAATTAACATATCATCACTATTAGATGGAAAATTTATTTCAAAAAAATCTAAAAAAACTATTCAAGAAATTAGAAAAGCATGCGTAGAGGTAGGATTTTTTCAAATTGTTGGTCATGACTTAAAAACGAGTGATATTAAAAATATATGCTCTGTAGGAAATAAATTTTTCAATATGAAGAATAAATACAAAAGAAAATTGTCTCCAAAAAAATGGAACAGAAAAAATAAGAACGTTTATAGAGGATATTTTCCTAATGATGTAAATGGAAAAGAAGGATTGGATTTAGGAGACCTAAAAGTATCAAAGAAGTATTCGAATAATATTCAAAACCAATACATTGAATATTTAAATCTTCAAAAATGTTTTAAAAAGAATTCGATTAAAAAAATAAATAATTATTTTGATGATATTTTCAACCTAAGCGAAATACTTTTTAAAAGTATAATCGTTTACTATAAAAAAGATCCATCTATTTCAAACCAGGCTTTTTCTAGGCTTAAAACATTGAGCACTTTGCGGTTTAATTACTATCCAAATCAAATAAAACCTGTTGAAATTTCTAAGCAAGATGGTGTTGCATTGGGTTGTGAAACACATGTTGATAGTGGAATATTTACAGTGTTATACCAAGATAAAAAAGGTGGATTACAAGTTCAAAACCGTAAAAATAAAAAATGGTATAATGTTCCATTTAATAAAAAAGCGTTAGTTGTTAATACCGGAAGAGCTTTGGAATACTTAACTAAAGGAAAATTTAAAGCAACAAATCATCGTGTTTTATGGAATAGATCTAAGAGAATGTCTATTCCATTTTTTTTTGAACCTTCTTACGATTTTAAAATGAATAAATCTTTTTTATGCGGACCTAAAATAAAAAATACTGGATTAATCTATGAAAAATTCCTTAATCGATCTTTAAAAAAATTCGTTGAATATCAAAGATAACAATAATAATATTAACCCATAAAAAGATACATAACTCGTCGTTATTTCTAATACGAAAGTGGGATAGGTCCTTTTAAATTTTGTTATTAAGGAGCGTTTGTGAAATTTGGATACTTTTGTAATACAACAAATTGGGATAAAAAGCCTTATTCAAAAATTCTAGAAGAAGCCAGAGAAATAACATCTTATTGTGATCAAAATAATTGGAATTCTATTTGGTATACAGAACACCATTTTAATCATGAAGGAATGGAATCTTGTCCAAATCCATTATTAATGTGTACTGATGCTGCTGCAAGAACAAAACAAATAAGAATTGGTCAAGCTTGTAATGTTATAACTTTTCACAATCCAATAAAACTAGCTGAAGATGTTGCTATGTTAGATCAAATGTCCAAAGGAAGAGTTGAGTTTGGAGTTGGTAGAGGTGTGTATGGTAGAGAAGCCATAAACATGAATATAGAAGCTGACCTAAAAGACCAAGCAAAAAATTTTAGATTATTTGAAGAAACATTAACAATAATAAAAAAAGCTTGGACTGAAGATTTTTTTAATCATAATGGAGAATTCTATACCTATCCAACACCAAATTTTATTTGGCAACATGATATGAGCCCACCAAATGAAAATTTTTTGGATTTAAAAACAAATGAAATAAAAAAAATTAGCGTTATTCCAAAACCTTTTCAAAAACCTCATCCTCCAATTTGGCAAGTTGTTGATGGAGAAAGATCTATACAGTGGGCAGCAACAAATGGATTAAATACTATAATGTGGATTCCTACGGTTAAAGCTTTAAAAAAACGTTTTGAAATTTATAAAGAAGCAAAATCAAAAGCCGAAAATAGAGATGTTACGTTAGGTGAAGGAATTTCTCTTGTTAGAGATATGTTTGTTGCTGAAACCATGGAAGATGCTGAAAAACTTGCAGGAGAACACATTATAAATTATATGAGATGGGTTTGTCATTGGAGAGGTTTAGGCAATCATATGGATCCAGGTGAAGATTTGCCAGAAACCAAAAGTAAATTAGATCTTTTAAATTATGATTTTTTGCACAAAAGAAATTTGCTTTTTGGTACTCCTGATTATGTTGTGGAAAAAATAAAAGAACTTCAGTCAGAATTAAATCTGCAAAATCTTCAAGTTTGGTCAAACTTTCCAGGTATTGATCACGAAGCTTGTATGAGAAGTATTAAATTATTTAATGATGAAGTAATTCCTAAAATTAATAATAACAAATCAAATATTCAGAAAGCAAGCTAATGGAATTAAAATTAAGAAAATTTGTTAAATTTGTAGATAAAACTTTTATTGAAGGAGGAAAAAAAGCAAAAGAACCTGTTTTATTAGTTTCTGTTGCTGCGGTAATTCAAAATCCTTGGGCAGGAAAAGGTTTTGTTGAAGATTTAAAACCGGAAATATTAGATTTAGCTCCGAAACTTGGGGACATTTTAGTTCCGGAACTTATAAAAGAAATTGGATCAGGTGATAAAATTTTAGCTTACGGAAAAGCTGCCATGGTAGGTCTAAATGGAGAAATAGAACATGCGTCAGCTTTTATACACACTTTAAGATTTGGTAATAAATTTAGAGATGCGGTTGGTGGAACTGCTTATCTAAGCTTTACAAATACCAGAGGTTCAGCGGGTTCAAAAATTTCGCTACCAATGATGCATAAAACTGATGCAGGGCTTAGGCCTTATTATCTAACTCATGAATTTACAATTCAAGATGCACCAAACGAAGATGAAATAGTTGTTGCTATAGGTGGTGCTCCAGCAGGAAGAGCTCATGCTAGAACGGGTGACAGATATCAAGACATGAAAGAGATGGGTATTGAGCCTAAATAATCAAACTTACTATAATTATATTGATAAAAAAACTATACCAATAGTTTTTATTCATGGAGTTGGTTTAGATCACAAAATGTGGTCTCCACAGATAAATTATTTTAAAAACTTTTCTACTATAACTTATGACCTTCTTGGACACGGAAGAACACCTTTCAAAAAAGAAGAAATTAAAATCAATGATTATGTAGAGCAATTATTAGCTATAATTGAATTTTTAAAATTAGAAAAAATTAATTTAGTAGGTTTTTCTATTGGATCTTTAATCGCTTTAAATTTTGCATCAGATTTTCAAAACAAATTAAATTCTTTAACTTTAATAGCAACAACTTACAAAAGAACTTCTGAACAAAGACAAGCAGTTATTGATAGAGTAAATTTAGCAAAATTAAATAAACCAATTTCTCAACTAGCTATGAAAAGATGGTTTACAGATGAATATCTAAAAAAAAATCCAATTATTTATGAAGAATTCACAAAAATTTTAACTAAGGATGGCGAGGATCAAAAAAATTTTATTAAAGCTTATGAATTATTTGCCTATTATAAAGATGATTTAGAAAAAATTAAAAAAATAAATACAAAAACTCTTGTTATGACCGGATCTATTGATCCAGGATCTACCCCTGAAATGTCGAAAAAACTATCAAATGATTTGAATAATTCTTTATACTCTGAAATAAATAACGGTAAACATCTCTGTAGTATTGAATGCGCAGATGATGTTAATATTAATATTAAAAAATTTATAGAAAATGCCTGAAATAAAAAAATATAAAATGTTTATAGACGGTGAGTGGGTTGACTCAGAAAGTAGAAAAACATTTCAATCACTAAATCCAGAAAATAATGAACCTTGGGCAGAAGTACCTGAGGCTGATGAAAAAGATGTGGATAGAGCAGTAAATGCTGCACAAATAGCTTTTGAAGGAGCGTGGTCAAAATTATTTCCAAGAGAAAGAGCCAAATATTTAAAAGCGATTGCAGATCAGCTTAGAGAGAATGCTGAACTGCTTGGAAAAATTGAAACAATTGATACAGGGAAACTATTTAAAGAAACAAAAACTCAAGCAAATTATATCGCTGAATATTATGATTATTACGCAGGCCTCGCCGATAAGGTAGAAGGTACTGTTTTGCCGATTGATAAACCAAATATGCAAGTAATAACTACTAGAGTTCCTATTGGAGTTGTGGCAGCAATTATTCCTTGGAACTCACAAATGTTATTGACAGCTGTAAAACTGGCACCAGCACTAGCAATGGGAAATACTGTGGTTATTAAATCATCTGAGCTTGCACCTGCAACACTATTTGAGTTTGCAAAATTAATTGAAAAAGTTGGAGTACCAAGAGGAGTAGTAAATATAGTTTCTGGTTTTGGAGAACCATGTGGAAGAGCTTTAACATCTCACAAATTAGTAGAAAGAGTAGCTTTCACTGGAGGACCTGAAACAGCAAGACATATAATAAGAAATTCAGCTGATAATTTATCTCAAGTAAGTCTTGAATTAGGAGGTAAAAGCCCTGTTACTGTTTTTGAAGATGCAGATCAAGAAAATGCTCTAAATGGAATTACTGCTGGTATTTTTGGAGCTAGTGGACAAAGTTGTATAGCAGGATCAAGATTGTATATACAAAATAGCATATATGACAGTTTTTTAGAAAAAATTGTTACTAGAGCTAATAAAATTAAATTGGGACCTCCAATGGACTCTGAAACTCAAATGGGACCTTTAAGTAGTTTAAAGCAATTAGAAATTATCGAAAAAAATATCAAACTTACAATTGACCAAGGTGGAAAACTTAGATGTGGAGGTAAAAGACATGCTATGTCAAATAAGGGATATTATTTTCCTCCTACGGTTATTGAATGTGATAATCATAATTTGCCAACAGCAGAAAATGAATTATTTGGACCCGTTTTATCTGTAATGAAGTTTAATGACGAAAATGAAGTAATTAATAAAATGAATGATAATCAGTACGGATTATCATCTGGGGTTTATACTAAAAATATAAATCGAGGTTTAAGAGTATCAAATGCAATAAGAGCTGGTATTACATTTGTAAATACTTATCGTTTAATTTCACCTTCTGCACCTTTTGGAGGCATGAAAGATAGTGGATACGGAAAAGAAGCAGGAATTGAGTCTATTAAAGATTATACAAGGATAAAAACTACCTGGTTTAATACATCTGATAAACCAATGGATGACCCTTTCACGATGGGTTAAATATTGACCAAAAAACACACATTGTTGATTTTATTTGTAATGTTTTTTTTAGGGAGTGCTTACCCTACAGGAAAATTAGCTTTGAACGATACTATACCTCCAATATTATTTGGAGCATTGAGAATGGGAATTGTTTTTGTTTGTTTGGCTCCTTTTTGCAAAATTATTATACCTGAAAAAAAATATATATTACCTTTAATTGCTTTCTCATTATCTTTTGGTGTTGGAGTTAATTTATTTTTATATTATTCAATTTATGTTTCTAGCATCCTTGCGCCTATAACAATTGGAGCTCAGCTTACTATACCATTTGGAATTATCCTAAGTTCTATTTTCCTTAAAGAAAGTATAAGTTATAAAAAATGGATATTGATAATTACTTCTTTTTTGGGAATTGTTTTATTGGCATTTGACCCAAAAGTTGCTGAAGAACTTCTTGGTGCATTGCTTATTTTTGCTATGGCTTTTTTTTATGGATTATCTCAAGTTATATCAAGATATCTTAAAGAATTAGATATCAAATTTACAAATGCTTGTGCTGGTCTAACTGGTTTTTTTATTTTATTAATTATGTCATCTTTGTTTGAAGGTAATTCAATAAATATTTTAAAAAATATAAACCTTAGTGGATGGTTTATGGTTATTTACGCAGGAGCAATAATTTCAATTTTAGGACATATGATGATGTTCTATCTATACAAGTTTTATCCTGTTGGAAAAGTTCTACCTTTTTATGCTCTATTCCCTGTATTTGGTCTTATTTTAACTTTTTTTATGTTTGGTGAAATTCCAACGCTAATAATGATAACTGGTGGAATAATTGTTATATCATCGGTCTTTTTGCTCAATAAAATTAGATAATTTTTGATTGAAAATTTAAACTAATAAGATTTAATTTTGTTTTTATAAATTGTTAACAATTAAAGGAAATAATATGAAAAAATTAGTTTTAGCTGCTTTTATATTTGCATCGACAATTTCATCAAATGTATTAGCAGACATTAAAATGGGGGTTATTTTAGGATTTACTGGTCCTATTGAATCTCTTACTCCTGCGATGGCTAACTCTGCTGAGCTTGCATTTAAAGAAGCTTCAGACTCAGGGTCGCTATTAGGAGGACAAAAAATTTCAGTTGAAAGAGCTGACTCAACTTGTGTTGACTCTGCTGCTGCTACTGCTGCTGCTGAAGGTCTAGTTTCAAATGGTGTTGTGGCAATTATGGGAGCAGACTGTTCAGGTGTTACTGGTGCAATAGCAACTAATGTTGCTGTTCCAAATGGAGTGGTAATGATTTCTCCATCTGCAACTTCTCCAGGATTAACAGATCTTAATGACAATGGTTACTTCTTTAGAACTGCACCATCGGATGCTAGAGGTGGTCAAATTTTAGCTGACATTACAAAAGACAGAAAAGTTAAATCACTTGCTGTTACTCATACTAATAATGACTACGGAAAAGGTTTAGCTGATGTATATGTTGCTGCAGTAAAAGCTCACGGTATTAATGTTACAGTTGTAACTGCGCACGAAGAAGGTAAAGGTGATTACGGTGCTGAAGTTGCAACATTGGCTGCAGCTGGTGGAGATGCTTTAGCAGTTTTAGGTTATTTAGATCAAGCTGGTGGTAGCATAATCCAAGGATCATTAGATTCAGGTGCATTTGATGTGTTTGTTCTTTCTGATGGTATGATTGGTGACTCTTTAACTGACAGATTTGGAAAAGACTTAAATAAATCATTTGGTTCTTTACCAGGGTCTACAGGTAAAGGTGCTGGAAAATTTGCTGAAGTAGCAAAAGCTGCTGGCATAGATTCTTCTGGACCTTATACTGGTGAGTCTTATGATGCTGCTGCATTGATAGTGCTTGCTATGCAAGCTGGAGGTAAGGCAGATAGAGCAACTGTACAAGCAAATGTAATGGATGTTGCAAACGCTCCTGGAACAAAAATTTACCCAGGTGAATTGAAAAAAGCTCTTGATTTATTAGCTAAAGGAAAAGCTGTAGATTATGAAGGAGCTACTGCAGTTCAGCTTACAGATGTTGGAGAAGCCGCTGGTGCTTTCTTAGAGAAAGAAATTAAAGGCGGAAAATTCAAAACTAAAAAACAAAGATAAAATATAATTTAAAACCCCGGCAAATATTTTTTGCTGGGGTTTTTTATTTTCAAAATATTACTGTTTGATTATTTTTTCTGGAAGTATTCCTTGAGGTCTAAAACGCATTATCACAAGAAGTCCAATTCCTACAAGTAAAAACCTAAAATATGGAGCGCTTTCGACTAAATGTATTCTTAATTCATTTGTTTCTGGAAGATGAGCTGTAAAAAGATTTATTACAAATAAAGCCATTGGAGCTGCCTGAACCCATAAAAACCAAACTACAAATCCTCCAAGAATTGCACCAAAATTATTACCTGTTCCTCCAACAATTACCATTACCCATATAACGAATGTATATCTCATTGGCCGATAACTTCCTGGAGTAAACAGACCATCGTGTGTTACCATCATTGCGCCCGCTATTCCAACTATTGCTGATCCTAAAATAAATATAAATAAGTGTTGTTTAACAATATTTTTTCCCATGGCGCTTGCAGCCTCTTCATTATCTCTTATTGCTCTCATCATCCTTCCCCATGGTGAATAAAGAGCCTTTTGTGTAATAATTAATAAGATAATTACAACGACTAAAAATAATCCTGCAAAGCAAAGTTTTACATAAATTGAAGAAGCGTCTATAACTAGTTGATTGAGCAAATCTTGTTTTTCAGAAAGAGAATTTATTGCTGCCAATTTTGTTGAATGAAATTTTTCGACTAAATTAATAAACCATGGGGAAGTTTGTAAGTCTATTTCATAAGGTGCGGGTCTTTTTAATCCTATAACATTTTTAACACCTCTAGCTAACCAGTCTTCATGTTTGATTATTGAAACAACAATTTCAGCAATTAATAATGTGGCAATTGCTAAGTAGTCTGCTCTTAATCCAAGAGCAACCTTTCCTACAATATATGCTAATCCTGCAGCAAAGAAACCTCCAACGATCCAAGAAAATAATACCGGCATTCCAAGTCCACCTAAAAATCCAAATTTAGCAGGCTCAACAGCTTCTATATGTTCAATCGCGGGTTCTGATATTAATTTAATTAATATCAAACCAAAGAAAATGATTGCTGTAATTAAATAAGTTCTTTTTTTTGATTTTTGAATTTTTTTCAAAATATATCGAATTGAAAATACCATACCAATAATTACTGCAAGCGCTGTCATCATATTTAACCCACCAACACTCCATGCTTCCGGAACTGGTGCCACTGATACAAGTACCACTGCTAAACCACCTAATGCCGTGTAACCCATAATTCCAAAATTAATTAATCCTGCATAGCCCCATTGAATATTTGCTCCTAGAGTCATTACAGCAGATATCATGCAGTAATTAAAAATTGTTAAAGCAATTGACCAAGATTGAAATACACCTACTAAAATTATAAGCACAAGCATAATCGAATAAGCTGCAATGACGTTTGAATATTGCTTCATATTTTCTTTCCTTCAAAAATTCCCGAGGGCCTAAACAGTAATACGACCACTAGAATAGAAAATGAAATAGCGAATTTATAATCAGTTGATAACAATTGCATTAAAGAATTCGGTTCCAAAGACTCAGGCAATAAATAAACAAAAAATCTTTTATAGGCATAGGTTAAAAATATTTCTGCAAAAGCAATTACATAACCTCCAAAAAAAGCCCCGTAGGGATTTCCTATTCCACCAACAATTGCTGCAGCAAATATTGGCAGCATGTTATTAAAATAAACAAACGGTCTATAGCTTTTATCTAATCCATATAAAATACCTCCAATGGTTGCTAAAATACCGGCAATTACCCAGGTAATCATAACGACTCTCTTTGGATCTATTCCTGAAAGCAATGCTAAATCTTCATTATCAGAATAAGCTCGCATACTTGTCCCAGTCTTAGTTTTATTCAAAAACCAAAACATTATTGAGACAACAACGATAGTTACAACTAATGTAATAACTTGAGTAGATTTAATGGTTAGACCTTCATTAAGTCCAGTCATTTCTTTAAATTCTGAAGCTTTTAAAATAAATTTTTCTCCATCAAGAAATCTTCTATCCGTCGGTCCAATTATTATTCTTATTATTGCTTGGGTAACAAACATTACACCCAAACTAACCATAGCTAGTTGAACTGGTGGGCTTTTTTTTATTCTATAATAACTAAAAACTGTTTTATCTATGAGTAGCATGTAAAAAATCATCATTGCTACAGCAAATGGAATTGTTAATAGAGCGGTAGGCAAAAATCCAAAACTTATACCTTTGGATTGCAAATAATAAGTTAAAAGAACGGCAAACATTGTTCCAAAAGACATCATGTCTCCAGTTGCAAAATTTGCAAATCTTAATATTCCATAAATCAATGTTACAAAAATCGCTCCTAAAGCCAATTGAGAACCATAAGTAAGAGCTGGTATTACTGTATAATTTAATAAAACAATTATTGCGTTTATAAAATCCATTTATGCTCCTAAAAAAGATCTTCTAACTTCAGGATCATTCAATAATTCTTTACCAGATCCTTCAAATTTATTTTCTCCAGTTACCAAAACGTATCCACGATCAGAAATACTGAGTGCCTGTTTGGCATTTTGTTCAACCATAATTATTGCAACATCTGTTTTTTTAACTTTAACTATGTGTTCAAAAAGTTCATCCATAACAATAGGTGATACTCCGGCTGTTGGCTCATCCAACATCAAAACTGATGGTCTAATCATCAAAGCTCTTCCTAGAGCCACTTGCTGTCTTTGTCCTCCAGACAGTTGTCCAACTACTTGGTCTTTTTTATCTCTTAAAATTGGGAATAAATCGTATATTTCTTCTATAACTTTTAATACATCATCTTCTCTTAAAAAAGCTCCAACTTCTAAATTTTCTCTTACAGTCAATTCTGCAAATACATTTCTTGTCTGAGGAACAAACGAAATTCCTTTTTTTACTCTTTCTTGAGGAGATAATTTTGAAATATCCTCTCCTTCAATTAAAACATTTCCAGACTTAAGATTAAGTAGTCCAAGCATAGCTTTCATTGCGGTTGATTTCCCTGCACCATTAGGTCCTAAGATTGCTACAATTTCACCTTTGTTAACATTAATTGTACAAGAATTAATTATGTCAGGACCATCTCCGTAACCACCGGTCATTTTATTTCCTTCAAAAAATGCCATAAATTTTATCCTTCTTGAGCCTTTCCTCTTCCTAAATAACTTTCTATAACTTTTTCATTCTTTTTTACCTCATCTGATGTTCCCTCGAATAATACGGAGCCTTCTGCCATAACAATTACCGGATCGCACATTCTGCTAATAAAATCCATATCATGCTCAATCATACAAAATGTATAATTTTTTTCTTTATTTAGTCTTAAAATTGCTGTTCCTAATTCTTTCAATAAAGTTCTATTGACACCCGCTCCAACTTCATCAAGCAATACAAGTTTAGCATCAACCATCATTGTTCTACCAAGTTCTAATAGTTTTTTCTGACCTCCTGATAAATTTCCCGCTCTCTCGTTTGCCAAATGCTTAAGATTTAAAAATTCAATCACTTCATATGCTTTTGCTCTAATTTCTTCTTCTTCTTTCTTTATTAGTTTTGGTTTTAATAAAGCGTTTAATAAAATTTCTCCAGATTGATTTCCTGGAACCATCATTAAGTTTTCAAGTACAGTTAAATTGGAAAACTCGTGAGCAATTTGAAAAGTTCTTAGCAATCCTTTGGAAAATAATTCATAAGAAGGGACATCTGTAATATTTTCATTATTAAATAAAACTTGGCCTTCTGATGATCTTAAATTTCCCGCTATAAGATTGAACAACGTTGTCTTTCCAGATCCATTGGGACCTATAATCCCAGTTATAGATCCTCTCTTAATTTTTAGAGAACAATTAGATACAGCAGCCAACCCTCCAAAATATTTTGAAAGATTATCTATTTGCAGAATGTTGGAATCTGGCTGCATAGAAAATTATACTTTGTTTAATCTTTTAAGAATACTATTTAGTGTTTTTTCAGTCGATCTATAGAATCCTGCTTTTCTCAGTTCTTTAACCCCTTGTTCATTAAGTCCTCTTGGAGTTTGAGATTCTTTTACTAAATATTTCAAATCTTTTTTAGAATTTACTACTGCATCTTCAGACAAAGCAACAAAAAGTGAAGTAATATATTTCTGCGCATTATCCCTTTTTACACCACGCTTGACCAACCAATCGGAAATGGTACTTAACAATTCATAAAATGGAGCCATCATTCCAGATGTAGACCAAAAGTTTTTTGAAAGTTTTTCATTATTAATTTCGACTGTTGTTCCGAGTTTATTAAAAAAATTTTTAACTTTTTTATTTGGAGGAAATATTGGCACTGGTCCTTTTCTTATTGAAATAGGTGGTAATGGAATGGCTCTAATGATTTCTGCTTTTACTTTAATTGCTTTTCTAAGTTGTGGCAAAGTCATTGTTGAAATAAAACTTATTATTGTATGTGTAGATTTAAATTTTAAATCCTTAATTATTTTTTGACCAACCGTTGGGGTAACTGCTAAAAAAATCCAATTACATGAATTTAGAATTTCTTGATTATTTTTGGCTATAGAAACTTTTTTAAAATTTTTAGTAAGTTTTTTTGCTATACTTCTATTTCTGGGTGAGAGTAATATTTTTTTAAAAGATAAATTTGATCTACAAATTCCTGAAACAACAGATGAGGTTATTTTTCCTGTTCCTATAAAACCTAGTTTCATAAATGTATTTTCTACACTTAATTATTGAAAAAGGAACCTCTAATTCTTAATAATTCTCTGCTTAAATTTTTATTTTCTTTAAATGGTTTTCTTCCATGCAGCCAGAAATAATTATTGGCAACAATTGCGCTACCAACAGGAAGTGGAAATACAATCTTATTTTGACTTTCTTCCAAGGCATCTGATAATTTTTGCAAAAATATTCCTTGCTCCATATTCTTAGGTTCTGGGAATTGATCAATATATGAAATTTGAGGATTTCCTTTTTCATCTGCTGAAAAAACTGGATGTTCAACTTTATAATTAATATTTTTACTTTTAGGTGAACCCCAAATAAAATTTTGCTTACCAACATCATCATTTATAAAATCTTCAAGGTGTTCCCAATCATCCAAGTGAAGTATATAAGACTCGCCTCCAATAACATTTTCTTCTTCCAATTTTGTCATCAAAATCCAGTCAGTTTTTTCTTTAACATAAGTTCCATCAGTATGAAGATCCATATTGGTGTATGCTTTTCTCAAATATGAGTCACTATTATCCTCATGCTTAACATGAAATCTTGCATAATATTTACCAGCCATAGAATCGTGATTAGGATTACCAATCAAATGTGTAATAGCTGTTGAAAGTTTAACTAAAAAATTATGATCCACTTTTTTTGAAATAATTTTAGGACCAATAATAAAACATCCTGTATTTCTATCTTTTAAAATTGAATTTAAATATTTACTTAGTTCGTTAGAAGTAATGTCATCTAAACTTTTTGCAATTGTAAATCTTGTAAACGGTTTATATTCTAGTGCTGTTATATCAAATTTTTTAAAAGGAAATATTAGTCTTTCAATAACTTGATCTTCTATTTTAATATTTATAATTCTTTTTGATTTTTCATGAAAAGAAATTTCGAAGCCATCTAGATGCTTTAAATCTTGATGCATTAATTTGTTTTATTGCAAACTCCTATTGAGTCAGGACCACAAACTTCTCCATTGGTCCATGTGGCACCTATTAAATTAGCTCCATCAAAATTTGCGTTAGTAATATTAGACGATGTAAACTTTGCTTCCATCAAATTTGCATTTTGAAAATTTGTCTCTATTAACGTTGCACCCATGAAATCTGCTCTAGTAAGGTTAGCACCTGTAAAATTTGTTTTTTCAAAATTTGCCCCAACTAAAACGGATTCATATAAATTAGTTCTTATAAATGTCGACTCTGGAAAAGTACCAAATGATAAATCTGAATTCATCATAATACTTTTATCAAAGTTCACCTGAATAAAGCTCGCAAATGACAAATTTGAATTTGGAAGAAAGCTTCCTTGCAAATCTTGTCCATCTGAAAATCTACATTTAGTATAATCAACTCCATCAGTTAATGGATCATCGCATCCAGCGCTAGCGACATTAGGAATTAAGAATAAAAATAAAATTAATAATAATTTTCTCATCTTAAGTTGTTTATCAAACAACCAATTACACCATGAAATTTATATATCGTCTAGTGATATATTTATTACTCTTTCCAATGCTTTTTATACAAAATAACTATTTAAAAAAAATAATATCATGGCAGAGAAAACTGTTGGGTATACAACATTTTTTTTTGTAAAATAATATATTAATATAGCTAATAAAATAACAATAAACCTTATTAAATAAGTAGTTTCATTTAATTCGCCTACTGGAAAAACTATCATTCTTGCTATAAGTGCTGCAAGTGTTGAATAAGCTAAGCAATTAAACCATCTAAAAACTTTAGATGTTTCTTCAATTCTTTCTGAGCTTACAACTCCAAAAAATCTTGATACATAAGTTGCTAAAGAAGTAATTAAAATAACTAAAAAAATACTACTTGTCATTTTTTTTCTCCTACAAAATATCCAAGTGTTCCTGCTATTAAACCTCCATAAAGAATGCACCATTCTGGGGAAATAAAATAAAATGCAGGACCTAGAATTGCACCTAAAATAATCGATGATGTTATCTGAAAAGTTTTCATTGCACCTATCATAATACAAGTAAAATATACTGGATTAACAATAGCTAGTCCTATCATCATTTCTTTGTTTAAGTGCTCTGAAATAGAATATCCAATTAAAGTAGATATAATCGCAATCGACCAAGTTGCTACTCCAATTCCTAACCAAAAATCAATTCTATTTTCTTTTTCAATTTTTTCATAGTTACTCTTCATTATTGTCCATGAAGAAACTGCAATAAAATGACTAAATAAATAATATTTCCAACGAGGTTGCTTTTCATGCATTAATAAAGGCATTAAAGAAACTGTCATTGGATAAAGCCGTACATTAACTAACCAAACCGCAATAAAAATGTTTAATAAAGATGCTCCAACAATAATTGACTCGGCCATAACTACTTGACCTGGAAGAGCGTAAGTAAAAAAAGTTGAAAAAAAACTTTGATGAATTGAAAATCCTAAATCTTTAAAAAGTGCTCCTAGGGCGATCAAACTCGCCCCTAAAGCAAATGCTGGACTATCTATACCTTTTACAACCAAAATACCTTTAAAAAAATATTTTAGATTTATCATTAACCGCCCAAGAATAGACGACCCACATCTGGATTATTTAAAAGTTCATCACCTTTACCTGCAATCGCTGTTTGTCCTGAAACTAAAACATAACCGATATCTGCAAACTCTAATCCTTTTTTAGCATTTTGTTCTACAAGAATTATTGTTTTATTTTCATTTTTTTGGAGATCTCCTAAAATTTCAAAAACCATCTGAATATATTTTGGTTCTAAACCAATTGAAGGTTCATCAACTAACAAGATTGAAGGTTTCATTACCAAAGCTCTTGAAATTTCCAATAATCTTCTTTCTCCACCTGATAAAACTTTAGCTGGTTGATTTCTTCTATTTCTCAATCTTTCATATTTTTGAAGTACTCTTTCAGCTTCTTCAAATGACTCTTCTGTTTTATCTTTAATATAGCCACCCATTAATAAATTTTCTTCAACTGTCATATCTGGAAAAACTGAATTGTCTTGAAGAATATAGGCTATACCTTCTGATTTTAGTTTTTGTGCAGGTGATAGATTTGTAATTTCCTTTCCTTCAACTTCAATTTGACCTGAAAAAATATTTGTAAAACCATATATTGAATGAAGTATTGTAGATTTTCCTGCTCCATTCGGTCCAATTAGACATAATGATTGAGCCCTACTAACATATAAATCAAGATTATGTAAAATCTCCATTTTTCCATAGCCAGCTGACAAGTTTTTTATTGTTAAATGAATATTATCAGGAGATAATTTTTTAAGGTCTTCAGATGCTGGTGCTTTTCCTAATATTTCATATTGATTAGACATTATTGGGCTCCAAGATAAGCATCTACAACTCGCTTATCATTTTTAATTTCATCTGGTGAACCGTTAGCTAACATTTGGCCATGTGCTAAACAAAAAATATCTTCTGCCAATTGCATAATAACCCTCATATTATGCTCAATAACTAAAAGTGTGATTCCAAAATCTTGATTAACCTTTATTAATCTATCAATAATCCCATTTATTAATGTTGGATTTATCCCTGCAGTCGGTTCGTCTAATAATAACATTTCAGGTTCATTCATTAAAGCCATTGCTAATTCTAATAATTTCTGTTGGCCGAAAGACAAATCTCCTGCTCTTAATTTTCTTTTTTGATATAAACCAACAAAACTCAATAAATTTTCGGCTTTTTCTGTCAAATCTTTTGGAATTTTAGAAAATATTTTAAATAAACTTTCATCGCTGCCTTTGTGGCTAATCAGCATATTTTCTACACAATTTAACTTTCCATATATTCTTGTTTGTTGAAATGTTCTTAACAATCCTAGCTTCGCAATAACAGGAACCGGTAATTCAGAGACTTCTTTACCATTAAATTTTATAGATCCTTTATCAATTGGATAAGTACCTACTATAGAATTAAATAAAGTTGTTTTTCCTGATCCATTAGGACCAATTAAACCTACTATCTTTCCTTTTTCTACTGACATAGAAATATCGACGTTTGCTTTAACGCCGCCAAAAGATTTGCTTACATTATTTACTTCTAAAATACTCATTTTAACTCTACCTGGGCCTTTCGATCTTCTTCATCAATTACTTCTCCAAATCTTTCAGGATATTTTTCTCTTAACCATCCCATTAATCCTTCTGGGAAATAAATTACGATAACAACAATTAACACTCCCAAAGCAACATACTGCCAGCCTAGGAAGAAAGTCCAAAATCCTTCTTTAAAAATATGAAATATTGTTGCTCCAATTATTGGTCCCCACAAAGTTCCCTTGCCACCTAAAATTGCCATTAAAACCATGAATACTCCCATCTCTCTCCCGTCAAATGCAACATCCGTAGAGTCAATGTATCCAACTAAGCCTCCCATTATTCCGCCTGCTAAACCACAAAAGAATGCTGAGATCATCCAGCCTATAATTTTATATTTCATAGTCTGAATTCCCATTGCTTCAGCTTTATCTTCATTATCTCTGATCGCATTTAAAATTAATTTAAATCGAGTTGAGTAAATTGCTTTGACAGCAATAAATGTAAATATAAGTACAAAAAAACTTAAAAAATAGAAAAATTCTCCTCTTGCCTCTAAACGACCAACATCTGGAAAAGGTGGTGTTGTAAACCCTTGTCCTGCTCCAATTATTTCTATACCTCCTGAAATTTCACCAGCAGCTACTCCCAGACCAAGTGTGCAAATTGCAAAATAATGACCTCTCAAACCTAAAATAGAATATCCAATTAACCCTGCAACAATTGTTGGTATTATTGCTGCAACCACAAGTCCAGCTGCCATTCCTTGAAAAAATTGAGCAGGGGTATGAACAAATGTCTTTTCTCCTCCACTTTCTGTCCATTCGGCTAACGGAAAAAACATTCCAACTTGAACAGAAGCACAAAGATACATGCCCAGTCCATAAAATAGAATATTTCCAAAGGTATTATAACCCATCTCTCCACCTTGGATATTCCATGTAATAGCTAAAACTATTAGAATACAAAGAATTGATAATTGAACTTTAAATGCAGGAAAAATAAATGGTGCAGCTAAACCAAAAATCAAAATAACTGCATATAAAATTATATTATTTTTCATCATCATCGATCTTTATTTTAAATATTCCCTTTTCTTTGATAATTTAAACCTTCTATAAACAAGAATTAAAACCAATAATAAAAATACTGATCCAATTCTAAATTCTGTACCTAAGATATAGTCTGCAAATTCCTCAAAAACTCCAAGGCCCATGCCTGATAAAGCTACACCAGGTAAATTTCCAAGACCTGCAACAATCACAATCATGAAAGATCTAATTGTATAAGGTAGACCCATGTAGGGATGAATTGTAAATGTTATTGAAATAAGTGCTCCCGCAACACCACAAAGAGCTGCATTTATCCCAAAAGTTGCTGCATAAACTTTCTCGGTGTCTACGCCTAAAATCTTTGCTGCTCTTGCATTTTGGGCCGTTGCTCTAATTGCGCGACCTAGCTTTGATTTTTTCATATAAATTACCAAACCAATTGCAAAAACAATACTCACAACTGCAGCAAAAATTTTCGAATTAGGTAAAGTGACTGAATTATCAAACAACATAGTTGTTCCATAACCTGAATTTGCAAGTACGACATCTGCACCAAATGCAAAGTTCATTAATTGCATAAAAAGAATACTGATTCCAAATGTTGCTAAAATTGATATAAATAAATCTCTATCAACTACTTTGTTTATAACTAATTTATAAATTCCTATACCAACAAAGTACATAACTATTGGCGAAACTATAACTGCCCATGCTGGATGGATTCCGTAAAGATACATAAAATATGCAATGTAACCTCCTAATATTACAAGATCTCCTTGAGCAATATTTATAATGTTCATTACTCCCCATTGAAGAGCCATCCCATATGCAATCAAAGCAAATAGAATTCCAAGAAGAATTCCATCCATTGATGCTTGGACCATTAGAATTGGAGCTTGAAAAATTAGAAAATCCATAAATTAAACCAAAAAAAATGCCCCCTAAATTTTAGGGGGCATTAAATATTAGTTATTATCTTTCAGACCACTTAGGTATTGGATGAATTAACTTAGCAGAAGCCCACTTAAGTGGAGCAACAACTTTGTTTTCACATTTTCCAGAGTCATCACATATAACTTGGAACAATACCATTGGTTTGTCGACGTTTTGGCCACCTGGTGCAAATTTTATATTTCCATAAAAAGTTTGCATGTTAGTAGCTGCTAGAGCATCTCTTACTTTCTTTTGATCAAAAGAATTTGCTCTTTCAAAAGCATCCTTAAATACCAATAATGCAGCAGAAGATTCTGCAGCTTGGTATGGCGGTGCATATCCAAACTCTTTAGTAAAATCTGCATCGTATGTCATTCCATCTTTAAACCATTTATCTTTATAAGTTAAAGTTTTATGCCATTGAGATGCACATAAAGCATACTGAGAATTTCTACCATGTTGTTTAGAAAGTTTAGCAGCATCACAGTGCGTCATTGCAAGCATTGGAACATCAACTTTCATTTCAGCGATTTGTCTGATAGCAGTTAAAGCTCCTTTAGTATGACCAGATACAACTAAAACATCAGGTTTTACAGCTTTTACTTTTGCAAGTGTAGCAGCCATATCGTTAAGCTCTTTTGGTAGTTTATCGTCAATTACAATTTTAGAACCTGTTTCTTTAGCAGCATCTAAAATACCTAATCTAACGTCTTGTGAAAAAGCATCTTGCTCAAAAGCCTGTGCAATTCTAACGCCTTTACCACCATTTAATTCAACAGCTGTTCTTATAGCTACATCAAGATATAAGTTCGCTGGAGAAAGTACTGCAAATAGATACTTGTATCCCTTAGTAAATAAAGATCTAGAAGCACCGTTAGCCTCAACCATTGGAACTCCATACTTTTCAGTTACTGGAGCTATAGCTTTAGTTAAACCTGAACTGTAAGGTCCAAGCATAAATTCAACTTTATCTTGGCTGATTAGTCTTTCTGCAAGTTGGGCAGCTCTTTTTGGATTTGACTCATCATCATAATAAATGATGTCAAATTTATATGTTTTTCCACCAACTTTTACACCACCCATGCTGTTAATTCTATCAACGGCCATATTGTAACCGTTTTGAGTATGAACACCATTAGATGAATATTTTCCTGTTAGTGAAATAGCGGCACCTAAAACAATTTTATCTCCAACAACTTTTGCAAATGAAACAACTGAAGTTGATAATAAAAGTGCAATTGCAGAAACAAACGTAATTATAATGTTTTTAATTTTCATTTATTTCCCCTTATTAATTAATTAATATATTTACTATTAAACTAATAAATAAGTTTTTTGCAAGTATCAGTAGTAACGCAATAAAAAGGGCTAATATTGTTGAGTAAATGCAATTATAAATGCAATTAAAAGTATAACGCACGCAGAAATTGTGTTTATTAGTTTAGAATTTATTTTGATCCAATCAATTAATTTATTTGCAAGCACCGCGTAACCTATAAGAGATAAAAAATCTAATATAACATAGCTAATTATTAAAATTAAAAATTGTACAATATAATTACTATTAAAATCAATAAATTGAGGAAAGATAAATGGAAAAAACATCCATGCTTTAGGGCTTGTGCCAGCTACCAAAAATCCATCTTTATAAAATGAAAAAAAACCTTTTTTAGAAACTCCTTCCGAACTTAAATTTTTTGGTCTTGATTTATAAATATCATATGAAAGATATATCAGATAAATTATACCAATCCACTTAAAAGTATTTAGAAAAGTAGGATTATCTGAAATAAAAGATCCAATTACAAAAATTACGAGAGTGGCTTGAATAATATTTGCTGAAACATCTCCTAAGGCTGTCCAAACACAATTTTTAACTCCGTAATTCATTGAGTAAGAAATTATTACTATTCTTGGAGTTCCTGGAGTTATAAACATGAACAAAATAATTTGTAAATAAAGAAAGTAATTTAATGGAACCATTACAATGGATAGTCCTAAAAAACCGGGAGCTAAAGATGGCTAGATAGGACTATCTAAAAATGATATTATCACAAAAATTAAAATATGCATTAATTTTTTATTTTAAGTTTACTACAAATCTATGAAAAAAAGTCACAGACCAACAACAAGAGTAAAAAAACCTGAGCCTAAACCAGGAAGTCCAGATTGGGTAATATGGGCTGCATGGGCAGATAGAATTACCTTTGAGGAAATTAAAAAAAAAACTGGAAAAACTGAAACAGATGTTATTAAAATTATGAGGAAAAATCTAAAACCTTCTTCATTCAGATTGTGGAGAAAAAGAGTAAATTCTCAAAGTATCAAGCATAGAAAAAAGTTCGAATATACTAGAAAACAAATACGTGTTAAAATCAAAAAAACTGAAATTCTTAACTGGTAAAATTTAAAAATATAATTATATCTAAAGTATGAAAAGAATTACAATGTATTCAGGACCAATGTGTGCTTTTTGTGAAGCAGCTAAAAGATTACTTTTAAGAAATAATTTAGAATTTAAAGAAATAGATATTTCATCTCAAGAAGGTTTAAGAGATGAAATGATACAGAAAGCTAATGGTAAAAGAACAATACCTCAAATATTTTTTAACAATGAACATATTGGAGGATATCAAGAGCTAAGAGCTCTAGAAAAAAAAGGGGAGTTAAAAAACTCACTTAAATAAACTAAATCCAATCTTCAAGTGCCATTTGTTTTTTTGCAAGATTACTTAGATCATTTAATTTCATTCTGCCTTTATAATTAACTTCATAGTCTTCTGAAGCAAAATCAGGTGGACTTTTTCCTTCTAGAAATTTTTTTGCTTGCTTTTTTGCATAATCTAAATTTTTTTCGCAATATGGAGTAGCTCCAACATAAACAACATTGGAAAAATTTTTTCCTAAGTGTTTATCTTCAACTGCGTGTACAACATCAGGGTGCCACCATATCGTATCACCAGGATTAAGAACAGGAATTGAAATTAATCCTCTCAAAAGTAAACTGTGATAATCTTTATTTATTGACAAAGCCCTCCCAGGTTTTGAACCACACAATTCATTTTCAGGAACATCATCTAAAAGCGCCCTAGTCAAAATATAAGCAATTCCTTTTGCAATTGGGATTAATTGCAAAGTTCCATCATTTGGACCTTGTGTTGTTAATGCAGTCCAACCTTGAAATGTCCTAAAAACGTGCGCAACTGCAGGAGCTTCAAATTCTTCAGTTTCATTTCTATATCTTGCATCAAAAGGATTATAGTTTTCAAAATTGTCAGAAAAAATATCGTTATATATTTTTTGATAAGCATCATCTGTCCATCTCTCGAAAGAACCTGCATCACAATGAGTTGATAACCCTAATGAATCATCTCCAGGCTCTCTTCTTCTAAATCGATCTGCATAGATTAATTCTCTATTTGGATCAAAAACCTCTTTTTCATTGTGCTTATAAATCCAAAGATTGTTTAACCATCTTTTTACTTTTGCCATTTCTTCTGAATGTCTAATTTCAATTTGAGGCTTTGACCAATATAATGCACAAATTTGAGGGTTGTTTGATTTAAGATCGCTAAAGTACCTGTCTAGACCTTCTTTTTTCTTTTGGTCTTCAAAAAAATTATTTTTAACAATATAATTTTCTAAGGTTTTATTCCATTCATTTGCAATTCGATCATCAAAAACATTTCTTATTATTACACAACCTCTTTTTTTAATATTTTTAATAATTTGATCATTTTTGTTACATATTTCTTTAAAATCTATTTCTGGAATTACTGATTTTTTTAATTTTTCAATTTCTTCAACCTCTTGTTTGATGTAATTTTCTATTTTTTCAAAATTCTTTAAATAGTCTTTTGATTTTGCTTTAAGATTTTTTTTTTCAGAAATAATTTTATTATTTATTTCAATATTCATTAAAATTATATTTTTTTCGATATTTTACTTAATAAATGAATTTTCTTAAAGTATTTATATTACTTGATTGTAACTGTTACATCAGGCTCAGCAGCATACATTCCTACAGAGGCACTGACAGTGTTACAAGCTGCTCCCATATCACCTATAGCTCCTACCGCCGCACTAGTTCCAAACGCAACTTCAACTGTTGGTATGTCCCCAGGTTCCATCTTAAAAGTGCTTGCTAATTCTTGTCTATACATAAAGTATTCATCAGCAGATTCAATTGTTCCTGCTACTCCAGACGTATCTGTTAAAGAAGATAGACCAGTTAAATTATCTCCTACACTAGTCCCAACCATCGCAGCATATAACGTTGTTGAGTCTAAATCGCTACTGCTGGCTGATCCTTTGCTTAATGTACTTGCTGATCCTGATTCTCCATCATTTGTGTAGCAAGTGGTGCTACTGCTATCGGCTGCAGACCCTTTAACTGTAAATGCTCTGCCCATAGTTATTTGCATGTAAGTATAAGATGTTCCAAATTTTGCAGAAGATACATTTCCTAAACTTGCAGCTGCTGCTCCAGCAGTTGTATTCGCAATATCAATTGATCCTGAGTTGCCATCGTAAAGTGTAACGGCACCATTGCACGCTGATGCAGTGCTGGAACTATCACATAATTCTATCTTATATATAATTATTTTATATTCTGATGCTGCTCCGGTACCAGCAAATGAATTTCCATAAAACATAAATACAAATAAAAATGAAATTAAATATGTTTTTATTTTTTTCATAATTACTTACTCGTTACAATAACTGCACCTTGTATCTCTACAACTAAATTATTGCTCCTTCTAACTTTTTCTTTTAATTTTTCTTCAACATTTCCTTTTTCAAAAGCAGTACTTGCTATGAATCCATCTTGTAAAGTTTTTTTGTAATCTCTAGGAGGATAAACTAAAGACAGTTTTGCATTATATTCATCATCTATTCCATCATCATCACTGTAGTCTCCTGTAATATCAAATTGAACTGTTGGAGATAACATTGCTTCAAAGGATAATTTGTTACCTTCTGTATCTGCGGAGGCTTTTTGTTTCTCCCAACCATAATTTTGCCAATTAATAATGGCCCAAGGCATATAAGGAATTTGGGAAGATAAATTTATTTCATATCCTGATAATACCTCTTCCTTGTTACCATCAATAACTTCCATATTTGTTAACTTATGATAACTGTTAGCTGTTAAATCAAGCATGGTTCCTTTGGCCTCAAAACCTATGCTGCCTCTAGTATGTCCTTCTAAATCATAGTCTATAAAACTGTTAAACCCATACATACTTGATTTATCATCACTTAAATTCCTAAAACCGATTCCTAAATTAGTAATTAATCTATCAGAGCTACTTATTTCCTGAGTATGAAGACTTATTTGTGAAAAAAGATTTGAAAATTCAGTTGATGAAATATCTCTTACTGCTAAAATCTCTAAGTCAGGGTTGTCATCTTCATTAATTTGTATCGATGCTTCTGTAATTCCCTCTCCAGGAATTATACTAGATGCTCCCCCTGAAGATTTATCTAATATTAAATTGGTTAGATCTTTAGCTTGTTTTTTTACATCTGCATTGGAAGCAGAAACAAAAAACATTAACAAAATTATTGTTGATAATTTTTTCATAATTTCAATAAATAACAATTATCATAATAGATATAAAAATTAAAGTTAATCTTAAAATGTTTATTTTTCTTTAAAAGTTAGACATAAACCATTATTGCAATATCTCTTACCCGTTGGTTCTGGTCCATCATCAAAAATATGTCCATGGTGAACTCCACACTTTTTACAATGATACTCTGTTCTAGCATAGCCTAAATGATAATCTGTTTTGGTTTCAAAAACTTCAGGTAAAGACTCATAGAAAGAAGGCCAGCCAGATCCACTTTCATATTTAGTTTTAGAATTAAAAAGTTCTATTCCGCAATTATTGCAATGATATGTTCCATTTCTTTTTTCATAGTTTAATTTACTTGAATTAGGAGGTTCTGTTCCTTCTTCAAACATAATTTTTTTTTGTTCTTCTGTTAAATTATTATTAATCTTTTTAATCATAATTTATTCTATCACTCTAATTGGCTTTCCAGAAACACATGCTTCCAAATTTTCGATCATCTGAGTATAAAAAATTGAATAATTTTCAGCAGTCACATATCCTATATGAGGTAACAAAAGTGCATTTGATAAAAATCTAAGTTTATGAGTTGAAGGTAGTGGTTCTTTTTCATAAACATCAATACCTGCACCAGCTATTACATTTGTAGAAAGCGCTATGATTAAATCATCTTCATTTACAATCGGACCTCTTGAAGTGTTAATTAGAAAGGCAGTTTTTTTCATTTTATCAAATTCAGCAAGTTTTATACAGTCTTTATATCTTTCTCCTCCTTGAACATGAATTGATAAGAAGTCAGAATTCTGGATTATATCTTCTTTGCTAGATGGCAAAACATCAATTTCCTTACATTTATCTAAACTCAGATTTTCACTCCAAGCCATTACTTGCATGCCAAACGCTTTTCCAATTTTAGCAACCTGAGATCCAACTTTTCCTAACCCGATAAGACCTAGAATTTTTCCTTTTAATTCAACGCCCAATGTTGTCTGCCAATAACCTTGATACATGTTATCAACTTCTACTTTAATGTTTCTTGCAAGGCCTAAAATTAAAGCCCATGTTAATTCACATGTTGGATTTGAATTGATCTCTGTACCAGTAACAACAATTTTTGCTTTTTTTGTTGCTTCAAGATCTATGGCTTTATTTCTCATTCCACTTGTAGAAATATATTTTAATTTTTTTAAATTTTTAATTAAATTTGAACTAATTGAAGTTCTTTCTCTCATTACAAGCAAAGCTTCAAATTCTTTTAATTTTTCTATAGTATCTTCCTCGTTTTCAAAAGGTTCACTAAAAATCTCAATATCAAATTTTGATGAAAGATTTTTCAAATCAATAAATTCTTGAGCAACGTTTTGATAATCGTCTAAAATAGCTACTTTAAGCATTTTGAGTTTTTTTATTCGAGATTGTAATACCTGCAATTATGAAAATTGCACCTAAGAAATGATAAAATAAAATTTTTTCATTGAAAATAATCATAGCCATAATAGCACCTAGTATCGGCATTAAATGTAAAAAAACTCCAGATCTATTTGCCCCAATAAGCTTAACACCTTTTATCCAAAACAAAAATGAAATTAAACCAGGAAAAAAAACCACATAAAATAAAACTAAATAAAAAGAGGATTGTAATTTAATTACACTACCTAAACTATAATCAATAAAATACAAAGGAATTAAAAAAATAACCCCAAAAGTAATCACTACTTGCAATAAAGTAATTGGAGATAGATTAAATTCTTTTTTTTTCAAAAGAGTTGAATATAGTGACCACGCAATCATTGCAATCAATGCAAAAATATCTCCCTTGTTAAACGATAAATTTAATAAATTATTTAAGTTTGCTTTGGTGATTATAAATAAAACACCAGTAAGCGAGAGAAATACACCAGTTATTTGAAAGAAATTTGTTTTCTCAATTCTAAGTAAAGATGAAAATAATATAATCATAACTGGGACTGTAGATATCATAAGGACACCAGTGATAACTTGTGTGTGTCTCAAAGAATAAAAAAGGGCTGAATTAAACACACTCACAGCCAATATTCCCAAAATTGAAAATAAAAAAATATTATCTATTATAATTTTTTTTTTACTAAGCAATTCCTTATAAGTAAATGGAAGTAAAACTATCCAAGCTAAAAGCCATCTGTAAAAATTTAATGATATTGGAGGTATATCTATAATACTCGCTGCTTTACCTACTATAAAATTACCAGCCCAAAATAAACATGCTAGTACCAAGTATAAAGAAGCTAAATATATCGGGTTAAGTGTTTTCATGAAAAGAATTTAGTAAATCAGTTCTAATGTTTATAGCTTCTTTTATATTCTTTTCCTTAACATGTCCAAATCCTCTTATTTGATCAGGTATTGATGCTATTTTAACAGCTGTGTCATAGTTTGATTTATTTATTTTTGATCCAATATCAATGATAGTTTGTTTGTAGTCTCTTATTAACTCTCTCTCTTTTTTTCTTTCGTCTAAATAACCAAATGGATCAAATTTTGTGCCTCTTAAAAATTTAAATTTTGAAAGTAATTTAAAAACATTAAATAACCATCCACCAAATTTAATTTTTAGTAATTTTCCATCTACTTTATTTTTTTTACTAAAGATTGGTGGAGCTAAATAAAAGTTATAACTAAAGTTACCTTCAAAATTTTTATTTATATCATCTGCGAATTTTTTATTTGTCATTAGTCTGGATACTTCATACTCATCTTTGTAGGCCATTAATTTAAAATAGTTTTTTAAGACTGCTGTAGAGAATTGACTTCCATTTCCTAAATTTTTATCTATCTTTTTTGCATAACTCACCAAACCTTCATACTTTTGAGCATATTTTGTATTTTGGTAATCCTCTAAAAATTTAAATCTATTCTGATATTTTGCATCAAAACCCTCTAATATCTCAGGTTCATCTTTAATTATGTTTATTACCTCGCTTTTTAAATTTTCATAATGTCTACCAAATCTGAAAGCATCAATGTTATCATTGACGCTCGCACCATTTAATTCAATTGCTTTTTCAATTGATGAAGCTGAAATTGGTATCAAGCCTGATTGATATGCAACCCCAACATTAAACATATTTGATAGTATTGAATTTCCTAAGATCTTAGATGTAATTTTATTTGATGATATAAATTTTATATTCTCTAATCCTGCTATATTGATTAAATTATTTCGCATTTCATCAAATGGTAAGTAAAAATCTTTATCCCGTGTAAAATCTCCTGGCATTACTTCATCTGTATTGATTATTAGTTTTGAAATTTTTTTATCCAAAGTTTTTATTATTTCTAAATCATTTGATACAAGTAAATCAAATCCCAAGAGTAAGTTTGTATCGCCGTACGATAATCTAATTGCTCCAACATCCTCTGGTTCTTCAAAAATTCTTAAGAAGCTTTTTACTGCTCCACCTTTTTGCGCTAGTCCAGTCATATCAAGAACACCAGATCCTCTGCCATCTATTTGAGCAGCTGTTGCAAGCACTGCTCCGATTGTAACAACTCCAGTTCCTCCAATACCAGCGACCATTATTCCATAAGATTTATTTATTTTTGGTAATATTGGTTCTTCAATTTTTGAATTAATTTTATTAATTAGTTGATCATTGTAATTTTTTTTGAGTCTTATATCTCCTTCTAGACTTACAAAGCTTGGACAAAATCCATCAACACATGTGTAATCTTTGTTACATGATGATTGATCTATTTGTCTTTTTCTTCCATACTCAGTTTCAACAGGAGCAATTGAAACACAATTTGATTGTATTCCACAATCTCCACATCCCTCACACAAATCTTTATTAATAAAAATTTTTTTCTTTGGTTCTTTTAAAATGCCTTTTTTTCGTCTTCTTCTTTTCTCTGCTGCACAAGTTTGATCATAAATTATTACAGTTGTTCCATTAACTTTGCTTAATTCAATTTGAACATCTATAATGTTTTTTCTGTCATAAACTTTTGAATTTTTGGCAAAACCTCCAATGTCACCATACTTTTTAATTTCATCTGTAATTATTGCTATTTCTTCAACTCCTTCTGCCTCAAGCTGTTTGGACATTTGAGCAACTGTTGGTAAACCATCTAATGCTTGTCCTCCAGTCAAAGCAACAGCATCATTATATAAAATCTTAAATGTCATTTTAGTTTTTGCTGCAACTGCGTGTCTAATCGAGAGAATTCCTGAATGAATATAAGTCCCATCACCCATATTTTGAAAAACATGGTCAGTATTACTAAAAACTGACTCTCCTACCCACGTAGCTCCCTCAGATCCCATCTGCGAAAATCCCTCATTATCTCTTTCCATGTGTTCGACAAGATAAGCGCAACTTATACCGGTTATTGCTCTACTGCCTTCAGGAATTCTAGTCGAAGTATTGTGAGGACAACCTGAGCAAAAATGTGGGATTCTTTTTAAGGAAATATTTGAATTATTTGACTCAGTTAGAGATCTCAATTGTTTTGAAAAATTATTTACATCTTCTGGTAATTGAAGATGTTTTATTATTCCATAGATTTTCAAACCTATTTCTCCTGGATCTAAAGCTCCAGATGAAACAAATAAATCATTACTATTCTCATCTTTTTTTCCAACAACTTTTACTTTTAAGTTTTTATTAAATAATATTTCTTTAACTTGTGTCTCAATAATTGATCTTTTTTCCTCTACAACAATGATCTTTTCTAAATTTTCTGCGAATTTTTCAATTACTGTTTCCTCTAAAGGCCACGGCATGGCAATTTTAAGAAATTTTATTCCTATTTTTCTTGCAACATCTTTATTAATTCCAATTTTTTCTAATCCTAGCTTGGTATCTAAGAAAGATTTTCCTGTACTAATTATTCCAATTCTTGGTTTTTCAGAATCAAATATTAATTTATTTAAGCTATTTAATTTGCAATATTCTTTTACATATTTAAGTTTATGATGATGAAGCCTATATTCTTTTTCTTGAGCAGTATCTTTCAACCTAATATTTAGTCCATTCGATGGATAAGATTCGTTAGGGATATTTTTTAATTCAATCCTATTTTCATCTAAATCTACCGTTGCCCCAGAACTGACATTATCATGAACACATTTAATACCGACCCAACAGCCACTTTTTCTTGATAATTCAATTCCTATTATTCCATAATCTAATATTTCTTGAACACCACTTGGATTGAAAAAGGGTATCATTGCATCAATCATAGCAAATTCGCTTTGGTGTGAAGTTGTAGAAGATTCACAAATATGGTCATCACCCATCAAAGCAATAACACCACCAAATTTTGATGTACCTGCTAGGTTTACATGTTTTAATGCATCTCCAGCTCTATCTACACCTGGTCCTTTACCATACCAAATTCCAAATACTCCATCATATTTATCTTTTTTTCTTAAATTTACCTGTTGTGTTCCCCATAAAGAAGTTGCTGCGAGTTCTTCATTTATTCCTGGTTGAAAAAAAATATTATTTTCATTCAAGTATTTTTTATTTTTTAATATTTGTTGATCATAACCACCTAAGGGCGAGCCTCTATAGCCAGATATATAACATGCAGTATTTAAATTTTTTCTTTTATCTCTTCTAGCTTGAACAATTGGGACTCTAACTAGCGCTTGGGCACCAGTTAAAAATCTAGTACCTTTAATTAATCTATATTTGTCTTCAAGTTTAATATCCACACTATATAACTTTACTATGCAAATCTGACTGAACTATAAGGTTTTAAATCCATATTAGTATTTTCATTTGCAATCATCCCAGAAACTATTTTTCCAGATATTGCTCCTAAAGTCCATCCTAAATGATGATGACCGAATGAATAATAAACATTTTCATAATTTTTTGAAGGACCAATAACTGGTAAAAAATCAGGCAAAGATGGTCTAAATCCTAACCATTCATCTTTATGTTCAGGCAATCCATCTAACATATCTTTAGCATTCAATATTAGATTTTTAATTCTTGATTTAGATGATGGATTATTAAGACCTCCAAACTCAACGGTACCCACAACTCTTAATCCTTGTTCCATCGGTGTCATTGCAAACCCTCTATTAGAAAAGACAACTGGTCTTGAAATTAAATGATCATGATCTTTAAAATGAACATGATAACCTCTTTCGGTATCAAGCGGAATATTTTCATGAAGTTTGTCAGTTAGTTTTTTTGAAAAAGCTCCACACGAAATAACCAATTTATCAAAAACAAATCTTTGTGTCTCTGATCTAATAACTGGTTTTTGTTCATCAAAATTTATATCTTTTATGTATAATTTTAAAAATTTACCTCCTTTTTTAATAAAATTATCAAAAAGTTTAATTAAAATTTTTTTTGGATTTCTCGCGTGTCTTGCATAATCATAAAAAACACCTCCATGATAAAATGGTTTTAAATTTGGTTCTAAATCGTGTATTTCTTTTGGATTTAAAATTTGTTGTTTCACTCCAAGTTGGTCTCTTATTTTAATTTCTAAATCTCTACTTTTTAAATTTTTATCAGTCCAAACATAAAGTATGCCGTTGCTTTCTACTAATCCTTCTAAATTTATATCTTCAAACAATTCATCAAATGCTGGCAAAGCCTGATCTAAAATTTGATGCATATTTTTTGCGGTATGCATCATTTTTTCTTCTCTGCAATTAAATAAAAATTTTAAAAACCAAGGAATCATTTTAGGAACATAATTCCACTTAAGTGCCAATGGTCCTCTTGAGCTCAAAAGCATCGAAGGAACATCTGTGATAACATCGGGTCTGTTTAAAGGGACCGAAGCATAAGGAGAAAAATGGCCCGCATTACCATAAGAAGCAGAATTTCCAGGTTCATCTCTATCAAATAAAGTAACTTGATATCCTTTTTTTTGAAGAAATAGAGCATTACAAACTCCCTGAATGCCTGCACCAATAACGCCTATTTTTAATATTTTCTCTTGCATATTAAAAATATAGTTTCTGACTTGATTTATAATAGATACTATTTGATCGCAGTTTTATAAATTAAATTAACTAATAGTTAGAAATTCGAACATCATTATAAATTTTACAACTCATAACTATACTTAAACCTAACATAATAGACATCATTGAAGAACCGCCATACGACATGATTGGCAAAGGAGCACCAACTATTGGGAGTAAACCAAGCACCATCGCAATATTTACAAAAACATATAAAAATAATGCAGTGGAAAAACTAAAACAAAATAATCTTGAAAAAAAACTTCTGCAAGAAAACCCTATTCTGATAATTCTAAAAATCAATAAAACATATAAAAAAATTAAAATAATAGATCCCAAAAATCCAAATTCTTCTGAAAAAAGAGTAAATATAAAATCAGTATGTTTTTCTGGTAAAAATTCTAAATAACTTTGTGTGCCTTTTAAAAAACCCTTTCCATAAAAACCTCCTGATCCAATAGCAATTTTTGATTGAATTATTTGATAGCCTGCACCCAATGGATCTCTATCAGGATTAAAAAAGGTTAATATTCTAGACTTTTGATAAGGTTTTAAAAAAGTAATTGCAAAAGGAAGTGAAACCAAAATTATAATTCCAGTATAAACAAAATATTTTATATTTAATCCAGCTAACCAAATGACTGCGATACCACTACCAGCAATTAATAGAGCTGTTCCTAAATCTGGTTGAGTAATAACTAAATAACAGGGAATAATTAATAAGACTATTGGCTGAAGTAAAAACTTATAACTCTGAATATCTAGGCTTTGAATCTTATGATAATATCTTGCAAAACATAAAATTATTGCGATTTTCATTAATTCAGATGGTTGTAAATTTAAAAAATACAAATTTATCCATCTTTTAGAACCTGAAGATGTAATTCCAAAGAATATTACAAAAATTAATAAAACTAATCCTACAAAATAAAAAATATATGCATACCTATACCATGTTGAAATTCTAACAAAGGAAAGAATCAAAAACATTAAAAAAAAAGCTGTAAATCTTATTAGGTGGTTTTTCGTATAATAAGAAAAATTTCCTCCTTCGGTGGAATAAATTGCAAAAACACTTATTGTTCCAATCAATATAATTAATAAAATTAAAAAATAATCTACTGATTTAATTTTATCTAAAAAATTATAATTTCTTGATGTAATTCTTTCAGTTAACATTAAACTACTTTTATATTTTTCTTTCTTAATTTTTCTCTAATTTCATGACGATCAATAATTTTTTTTATTAATTTATTTGCCAATGGTGCTGCAGCTTTACTACCTGAGCCTCCATGTTCTATTAAAACACTAATTGAGTATCTAGGATTTTGATATGGAGCAAATGCAACAAATAATGCATGATCTCTATTTTTATAAGCTATTTCAGAAAGATCCAAATCTAACTCTCTATCTTTTTCTGTAATTCTTTTAACTTGAGAAGTTCCTGTTTTTCCTGCAAATTGATATTTTGTATTTTCATGTCTTGATTTAAAAGAAGTTCCATAAAGTTCATTAGTAGATCCAAACATCGCATCTAAAACAAATTTAATATTATTTGAATTCTTATATAATTTTTCAATTTTATCGTTTTGAATATTAGAAATAATGTTTTCAAAACTTGTATTTTCATCAAAAATCATTTTTGGTTTAATTTTATAACCACCATTAGCTAGTTGAGCTGTCATTAAACAGAGTTGCATAGGTGTTGTTTGTATGTAGCCTTGACCAATACCAGTTATTATTGTTTCTCCTAGATACCATGGTTGTTCTAAGTTTTGTTTTTTCCATTTTGTTGAAGGTACAATTCCTTTTTTTTCTTGCATAAATAATTCATCTAATACTTTTTCACCTAAGCCATATTTTTTTGCAATTACTGAAAGTTTATCTACGCCTAATAGTCTCGCAACTTCATAAAAGTATATGTCACATGATTGTTTGATTGCATTCCTTAGTTTCATGAAACCATGACCATCTTTTTTCCAACAATGGTACCTTTGTCCATATAATTCATAAGGATGTTTATGACCTTTGCATTGAATTACTTTTTCTGGATTTATAATTTGGTATTCTAAAGCTGCTAAAGCAACAATAGGTTTTATTGTGGATCCTGGTGAGTATAGTCCTGCTATCGATTTATTAACTAAAGGTCTTAATGGATTGTTTTTTATTTCATTCCAATCTTTTTTTTTTATGCCATGAGTGAATTTATTAGGATCATATGTTGGAGAAGATGCCATAGCTATAACTTCTCCAGTATAAATATCCATCGCACAAATAGATCCTGCTTTATTTTTAAGAAGATTCTGTGCTGTTTTTTGCACTTCAAGATCGATAGTAATTTTAACCTTATCTCCTTGATTTTCCTTTAAATAATCTATTTGGCTAATTCTTTTTCCTGATGCATTTACTTCGTATCTTTTAATACCATAAGTTCCTATTAATATTTTTTCTTTTGAACTTTCTATTCCTGATTTCCCCACTTTCAACCCAGGAACAAAGTTTTTTTCTACTTCCTTTTTAGTTTCAATATCTTTTGCGCTTGCATCTCCAACATAGCCTATTATATGAACCAAATCATTAGCATGAGGGTAAAATCTAGACGAAGATAGTACTGGTTTAGTTCCTTCAACATCATGTAAGTATAAATTTAACTTTGAAAATTGTTTCCATGAAAGATTATCAGATACAACTAATGTATCCCATGGTTTAAGTTTTTGTTTTTTTTTGTAAATTTTTTTTACTTCTTCTTCTTTCAAATTGAGAATATTTTTTAGTCTAAAAATTGTTTCATTAAAATTTTGAATTTCATCCAAAGATAAATGAGCTTGAAAAACTCTATCATTTTCTGCTAGCACATTATCAAAATAATCAGTTATTATCCCTCTTTCAGGAGGTGTCTTCCATTGTCTTATTCGGTTTTTGTCAGACAGAATTTCATATTTTTCTCTGTCAGAAATCTGTAAATTATATAATCTTGAAGTTACGCCTGTTAATAATGCAATTTTGGCAGATACTAATATGAAAAGTCTTCTAGATATAACTCTTCCTTTTTCAACTGAACTAGATCTGCTAATCATTTTCTGACCTCAATATTAGTAAAATTTTTTCATTAAATACTTTTGAAAATAATGGATAAATCAAACAAGTAAGTATAGCGCTAGACATTAAAATTCCATATTTAATTGGAAATTCAAATATCATAGTTAAAATTAAATAATTAACTGAATTAACTATAAGAATTGAAATAAAAAAAAGTATCCAATCATAAAATATATTTGGCAAAATCATCCTTGATCTTATAAATGCAGCAATTGCACAAAGTAGTAAATAATTTATTGAAGAAACTCCAATAGGAAAGTTTTGGACCACATCATTAATAATACCTGCCAAAAAAATAAGCCCATAACCTAAAGCATTTGGATTTTTTAATACAAAGAAAAATATTATTAAATAAACAAAGTTAAATGAAAAATTATTATCATATAAAAAAAAAGATAAATCAAATCCAGTTAACACTAAAAGATATAAAATTAATATTGGCAAAGTTCTTATAAAATTTATATAAAATTTTGTATCTGCTTTTTTCACTTTTGCTTATTTACCTTTACAAAATTAATTTGACTAAAATTTGTAAAAAATTTTACTAATTTTTTGTCTTTATTTATGAAAATTTTTCCTACTGGAATTGCTGCAGATATTTTGCCGTCAATCCCTGAAGTATAAACAATATCACCATCTTTAACTTCATTGATGATTGGCAAATATTCTAATTCAGCATTAAAATCATTTCCATTTCCAGATAAAATTGCATTTATTCCTCCAGGTTCTATAATAACAGGAATCTTGCTATTTAAATCAGTAGCCAGAAGAACTCTCGAACTTAAATGATTAACATCGACTATTTTTCCAACATAATAAGAATTGTCTACAACTGATGATCCATTTTTTATGCCATGCTTAAAACCTTTGTTGATTATAACCGACTTTAAGTATGGACTTTTTTGGTCTAAAAGAACTTTTGTTATAACATAATTTTCTGATAATAAACTTTTTTCATTAATCAATTTTTTTAATCTATAATTTTCCTCTTTAAAAAATTGATTTTCATTCTCTAAGCTTTCTAATTTTAATTTTTTTTTTTTTAAATTATCATAATCTTCGTACATTTTAATGTGATCTTGTAAAAGATAGTATTTATCCTTGATAAAGACGAATGGAGAAGAAAATATATTTGATCCTCTGAATATTATGTCTTTTGTTATAGATCTAATTTGGTCTACAGGACCAGTCTTAAAATATTCTAAAGACAAAACAAAAATTGAAGCTAATAATAAAGTAAATAAAGAAAATTTCTGTCTTGTTCCTTTATTTAGGAATGCTGAACGAATAGATATTATAAAATCGTCTCTACCCGTTTCTGTTGCCATATTATTTAATACTCAGATAATACAGTCGAAAATATCTCTTCTTGATCTAAAGCTTTTCCTGTTCCAATTGCGACACATGATAATGGATCATCAGCGATATTAACTGGTAAACCAGTTTCTTTTGAAAATCTTTTATCAATATTGTTTAACAGAGATCCTCCGCCTGTCATTGTTAATCCCATATCTACCAGATCAGCTGATAACTCTGGTGGTGTTTGTTCTAAAGCTTTTTTTATTGCAGATACAATGTCTTTTAGTATTGGATTTAAAGCTTCTGCAGTATCTTCTTCGGAAATATTAACTTCTTTAGGAGTTCCAGATCTTAAATCTCTACCTTTTACAGCATAAGTGTTGTTATTAGTAGGTATAGCCGTACCTACATCCTTTTTTATTTTTTCAGCGGTACTATCTCCTATCATTAAATTATATTCTTCTCTCATGTATCCTTTCAATGCATTGTCCATTGCATCACCAGCTACTCTTAATGACTCGGAATAAACAACTCCACCTAAAGACAAAACTGCAATTTCTGTTGTTCCTCCACCTATATCAACAACCATTGATCCTGTTGCTTCTGAAATAGGCAGTCCGGCACCCACAGCTGCAGCTATTGGTTCTTCTATTAAATTTACTTTTCTTGCACCTGCAGCTAAAGCACTATCTTGAATAGCTTTTCTTTCAACTGGAGTAGATCCTGTTGGAACACATATTAATATTCTTGGATTCGCCAATGTTTTTTTATGAACTTTTTTAATAAAATGCTTAATCATTTCTTCTGTCACAACGAAGTCTGCGATAACGCCGTCTCTTAACGGTCTTATTGCTTGAATATTACCTGGTGTTCTTCCGAGCATTGTTTTTGCTTCATCTCCAACCGCTAGTACAGATTTTTTACCTTTATTTTCAACAACCGCAACAACTGAAGGTTCATTTAAAACTACTCCTTTTCCTTTAAGCACAACAAGCGTATTTGCTGTACCCAAATCGATCGCCATATCTTGGCTCCATAGTTTTTTTAAATTACTGAACATTGTCATTTTATATTCCTTTCATCTTTTCTGTTTCATAATTTTGTTTTTCAAAATTTTCTCCAGGAGCTGTTTTATCTCGTTTAATAATCATTTTATTTAGTGCATTTATGTATGCATTTGCTGATGCAACCAAAGTATCTGTGTCAGCTGCTTGTCCGACAGTAGTCTTGCCTTTTTCTTCAATTTTAACACTCACCGTTGCTTGAGCATCTGTTCCTTCGGTTACTGCGTGTACTTGGTAAAGTTGTAAATTTACATCATGTGGATAAAGTACTTTTATACATTTAAATATAGCATCAACTGGACCATCGCCTGTCTCGGATGCTTTTTTAATGTCTCCATAAACATTTAAAGTCATTTCTGCTTTTTGAGGTTCTCCTGTGCCTGCAAAAACTTTTAAAGATTTTAAATTGATCGCATTAACTTTGTTATCAATAATTAAACTATCATCAATTAATGCTATTATATCTTCATCATAAACATGTTTTTTTTTATCCGCTAAAATTTTAAATTTTGCGAATGCATTGCTTACAACATCATCTGTTAAATCAGGATAACCTAGACTATTCAATTTGTCTTTAAATGCATGTCTTCCAGAATGCTTTCCCATTATTAAAGAGGTATGTTTTACCCCAACACTTTCTGGTGTCATGATTTCATATGTTTGTCTATTTTTTAACATTCCATCTTGGTGGATTCCCGCTTCATGAGCGAAAGCATTTTTTCCAACTATAGCTTTATTATATTGAACAGGAAATCCTGTTGCATTTGAAACTATTTTGGAAGCTTTGCTTAACAAAGTAGTATTAATTCCTGTTTCATAAGGCATTAAGTCAGGTCTTGTCTTCATTGCCATTACAACTTCTTCAAGTGCAGCATTACCAGCTCTTTCGCCTAAGCCATTAATAGTGCATTCGATCTGTCTTGCGCCTGCTTGTACACCTGCTAGAGAATTTGCTACAGCCAAACCTAAATCATTATGACAATGAGTTGATAAAATTGCTTTGTCAATATTTGGAACTTTATTAAATAATGTTTCAATAATATTTGTAAATTCAGAAGGAATTGTATAACCAACAGTATCAGGAATATTAATTGTTTTTGCGCCGCATTTTATTGCTAGCTCTACTGTCTTACACATATAATCCATATCTGTTCTTGTTCCATCCTCACAAGACCATTCAACATCATCAGTAAATTTTCTAGCATATGTAACGTGTTCTTTTACCGCTTCATATACTTCTTCGGGAGATTTGTTTAATTTGTGTTTCATATGAAGAGGACTTGTTGAAATAAATGTATGAATTCTGAATCTTGGAGCATGCTTTAAAGCTTCATAACATCTATCAATATCTTTTTTTGAATGTCTTGATAATCCTGCAGGAATAGAATTTTTTAAAATTTTACTTACTTCAGAAACTGCTTCAAAATCACCTGGAGAAGCAATAGGAAATCCTGCTTCAATAATATCTATACCAAGTTCATCAAATACTCTTGCAATTTGAATTTTTTCTTCCAAACTCATAGAGGCGCCAGGTGATTGCTCACCATCACGCATAGTGGTATCAAATATATAAACTCTATTTTTATCAGTCATAAATTATTTTTTTTGCTCAAGCATCATACATGCTCACGCTCAGATTGCAAAATAAATTGAGCTTTTTAGCGAAGAATTAATATAATTATCTATTTCTTGTCACTATCAACTAATTTCTTTTTGGAGATCCATGGCATCATAGCTCTAAGCTCTGCTCCAACTTTTTCAACAGAATGTTCTGCCAATTTAGCTCTTGTTGCAAGGAAGTTTTTTTGCCCATTTTTACATTCGTCCATCCATTCTTTTGTAAATTTACCAGATTGGATTTCAGCTAAAACTTCTTTCATTCTTTTTTTTGTCTCTTCTTTGTTGATAATTCTAGGACCTGATTGGTACTCTCCATACTCGGCGGTATTTGAAATAGAATAATTCATATTTGCTATTCCACCTTCATAGATTAAATCAACAATTAATTTAACCTCATGAACAGTTTCAAAATAAGCCATCTCCGGCTCATAACCTGCTTCAACCAAAGTTTCATATCCATTTTTGATTAATTCAACTAATCCTCCACAAAGTACAGTTTGCTCACCAAACAAATCTGTCTCTACTTCATCTTTAAATGTTGTTTCTATTATTCCTGATCTTCCACCGCCGACAGCTGAAGCATAGGACATAGCAAGTTCTCTTGCTTTGCCAGAACCATTTTGATGAACAGCAAACAAACATGGTACACCGCCTCCTTTTTCATACTCGCTTCTTACTAAATGACCTGGGCCCTTAGGAGCAACCATAAAAACATCTAAATCTTTTCTAGCTTTTATTAAATCATAATGAACGTTTAATCCATGAGCAAATGCGATTGACGTTCCTTCTTTGACTCTTTGCTCAATATGATTTTTATAAATTGCTGCTTGCAATTCATCTGGGGTTAAAATCATAACTACATCTGCCCACTCAGCGGCATCAGACAAATTCATAACTTTTAATCCTTTCGACTCTGCTTTTGCTATACTAGAAGAACCTTCTCTTAAAGCCACAACAACTTCCTTAACTCCACTATCTCTTAGATTAAGTGCATGTGCATGGCCTTGACTGCCATAACCAAAAATTGCAATTTTTTTATCTTTAATTAAATTAACATCAGTGTCTTTTTCATAATACATTTTCATACTTTTCTCCTTTAAATTATTTAAATATTTCCGCTCCTCTAGTCATAGCAACTGCACCTGTTCTCGAAACGCTTACTAAACCAAATTTTCTTAAATTTTTAGACATGCCATCAATCTCTCTTCTTAATGCGGTAATTTGAATTACATTAGAATTTTTTGTCTTATCCAATATTATAGGATTAAACTTTTTACAAGCATTAAACGCCTTTTTTAAATTATTATTGCTTCCAACTAGTTTAAATAAAGCCATTTCTTTAAAAATTACATTTTTGTCTTCTCTTTTAAAATCTGCAACTTTATGAACTGGAACAAGTTTTTTTAATTGTAATTTAATCTGATCTATAACTTGTGGAGTTCCCGTTGTAACAATTGTTATTCTTGAAATATTCATTTTTTGATCAATTTCTGCAACTGCTAAAGACTCAATGTTATACCCTCTTCCAGAAAAAAGACCTACAACTCTTGCTAAAACCCCTGCTTCGTTGTCTACCCAAACAACAATGATATGAGTATCCAATTTTTGCTTTTTACCTGCAACACTGTAAGCAGATTTTGAATTTGCCATTAGACTAATGTTCTTCCTTTTCTTGTAATTTTCTTTTCTTTTTGGTCTTTAGGTCCCAACAACATTTGATTATGAGGCTTTCCTGAAGGTATCATTGGAAAACAATTCTCTTGTTTGTCAACCATACAATCAAAAATGACTGGTCTATCAGTATTCAACATCTCTATTATCTTATCATCAAGTTCCTCGGGCCTTTTTGCTCTTATTCCAACACATCCATACGCTTCTGCTAACTTAACAAAATCTGGTAAGGCAGCTGTATAACTTTCTGAATAATTTTTATCATGTAATAATTCTTGCCATTGTCTAACCATTCCCATGTATTCATTATTTAAAATAAATATTTTAATTGGCAAACTATACTGTACAGCTGTTGACATTTCTTGCATTGTCATCAAAACAGAAGCTTCTCCTGCAATATCAATTACTAATTTATTTGGGTGTGCAACTTGCACTCCTACTGCTGCAGGTAAACCATAACCCATTGTACCAAGACCTCCTGAAGTCATCCATCTGTTTGGTTTATTAAATTTATAATGTTGTGCGGCCCACATTTGATGCTGACCTACTTCGGTTGTAATATAAGTATCCTTATTTTTAGTAAGTTCATATAGTCTTTCAATGGCATATTGTGGTTTTATAGTTTCTTCGCTACCAATATAGTCTAAAGATCTTTTTGATCTCCATTTATGAATTGTTTCCCACCATTTTGATATTCTTTGTTTATTTGATTTTGCAAAACCAGGTTTTGTTTTCTTTAAATTTTTTAATGTTGAAGTTATAACAGACTTAACGTCTCCAACAATTGCAAGATCAACTTTTACATTTTTATTAATGGATGATGGATCTATATCTATATGAACTTTTTTAGACTTAGGAGAAAACTCATCAATTTTTCCTGTTATCCTATCATCAAATCTCGCTCCAATGTTAATCATTAAATCACAACTGTACATTGCGTTATTTGCTTCGTAAGTTCCATGCATGCCAAGCATTCCTAAAAATTGGTTATCATCTGCAGGAAATGAACCTAAGCCCTGTAAAGTTGATGTTATTGGGAAACCGGTTGCATAAACAAGCTCTCTTAACAATTCACTTGCTTTGGGTCCTGAATTTATTACCCCTCCACCAGTATAAAAAATTGGTTTTTTTGCTTTTTTCATTAATTTAATCAATTCATCAATATTTTTTTGAGAAAAATAATTATGTGATTTGCCATTTAATTTTTTTTGTTTTTTGTAATTTTTATATTTTGTTTTTTGAAACTGTATATCCTTGGGAATATCAACTAATACAGGACCTGGTCTTCCAGTTGTAGCTACTTCGAAAGCTTTATGAATAACTTTACTTAAATCATTAATATCTTTAACTAACCAATTATGTTTGGTGCAAGGTCTCGTTATGCCTGTAGTGTCACATTCTTGAAAGGCATCTGTTCCGATTAAATGAGTTGGTACTTGGCCTGTTATACAAACTAAAGGAACGGAGTCCATATAAGCATCAGTTAAAGCTGTAACTGCATTTGTAGCTCCTGGTCCAGAAGTAACCAATAAAACACCAGGCTTGCCTGATGATCTTGCATACCCTTCTGCTGCATGACCAGCACCTTGTTCATGTCTAACTAAAATATGTTTTACAGATTTAAAATTTTTTAATTCGTCATATATTGGAAGTACTGCTCCACCAGGGTAACCAAAGATATGACTTACCCCTTGATCTTCAAAACACTTAAAAACAATTTCAGCACCCGAATATAATTTTGACATTTAACCAATCTAGCTGAAGTTGTACTCATTGGTCAAGTTTAGAAGGCTATAAATTATATTTTTTTTAGAAATTTGCCTAAGTCTTTTGGATTAACTTTTTGCCAATCAAACATCTGTCCTCTTGCCCAAGTTGCTTGTCTTTTGGCATATTGTCTGGTTTTTATTGAAATTTTTTCTGTTAATTCACTCAAGCTTGATTTTTTCTCAATAAAATCTCTTATCTCATTTATGCCTATTACTTTATTTGATGTCTTGTTTTGACCAATCTTTAATTTTAAAAAATTTTTAACTTCTTTTTCAGCTCCAGTTTTTATCATTTTTATTACTCTAGTATAAATTTTTTCTAATAATTCTTTCCTTGGGTAATCAATGTATATTTTAAAAAATTCTTCTTTTTTATATTTCGACCTTGTATTTTTAAACCACTCATAGATAGATTTTTTTGTATATAATTTTATTTCATAGGCTCTAAGTGTTCTTTGAACATCTGTTAATTTAATTTTATTTTTTACCAAAGGATCTAATTTTACTAATTTTTTGTGAAAGTTTTTTTGACCAATATTTTTGTGATCATTTCTAATTTTATTTCTGAACTTAATTGGAATATTAGGAATTTTTACCAAACCTTCTATTAAAGCTTTAAAGTATAAACCTGTTCCTCCTACTACAATAGGAGCTTTTTTTCTATTTTTTATTTCATTTATTTTTTTTAAAGTAAGTTTTAACCAATTGCCTGTAGAAAAATCTTTTTTAACACTTAGAAATCCATAGAGATGATGTCTAATATTTTTGTATTCTTTTATTTTTGGTCTAGCAGTTAAAATTTTAAATTCTTTATAAACCTGCATACTATCAGCATTAATAATTTCACCATTGATTTTTCTAGCAAGTTTTATTGCAAAATTTGATTTACCGGAGGCAGTTGGTCCATAAATTAAAATTATTTTGGACTTGATGTCCATTAATTTAATTTAACACCAATATATGTTCTTTGGTTTTGATTATTATAAATAGCTATTAATAAAGTTTTTTCAGAGTCTCTTAGCTTCATTTTAACGATATTATCTAAGTCACCAATAGTATTAATTTTTTTCTTATTTGCTTCAACAATAATATTATTAACTTGCAAATAATTAATTGGGCTATCTTTATCAATACTAGTAATTACTACCCCTGAAGTATCTTTTGGTAAATTTCTCATTTCAATATCTTGCTTATTCAATAATCTTACACTAATTTTTAATCCTTCAATTCTTTTTTCTTTTGGTTTCTTTGGTATGGCTCCTTGTGATTTAAAATCATCTGAAGTTTCTAATCTTCCTAGAATAATTTCTTTGTTTATTTCCCTTTTGTTTCTCCAAATTTTGACATTAACTTTTTTTCCAACATTGGTTTCGGCAACTATTTTTGGTAATTCTTTCATTTCATTAATTAGTTTCCCATCAAATTCTAAAATTATATCTCCTGCTTTTATTCCAGCATTGTCAGAAGGGCTATTTTCTGCAACACTTGCTACTAAAGCTCCTCTTGGTCGATCTAATTTTTCCGAATCTGCAATTTCTTTATTAACAGTTTGAATTCTTACACCAAGCCATCCTCTTTTTGTTTCTCCAAATTCAATTAATTGGTTTATGACTCTTTTTGCACTATTAGAAGGTATTGCAAAACCAATTCCTATAGATCCTGACTGTCCTAAAATGGCAGTGTTAATACCAATAACATCGCCGTTCATATTAAATAAAGGACCTCCTGAATTTCCTTGGTTGATTGATGCATCTGTTTGAATAAAATCTTCATATCGTGATAAACCAATACTTCTGTTTCTTGCTGAAACTATACCTGCGGTTACAGTTCCACCTAGTCCGAAAGGATTACCAATTGCAATAACCCAATCTCCTATTCTTGCAGTATCTGAGTCTCCAAATTTTACTGGCTTAAATTTTTCATCAGACTCAATTTGTAAAACAGCTAAATCCATGCCCGGATCTGCGCCTAAAATTTTAGCTTTTAAATTTCTACTTCCATCTACTCTTACATAAACATCTTCTGCGCCTTGAATTACATGATTATTTGTTACAACTATTCCTTTTTCATCAATTATAAAGCCCGAACCTAAAGCGCTAGTCTTTCTTTCTTGTGGAGTTCCAAAATCTCTAAACATATCTTCAAAAGGAGATCCTGGGGGAAATTCAAAAGGAAAGGGGTTGGACTTAGTGGTTATAGTTGTTGTTGTTGATATATTTACTACTGAAGGCATTAAATTTTCAGCTAAATCAGCAAAAGAAGATGGGATTTCTTTTGCATTTGCAAAAGAATAAAAGTTTATCAATGAAAATACTAAAAAAATTTTTAAATACTTTTTCATTTTATTAACCAAATAATAACAAATCCTAAAATAACAAATGTTAATCCACCTGCTCTAAGTTGATTGTCATTTATCTCATTTATTTTTTTCAACATACTTTTCATTTTTGATGGAAATATGGCATATAAAATTCCCTCAATAAACAAGAATAGACCAAATGCTATGATCAGTTCTTTCATATCTAAAATTTATTCTGATTTAGGTTTTGTATTTCCAAAAAATTTAAAAAATTCACTATCTGGAGAAAGTATCATAGATGTTTCTCCAGCATTGAAGGCTTTACCGTAAGCTTGCATAGATCTATAAAAAGCAAAAAACTCTGGATCCTTGCCAAAAGCATCTGCAAAAATTTTATTTCTTAAACCATCACCTTCACCTTTCATGATCTCAGATTTTTTTTGAGCATCTGCCAAAATTACTGTTACTTCTTTATCGGCAGTAGAAGTGATTGTTACAGCCATTTCAGCACCTTTTGCTCTAAATTCTTTTGCTTCTCTTTCTCTTTCAGTTTGCATTCTTCTAAAAATAGCATCACTATTAGCTTGAGGTAGATCTGCCCTTTTAATTCTTACATCTACAATTTTTATTCCAAAATTTTCAGCTTCATTGTTTACACCTTCTTGAATTAGTGACATTTGTTTTGATCTATCTTCAGATAATAAAGTTTGTAATTCTTGTTGTCCTAAAACATTTCTAATTCTCGAGTTAATAATAGTAGCTAATCTTGATCTTGCTACTCTTTCATTGCCTACAGAAATATAAAACTTTAAAGGATCTACTATTTGAAACCTAGCAAAAGCATCTACTATTAAACGTTTTTGGTCAGATGCAATCACTTCTTCTGGCGGTGTATCTAAATTTAGTATCCTTTTATCTAAAAATACCACGTTTTGAATAAAAGGAATTTTAAAATTTAAACCAGGTTTTAATATAATTTTTTTTGGATCACCAAATTGAAGCACTATTGCCTGATTAACTTCTTTTACTACAAATAAAGAAAAGAATGCTACAGCTGCAATAATTACTATTAATGGTAATAAAATTTTTCCTGTTTTCATTTAGTTAGTCCCCGTTTTTAATTCTTGCAATGGAAGATATGGAACTACTCCAGAACCAGAATTTTTATCAATTATAATTTTATTTATATCTCCCAAGACTTGCTCCATTGTCTCTAAGAACATTCTTTCTTGTGTAACTTTCTTTGCTTTCGCATACTCATTATATATCGAAATAAATCTGCTAGCCTCACCTTCTGCTTTTGCAACAACTTCTTTTTTATACGCTTCTGCAGCTTGTAATATTTTTGCTGCTTCTCCTCTTGCTCTTGGAATTACATCGTTCGCATAAGCTTCTGCTTCATTTTTAGACCGCTCCATGTCTGCTCTTGCAGCCTGTACATCTCTAAATGCATCAATAACTTGATCGGGTGGATCTGCTTTTTGCGTTTGTACTTGCGTAATTTGAATTCCACTGTTGTATTCATCTAAAATTTGTTGAATTATGTCTTGTGTATCTGTTTCAATTATAGATCTACCTTCAGTTAAAATTGGTTGAATATTTGATCTTGCAATTACTTCTCTCATTGCCGTTTCAGCCGCAGCTTTTACAGTTCCTTCGGGATCTTGAATTTTAAATAAAAATTTACCAGCATCTTTAATTACCCAAAAAACAGAAAAATCTATATTTACAATATTTTCGTCACCAGTTAACATTAAACTTTCTTCTGGTACATCTGCTACTCCACCTCCAGTTCCAAATCCACTATCCCTCTCTGATCTAAAGCCAATATCAATTCTATTAACCTTTGTAACTTTAGGAGTTAAAACTGTTTCGATAGGATATGGAAAATGATAGTTAAGTCCTGGTTGAGTAGTATTCACAAATTTACCAAATCTTAAAACTACACCCTGTTCATCTGGTAAAACTCTATATAAACCACTTAGGGCCCAAACCACTAATAAAATAATAAGACCAAACATTATAGGCTTGGTTCCACCTTTGCCACCACCAATAAATCTATTAATTGTATTTTGAATTTTTTTTACAAGTTCATCAATATCCGGTGGCGTTGGTCCTCTTCTGAAACCACCATTTCCTCCTCCTGGAGGTGAGCCCCATGGGCTTTGATTTTTGAAATCACTCATTATGACATTGTATATAGTGTCTTTATGGTTAAAAACAAGGTAATGGTATTTCTATGAATGATAAAAAAGTAGGTCTAAGTGACACAATAAAAGCAAAAACTGCCCCAAAAAGCTTTCAAAAAAACCCTATTCCAGGAACAAAATACACAATTGCTATATCTAGTGCAAAAGGAGGAGTTGGAAAATCTACATTTGCAACAAATCTTGCATTAGCATTAAGTCACATAGGATTGAAAGTAGGCTTGTTGGATGCAGATATTTACGGACCCTCTTTACCTAAATTATTCTCGATAAATGAAAAACCAAAAAGTGATGGACAAAAAATGGAGCCAATTACTAAGTACGATATCCAATGTATGTCTATTGGTTTTTTAACTGAAGAACAAACACCAATGATATGGAGAGGACCTATGGTAACAAGTGCTATTAAAACTTTTACTCAAAAAGTCTCATGGAAAAATTTAGATATTATAATTGTTGATATGCCTCCTGGTACGGGTGATACACAACTTACGTTTGCACAGGAAATTAAAATGGATGGTGTAGTTATTATATCAACACCGCAAGAAATCGCTCTTCAAGATGTTAAGAGAGGTATAAAAATGTTTGATAAATTAAAAGTAAAAATTATAGGTCTTATTGATAATATGAGTTACTTTGTTGGAGATGATGGTAAAAAGTATCCTATATTTGGAGAAGGTGGAGTTAAGAAGACTGCAGATGAGTTTCAAAAAGAATTTCTTGGGGAAATTCCTATAAATCCTGAAGTTGGTAAATTAGGAGATCAGGGTACTCCAATTGTAAAAAATAAACCTGATCATGAAATCTCAAAACTGTATATTAATTTTGCAGAAAAAATTAAATCAATTTACTTTTAAGATCAAAAGCTTCCATTAGTTCATTCCACTCTCTTTTTGAAAGCCCAGAGTCTTCCATTGAAATATCATCGCCTTTAATTAGTTTTTGAATTATTGATTTTCCTTTTGCCGACACCTCGGTACCACCAACTCTATAATCCATAAAAGCTTCATAAGTTGTTGGTACCCATTTTTTTAATGTATCTAACATTACATCTGCGTATGCCCTAATTTCGTATTGAGCATGGTGATCAGCACGAAGTCTTAAAAAATTCATCAAATTTAATAAATCGGTTTTCCAATACCATTGTGTATAGGTATTTAAAGTTAAATTCATACGTGCAAGTTCTCTGGCAAGACCAATTTTATTTTCATCGATAATGGTTCCGTCATAACGTTCATTCAACATTTCTTCATAATTACTATATGTTCTTTCAGCATCACCTTTTAACAAATCTAAAACTTTTTTTGCTTGATCGCCTTCAAGAATATCCCCTCTTCCTTGTCTATTGCTCTGAGATTGTGCGGCTAGATTTTCTGTTTTCGGTAAATAGAATTCCTTATCTAAAATCGAATATCTAGCAGAATATTCATTCACGTTAGCAGTCCTATGTCTAATCCATTGTCTTGCAATAAAAATTGGAAGTTTAATATGATATTTGATTTCACACATTTCAAAAGGTGTGCTGTGCCAATGTCTCATTAAATATTTTATTAGACCTGAGTCTGTATTAACTTTTTTCGTTCCTTTTCCATATGAAACTCTAGCTGCTTGAACAATAGAAGTGTCATTTCCCATATAATCCACAACTCTTATAAAACCATGATCTAGTATTGGTAACGCTTCATAAAGAATTTCTTCTAATTCGGGCGAATTTACTCTTTTTGTTGTACTTGCCTGAGATTGTTGATCTTTTATTTCTTGAGCTTGTTCTTTAGTTAATTTCATTAATAATTATTGAATCTTTGAATTATGGTTTTATATTAAACTTGTTGGTTTTCCAACTATGACGATAAACGAATTTCGTAATAACCATTACGGACGTGGGGGCAGTACCCACCACCTCCACCAATTTCAACTTATGGGGGTGAATTAGGATCGACGGGTGTCTAAAAGTTATTCTTTCGTTCGGTATTGTTCCGCCGTGATGGGCTAATTTATAAATGCAAATAATAAATTTGCACTTGCAGCTTAATTAATTTTTTAATTAAGTTACGGGGTTCGGGGCACCTGGCAACAGAACGCCCCTCTTGTTTTAGTAAAGACTATTTAAGCAATAATCAGAAATCAGAGTATGCATTTTTTGAATATACTTATAAAAAAATGATATAAAATGATTAGTTAAAAAACTATGTTAAATTTCTGTAAAATAAAAAATTCTAAGGTTAATTTATTTCCTTTTCCCTATATTGATGTGGAAAACTACTTAAGCGAACAACAAATTGAAGATGTAAATTTAAATTGGCCTCAAGAAGAAATGTTTAAATCAAACCAAGAAGGCTTAAGTATATTTGCTCTTAATTTAGATAATTTATCTAAATTAGATAATAAAACAAAAAATTTTTGGTTAGACCTCCTTAATCAAGTTATATATAAAGTAATTCATAAAACATTATCTAAATTTTTTGACTATCATAAATTTAAACTAGAAAAGACAGTTTTACTTTTAAGTTTTGGTGGTTCAATGTTAATGGAAGTAAATTCTGTAGGATCATATTCTATGAATGTCCATTCTCATTTTTTTCATGATCCATTGTGGCTAAACACAACATTGATATCTGTTTCTAAAGAAACGTATCAAGGTACAAGCCTTTTCCACACCAAAAATTATAACTCATATGAAGATCTAGATAACTTTTATGATGATGTTATTAGAATGGGACATATTGATAAAAAAAATAACTTTACAGACCAATTAGAAGAATATCTGGAATATAAAAAAATTTTATTTACACCCGGGAAAGTTTTTTCTTTTATGGACTCTCCGCTATCAGTTCATGGAGTAAAAAAATTCAATATCAGTAAAAAGAGATCAAGAAGAGTGCTTAGATTTCACACATGTAGTTACAGCTCCTCAAAAAAATTATATGGTGACAAAATGGAGGTAATTAAGAATAAATTATACTTGCCCGAGTTTAGAAACTCAATTTTTAAGAAAGAGATTAATAATCTTAAGAAATATTATAATTTAAAAAAAAAATTATTTGAATATAGCGATATTACAAAAAACTATGATTTAAAATTTTTAAAAATTGTAGGAGATATTTAAATTCTAATTAAAATATTTGAAAATAAAAAAATCTTCAAAATAACAAATCTTCTACTCAAAGATTTACAGGAAATTTTTGAAAAAACGTTATATTTTGTATATTATTAACTAAAGGCCAAGTAACAGAGCGCCCCTTTTTTTTGGTGCGGTCAGAGAGACTTGAACTCTCATGGGCTGGGCCCACACGGCCCTCAACCGTGCCTGTCTACCAATTTCAGCATGACCGCAATTGTGCGTCAGATTAAATGAATGACAATTCTGATTCAAGTTGATAAGTTTTCTTTATGGAATTTAACGCTGAAATAAAAAAAGTTACAGATCCAATTTATCAAAAAATCTCAAAAACTATTCCTGAAATTGAATGGTCTATACATGCCCCATATATTTATAAAATTAATAAATTAAAAAAAGAAAAGAATGCTGTAATTTTAGCTCACAATTATCAAACTCCTGAAATATATCACGGCATTTCAGATTTCTCAGCTGATTCACTTGCTCTAGCAGTTGAAGCTGCAAAAACTAAAGCAGATATAATTGTTATGTGTGGAGTACATTTTATGGCTGAAACTGCAAAATTAATGAGTCCAGAAAAAAAAGTTTTGCTTCCTGATATGAGGGCTGGTTGTTCACTTTCAGCATCAATAACAGGTGAAGACGTGAAAAATCTAAAAAGAAAGTATCCTGGAGTTCCAGTTGTATCTTATGTAAATACTTCAGCAGATGTAAAAGCAGAAACAGATGTATGCTGTACATCAGCTAATGCTGTAAAAATAGTTCAATCTTTAGGAACAAAAAAAGTAATTTTTTTACCAGATGATTTTTTAGCAAAATATGTTGCTTCTCAAACTGATGTAGAAATTATTTCATGGAAAGGTACTTGTGAAGTTCATGAGCAATTCAATGACGAAGAAATTAATGAAATTAGAAAAAATAATCCAGGTATAAAAATTATAGCTCATCCTGAATGTCCGCCAGATGTGATTCAAGCTAGTGATTTTGCTGGTTCAACAAGTGGAATGATTAAATATGTTAAAGATAATCAACCAAAAAAAGTAATGATGGTAACAGAATGTTCAATGAGTGATAACGTTCAAATTGATAATCCCAATGTAGAATTTATTCGTCCATGCAACTTATGTCCACATATGAAAAAAATTACTCTTCCAAAAATATTAGATTGTTTAGAAAATGAGACCAATGAATTGATAATGGATCAAGAAACAATTCAAAAAGCAAGAAAATCAGTAGAAAGAATGGCTGAAATAGGCAGATAAATTCTGTGTCAGAAATCAAATTAAGTAAAAATTTTATTAGATCTGCCTGTAAGTTAGCTCTAAATGAAGATCTTTTTCCTTTAGGAGACATAACTTCAAATCTTTTAAAAAATAATCAAAAAAAAAAAATAAAAATGATCAGCAATGAAAAAGGTATTATAGGTGGTTTAAAATTTGCAAAAGAAACATTCAAACTTATCGACAAAAAAATTAGATTTAAAATAAAGAAAAAAGAAGGTTCAAAAATTAATAAGGGAACAATTGTTGCTTTAATTGAAGGAAATCTTAAGAATATACTTATGGGAGAAAGAGTCGCTTTAAATTTTGTTTGTCACATTTCGGGTATTGCAACAAAAACAAATAAATTTGTAAAGAAAGTAAAAAATAAAACAAAAATTTGCTGCACTAGAAAAACAATCCCAAATCTAAGAGTAATTCAAAAATATGGAGTTAAATTAGGAGGTGGCACCAATCATAGATTTAATTTAAGTGATGAATTTTTAATCAAAGATAATCACATTGCTTCCTCGAAAAAATTTGAAGAGATTATAAAAAAAGCTATTAAATCAAAAAAAAGAAGAAAGATTACTGTTGAAGTTGACAACCTTAATCAGTTTAAAAAAATCAATGGTTTAAAGTTTGACAGAGTTTTATTTGATAATATGAGTCCAAAAAATCTAAAAGTTGCGGTTAAAATTGCTAGTAAAAACTACGAAACAGAAGCCTCAGGAGGTATTAATTTAAAAAATATAAAGAGTATTGCAAGTTCAAATGTTGATAGAGTTTCGGTGGGTAGTTTAACACATAGTGTCAATGCAATTGATATAAAACTAGAAATTTAAAAAATTCTAATTACTTTTTTATTTGAGCTTGTGCTGCAGCTAATCTTGCAACAGGGACTCTGTAAGGGGAGCATGAAACATAATCTAAACCAGCTTTAGCGCAAAAGTCTATACTCTTTGGGTCTCCACCATGCTCTCCACATATGCCTAACTTTATATTTTTATTTTGTTTTTTTCCTCTAGAAGCTGCAATTTCAATCAAATCACCTACACCAGAATCAATTGATATAAATGGATCAATATCGAAAATTTTGTTTTCTATATAATCATTTAAAAATTTTCCACTATCATCTCTGCTAATGCCAAATGTTGTTTGAGTTAAATCATTTGTTCCAAAACTAAAAAACTCTGCATGTTTTGCAATATCTTTTGCTTTTAATGCTGCTCTTGGCAACTCTATCATTGTTCCAACTAAAAATTCTATTTTGGTATTATTTTCTTTCTGAACCTCTCTTGCAACCCTAATAACTAATTCTTTCATAATTTTAATTTCAGCTTCAGTAGATACAAGTGGGATCATTATTTCTGGCATTGTTGATTTTATTTTATTTTTTTTACATTCGACCAAAGCCTCAAATATCGCTTTGCATTGCATTTCGTATATTTCTGGAAAAGAGATGCCTAATCTACAACCTCTATGACCTAACATTGGATTATGTTCATGTAACTCATTTATTCTTCCTCTTGTATCTTGAATTGGAATATTTAAAGATTTAGAAACTTCAATTATCTCATTTTCATTTTTTGGTAAAAATTCATGTAATGGAGGATCTAAAAGTCTAACTGTAACTGGTAAACCACTCATTATTTTAAATATTTCAATAAAATCTTTTTTTTGATGTGGTAATAATTTTTTCAATGCATTTTCACGATCTTCAGATGTTTTTGATAATATCATTTCCCTTACTGATAAAATTCTTTCTTCATCAAAAAACATATGTTCCGTTCTACATAATCCTATTCCTTCAGCGCCAAATTCTCTAGCTACTTTGCTATCTAAAGGAGTTTCAGAGTTTGTTCTTACTTTTAGTTTTCTAAAACTGTCAGCCCACTTCATTAATTTTGAAAAGTCTCCAGAAATTTCTGGTTTTACTGTTTTAACTTCTCCAAGAATTATTCTGCCTGTAGATCCATCAATTGTTATTAGATCTCCTTCTTTTATTTCACCATATTTTGTTTTGAATATTTTGTTTTTATAATCAATTTCTATTTCACTTGAGCCCGAAACACATGGTCTACCCATGCCTCTGGCGACCACCGCAGCATGACTGGTCATTCCACCTCTGGCAGTTAAAATTCCTTTAGCAGCATGCATGCCATGAATGTCTTCTGGAGAAGTTTCAATTCTTACTAATATTGTATTTTGCATAATACTATTAAGTCTTTCTGCTTCATCAGAAGTAAATACAACCTTCCCGCTCGCAGCACCAGGAGATGCTGGCAAGCCTTTGGCTATTACTTTTATATTACTTTTTTCATCTAATGTTGGATGCAATAAAGTGTCTAATGAACCTGGTTCTATCCTTACAACAGCAGTTTTTTTAGAAATTAATTTTTCTTTAACCATATCAATTGCTATTTTTACTGCTGATTTTGCAGTCCGTTTTCCAGATCTAGTCTGTAACATCCATAATTTTTTATTTTCGACTGTGAATTCAACATCCTGCATATCTTTGTAATGTTTTTCCAATTTTAATAGTATTTTTTTCAAATTTTTAAATACTGTTGGCATTAACTCTTCTAAAGACAATAAATTTTCTTTTGCTTCTAATCTAGCCTTTCTAGTTATATGTTGAGGCGTTCTTGTGCCTGCTACCACATCTTCACCTTGAGCATTAACTAAGTATTCACCATAAATATAATTACTTCCATCTGATGGATTTCTTGTAAATACTACTCCAGTAGCACAATCATTTCCCATATTACCAAAAACCATAGACTGTATATTTACTGCTGTTCCCCAGTTTGAAGGAATTTGATTTAATTTTCTATAGACCTTTGCCCTGTGACTTTCCCACGACAAAAATACAGCGCTAATCGCTCCATTTAATTGTTCATTAACATCTTGAGGAAAATCTTTTTTTGTTTTTTGTTTAACTATATTTTTGAAATCATTAATTAAACCATCCCAATCACTTTCATCAAGATCTGTATCTAATAGCACGCCTTTAGTTAATTTGTAATTCTCTATTAATTCTTCAAAATTATAGTTATCAATACCCAATACAACATTCGAATACATTTGAATAAATCTTCTATAACTATCCCTAGCAAATCTTAAATTGGATGTTTTATTTGCAAGAGCTATGACTGTTTGATCATTAAGTCCAAGATTTAAAATAGTATCCATCATTCCTGGCATTGAAACTCTTGCACCAGATCTTACTGAAACCAATAGAGGATTTTTTAAATCTCCAAATTTTTTGCCTGTTTCTTTTTCAATATTTTTTATTTCGTGATTAACTTCTTTTTTAATTTTAGAATTAAGTTTTTTATTATTTCTATAAAATAGTTCACATGCATCTGTTGATATTGTAAAGCCCGGTGGAACAGGCATCCCCAATTTAACCATTTCAGCTAAGTTTAAACCTTTGCCGCCAAGAATATTTCTTAGGGTTTTTAAGTTTTTTTTATCTTTAGACTTAAAGTTAAATACTAATTTTTTCATATTAAGCTTCAATTTTTGAAAAATTAAAATAATTTTCGAAGCTTTTACACAACATTTTTAATAGTTCTAGTCTATTTTTTTTTATAATTGGATCATCATCATTAACAACTACGTTGTCAAAAAAATTATCAACATAAAGTTTTGCACCAGACAAGGTTTTTAAGCTTTCAAGATAATTTTCTTCTCTACCTGCGCTTGAAAAATACTTTCTAATATCATTAATTTTTTTGTACAGATTTTTTTCAAAGTCATTTTTAAATAATCCAGGATCAGGAGAACTATTAATTTCGTCCTTCTCATTAATTTCACTATTAACAATATTTAAACATCTTTTGTAAATTGCAATTGTGTTTAACCCATAATCTTTTTTAATATTTTTACTTAATACTGAAGACTTTTTAAAAATTTTTAAAATTTCATCTATTGTTGTAATAGAAGTTGAGCTTTCAATAATATCATATCTAATTTCCTTTTCTTTCATATAGTTTTTTAATCTTTCAAAAATAAATTCAGATAATTCATTGTTTAATAATTTAACATCAAATTCAAAACTCTGTTCTTTATAAGTCACGCAAGAATAACTGATCAAATCTCTGATTTTAATATTTATATTATTTTCAATAATTAATCTTATTAAACTTATTGCCATTCTTCTAAGTGCATAAGGATCTTTTGAGCTTGTAGGTTTTAAATTAATACCGAAAAAACCTACTAGAGAGTCGATTTTATCACTTAATGAAAGTGCAATGCTATAAAGTTTTTTAGGTGTCCTTCCCTCCATTCCTATAGGTAAGTAATGTTCAGAAATTGCTAAACTTATCTCATTATCAAAGCCTTGAGACTCTGCAAAATATCCGCCCATCACTCCCTGAAGCTCTGGAAATTCACCAACCAAATCAGACATAAGATCAACTTTACAAACAGAAGATGCTATTTCCATTTTTTCCTTACTTATTAATAGCTCATCAGATATGAAAGCACTCAATTTTCTTATTCTTTGAACTTTGTCAAAATAAGATCCTAAACCTTGAAAATAACTTATATCTTTTAGTTTTGAAACCTGTTTTACTAAATTATTAGATCTATTTCTTTTCCAAAAAAACTCAGCATCACTTAATCTTGCTTCAACTACTCTTTCATTTCCATCCTTAACAAACCCCTCTTTGTCTTTAACATCAGCCACAACAAAAAAATTATTTGTGATTTTTTCTTTTTTATCAAATGTTGGGAAATATTTTTGATGGTTTTGCATAGTTATAATAATTATTTCTTTGGGCACTTCTAAAAATCTTTTATCAAACTCACAAAGTAATATTTTTGGTTTTTCAACTATATTAGTAATTTCATCTAATAGTTTTTCATTAAAATTTATTTTAAGATTTTTTTTATTAGATAGTTTTAATAATTCATTTTTTATAAAAGATTTTCTTTTATCTTGATCAATTATAATTCCAATTGATTTAAAATAAGAATTGTAAGATTTAAAGTTATTAAATTTTTTAGTTTTTTCTTCAAAATCTTTGTCTATATAGGTGTTATTTGAACTTTTGAGATGGTAAAAATCATAATCTATTTTTTTTCCATCAAAAACTGTTAATATAGATTTTAAAGGTCTTCCCCAGTACAAATCATGGTTTCCCCATTTCATTGATTTATTCCATGAAATTTTATTTAATATATTTGGGATATTTTCTCTAATTAATTCAATAGTATTAATTTTTTTTGATGGATTTTTATAAAAATAAAAATCTCCTTTATCAGTAGTTTTTTTGTAAATTTGATTTTTTTTGACATTATTTGATCTCATAAAGCCTTCGATTGCTTGTTCTGGTGCTTTTATGCTAGGACCTCTAATTTCTTCTGATTTTTTATTTATACTTTTTGCAATCTTTTCAATATAAACAACCAACCTATTTGGAGTAGAAAAGACTTTAATTTGACCTTTTATTTTAACTTCATTTTCATCAAAAAATTTTTTCAGATTATCATAAATATTTTTTCTAGCATTAACTTGTAGTTTTGCTGGAATTTCTTCACTGAATAATTCTAAAAAAAATTCAGACATTTTAACTTTGACTTTCAAGCCAAACTTTTCCTATATTTTTGGTTAGATTTCTAATTCTTGCAATATATTCTGCTCTTTGCGCAACGCTAATTACTCCTCTTGAGTCAAGTATATTAAAGACATGACTGGCTTTTAAACATTGGTCATAAGCTGGTAAAGAAATTTTATTTTCGGTTAATGATTTAGCTTCGTCTTCGAGCATATCAAAAATTTTGAATAAATTATTTGTGTTAGCAAATTCAAAATTATAGGCTGAATATTCTTTTTCTGCTTGATAAAAAACTTCTCTGTATAAGACTCCATCATTATTCCATTCCAAATCAAATACATTTTTTTTATTTTGTATAAACATACATAATCTTTCCAGACCATAAGTAATCTCCACAGAAATTGGTTTGCATTCTATTCCGGCCATTTGTTGAAAATATGTAAACTGGGTAATTTCCATGCCATTACACCACACTTCCCATCCCAAGCCTGAAGCTCCAAGCGTTGGGCTCTCCCAGTCATCTTCTACAAATCTAATATCATGGTCTTTATAGTTAATACCAATTGATGCAATACTATTTAAATATAATTTTTTTATATTTTGTGGTGATGGTTTTATTAATACTTGAAATTGATAATAATGTTGTAATCTATTTGGATTATCACCGTAACGACCATCTGATGGTCTTCTTGAAGGTTGAACATATGCAGTCTTCCAAGGTTTTTCTCCTAAAGATCTAAGAGTTGTAGCTGGATGGAATGTGCCTGCGCCAACTTCAATATCATAAGGTTGCAATATTAAACATCCTTGTTTTGCCCAATATTTTTGTAAATTTAAAATAGTATCTTGAAAAGAATGAAATTTTTTTTTTTTGTTTTTTTTAGAAACCATATCTCTGCCAAATTGATCTCTCTTCAATAATACTAAATAATTTGTCAGCATGCTCTTCAGAAGATGAAAATTTTTTCGCCAGCCATCCTTTTGATTTTCCAAATTTTTTAATTTCTATTTCTTCACCAAATTTTTCTCTTAAAACTTGATCTGAATTTCCTAAACCATCTATTAAACCAAGTTCTTTTGCTTTTTTTCCTGTCCAAAATTCACCTGAAAATAATTCAATTCCTTTATCTTTATTTAGTTTTTCACCCCTGCTTTCCTCAACTACATCTATAAAATCCTGATGAAGCTCTAATTGAATACTTTTTAATCTTTTAATATCTTCCTCTTTTTCATCTAAAAATGGATCTAATGTGCTTTTATTTTTACCAGCAGTATAAACTCTTCTTTGTACGCCTATTTTTTCTATCAAGTTTTTAAATCCGAATGATGCAGAAATTACACCTATTG
>CACDJC010000003.1 GCA_902552475.1 uncultured Pelagibacteraceae bacterium | reverse complement strand
TCGTTAAATTTATCAGATTGTCTAAAAAAAATTTTAGCCAATCCAAATATATCAGAAAAAAAATGGATATGGGATCAATATGACCATACTGTTATGGGTGATACAATTCAAAAACCTGGTGGGGATGCAGGTGTAGTAAGAATTCATGGAACAAAAAAAGCAGTAGCAGCCTCAGTAGACTCTTCAGCTTCATATTGTTTTTCGCACCCAAATACTGGTGGTAAACAAATTGTTTGTGAGAGTTGGAGAAATTTAATTTCTGTTGGCGCCAAACCAATAGCTATCACCAATTGTCTTAACTTTGGAAATCCCGAAAAGGAAAAAAATATGGGTGAATTTGTAGAATGTGTTGAAGGTATTTCTGAGTCAAGTAAATATTTAAATTTCCCAGTAGTGTCAGGAAATGTATCCTTCTACAATGAAACAAAAGACAAAGGTATTAAGCCAACTCCAGCAATTGGAGGCGTAGGTTTGATTAAAAATTATGAAAAAATGATTACTATGGATCTTAAAAAAGAAGGAAATCTAATTTTTGTAATTGGAAAAACTGAAGGTCATTTAGATCAAAGTATATTTGCAAAAAGTATTTTATCTGAGGATAAAGGCCCTCCCCCAGAAATTAATTTATTTAATGAAAAAAATAACGGTGAAACAATATTAAAATTAATGGAAAACAACCTAATAAATTCATGTCACGATGTATCTTTAGGAGGAATATTGGTAGCAATATCCAAAATGTGTATTTACGGAAAAAAAGGAATTAAATTAAATCCTATTAAGAATTTAACTAATAAATTTGAATATTTTTTTGCTGAAGATCAAGGCCGTTATATTATTGAAATAGATAAAAAAAACCTTGATATTGTTAGAAAAACATTAAAAGATAACTCTGTTCACTACGATGAATTAGGAATTGTTTCAAAAAATAGAGTTGAATTTGGAAATGAGATAAATTTGACAATTGAAGAAATTGAGGAATCTAATAAAATATGGTTAAAAAAATATATGGATAGCTAATGGCAATGAATTTGAATGAAATAGAGAGTTTAATTAAAGAGGCTTTACCAGATGCAAAAATTGAAATTCAAGACCTCGCTGGAGATGGAAATCATTATTCCGCAACAATTATTTCTTCACAATTTGTAGGAAAAAGTAAAATTGAGCAACATAAAATGGTGTATAATTCTTTAAAAGGAAAAATGGGCAATGAATTGCATGCGCTAGCAATAAAAACAAAGGAGACAGATGGATCAACAAACTAATGATTTAATTAACAACGAAATATCATCTAATGAAGTATGTTTATTTATGAAAGGAACGCCAGACGCACCTCAATGTGGTTTTTCAATGGCTGTTACAAATATTTTAAAAATTTTAGATGTAAAGTTCAAAGGTGTTAATGTTTTAGAAAATCAAAATTTAAGAGAAGGGATTAAATTATTTAGTGATTGGCCAACTATACCTCAATTATATATTAAAAAACAATTTGTTGGTGGTTGCGATATTGTTAAAGAAATGTACGAAAACGGAGAATTAAAAAAATTATTTGATGATCAAAATATTAATTATAAAAAATAATTTTATCTAGAATAATATTCAATAACAAGATTTGGCTCCATTACAACTGGATAAGGAACTTCTTCAAATTTTGGCACTCTTACAAATTTAACTTTTTTGTTTTTTTCATCTAATTGCAGATATTCTGGAACTTCTCTTTCTTTATTTGCTAAAGCAATATCTATAAATGCAAGCTGTTTTGATTTTTCTCTTATTTCTATAGAGTCTTCTTCTTTCACTTGATAGCTTGAAATATTTACTTTTTTTCCATTTACTTTTACATGACCATGATTAATTAATTGTCTAGAAGAAAAAATTGTATTTGATAATTTAGACCTGTAAATAACTGCATCAAGTCTTCTTTCTAACAGACCAATTAAATTTTCTGCAGTATCACCTTTTTTCATAATAGCTTTTTTATACATATTTCTAAATTGTCTTTCATTCATATTGCCATAATATGATTTTAATTTTTGCTTTGCTTGGAGCTGAGTACCATAATCAGAAGGTTTTGCAGATTTGGTTTGACCGTGTTGGCCAGGAGGATAAGCTCTTGTATTAAAAGGACTTTTGGGTCTGCCCCATAAATTTACTCGTAGTCTTCTATCAACTTTATGTTTAGAGTTTAATCGTTTTGTCATTATTTAATATTGGGTTTTATAGACTTAAGAATTATTTTGTCAATCAAGGATTTTTAATTAATCCAGCAAATACGCTTGATAAAATGCGTATTTCTTTTTGAGAAAGTTCCATTTTGTAAAAAATACTTCTTAAATTTTCCAACATTATGGGTTTTTTAATTGCCTGCTTAAAAAAATTTTTTTTTTCAAGACTCCTTATACAAAAATCTAGCATATTCATTATTTCATGTTTAGATGCTCTTTTTATTTTCTTTGATTTATTAAATTTAATTTTTTTTTTAGAAATCAAGCTCGATACTATCTGCGCTACAATAATTAAACTGTGTGACAAATTCAGTGATCTAAAATTTTTATTACTAGGTATTTGTAATGTATAATCGGCATAACTTACTTCGTTATTTTTTAATCCAGATGCCTCTGATCCAAAAAGAAAACCAATTTTTTTATTAAAATTAATTTTATTTAAATCTTCTAATGAAATATGTTTAATATTTTTATTTCTAAATCTTGCAGAAGTAGCAATTAAAATATCAATTCTAGATAAAGACTCTTCTAAATTTCTAAAAATTTTAGTTTTTTTAATAATATCCTTAGCACCAACTGAGGTTGCTAGAATTTTATCATTTGGAAACTCTGGTTTCGGATTTACAATTAATAAATTTTTAAAATTAAAATTTTTTATAGCTCTAGCACAAGAACCAATGTTTTCTGAAAGTTGAGGCTCATATAAAATAAAAGATATATTGTTATAAATCATTGTTTGCTAGCAGGAGCATTATCTTTAAATAACTTATAATCTAAGCTATCTACTAAAGCTTTAAATGATGCATCAATAATGTTTGGAGAAACTCCTATTGTAAACCAGTTTTTACCCTTTGAGTCAGTGCTCTCAATTGAAACTCGAGTTACTGCTTCTGTTCCTGTATTTAATATTCTAACTTTATAATCAACTAATTTTAAATCTTTTAAATATACAGAATATTTAGCAAGTTTGTTTACATTTTTTCTTATTGCATTATCTAATGCATTAACAGGTCCATTTCCTTGACCTTCACAAAGAATTTTTTCTCCATCAACTTCTAACTTAGCTTTTGCAAATGATAATATTTCGCCGGTTTTATCTTTTTTTACAGAAACGTCATATTCATTAATTGATATATATCTTGGAATTTCTCCCATTAATCTTCTTGCCAACAATTCAAATGAAGCATCTGCTCCATCATAGCTATAGCCTATAAATTCTCTATCTTTTACTTCTTCTAGTAATTTTTTAATTTTTGGATCATTTTTTTTAATTTTGATTCCAATTGAATTTAATCTAGACATTATATTAGATTGGCCAGATTGATCTGATACAATTATATTTCTTACATTCCCAACTTCTTGAGGATTAATATGTTCATATGTTTTTGGGTTTTTTTGAACAGCAGAAACATGCATTCCTCCTTTATGAGAAAAGGCAGATGCTCCAACATAAGGCAAGTGCCTGTTTGGTTTCCTGTTTAATATTTCATCAAGCAATCTTGAACATTGTGTTAAATTTTTTAAATTTTCACGTTTTATATTTAGTTCATATTTATCAGAAAAATCTTTCTTTAAAAAAAAAGTTGGAATTAATGACATTAAATTAGCATTTCCGCAGCGCTCTCCTAATCCATTAATCGTCCCTTGTACCTGTCTTGCTCCAGCTTGAACTGCAGCTAAACTATTTGCTACTGCATTTTCTGTATCATTGTGTGCATGTATTCCTAAATTTCTTCCTGGAATATGCTTAGTAACATCAAAAACAATTTTTGATATTTCGTGAGGTAGTGTGCCTCCATTCGTATCACATAAAACTATCCATCTAGCACCTTGATCAAACGCAGCTTTTAAGCATGATATTGCATATTCATGATTTGATTTATATCCATCAAAAAAATGTTCTGCATCAAACATAAACTCTTTGCCAGAGGCAACAATATGTTTTGCGCTTTCACTAATATTTTCTAAATTTTGTTCATTTGTAATCCCCAAAGCAACATCAACTTGAAAATCCCAAGATTTTCCAAACAAACATACAGATGAGCTTTTAGAATTAATTAAAGATGAAAGCATTGGATCATTTTTTGCACTATGTTCAGATTTCTTTGTCATGCCAAATGCAGTAAGTTTGGCATTTTCAAAATCATGATCTTTGTTAAAGAATTCAGTATCTGTTGGGTTTGCGCCTGGCCAACCACCTTCTACATAATCGACACCTAGTGCATCAAGTGAATTTGATATTTTATTTTTATCATCAATAGAGAAATCTACCCCTTGTGTTTGAGCTCCATCTCTTAATGTAGTATCAAAAATATATACTTTTTCTTTACTCATTTTAATTTCCAAACTGTTTTTCCATCTTTATCTTCAATTAACACACCTTTATTCAAAAGATCGATTCTAATTTCATCTGCAAGTTTATAATTTTTATTTTCTCTTGCTTTGTTTCTTTCAGAAATTTTATCTTCAATTTCAATTTCTGATATTTTTAATTTATTTTTTTTAAATTCGAGCCATTCATCTTTACTTTCATTTAACAATCCAACAAAATTACAAGCTGATGTGAATATTTCTTTATCTTTTTTTGCACCTTTGTGAGCTTTATCAAAAAGTTTATGTAAATTTGCTATATATGATGGAGTATTTAAATCATCATACAAAGGTTCTAAGCACTCATCGGGAATTAAAACTTTGTCGTTTAATTCAATATATGACTCATACCATTTGTTTATTGTATATTCACATTCCTCAATTAATTTATCATTCCAATCAAGAGACTGCTTATAATGAGTGCTTATAAGAGCAAGTCTTAATACTTGTCCGCTGACTTGATTTTTAAATGAACTAATTTTCAAAATATTACCTTGTGATTTTGCCATCTTTTCTTTTGACATTGTAATAAATCCATTGTGAACCCAGTAATTTGCAAAAACATCATTTTTATTTGCACATCTTGATTGTGCAATCTCATTTTCATGATGTGGAAAAATTAAATCTCTACCTCCTCCATGAATATCAAATTTATCTCCTAAATATTTTTTTGACATTACTGAACATTCTAGATGCCATCCCGGTCTACCTTTTCCCCAGGGAGATTCCCAAAAAGGTTCATTATCTCTTGAAGGTTTCCATAAAACAAAGTCTTCGGGATTTTTTTTATTTTCTGATATTTCAACTCTTGAACCTGCTATTAATTCATCCAAATTTTTATTAGAAAGTTTTCCATAATCTTTAAATTTTTTAACTTCAAAATATACATGATCATTATTAAAATATGCGTATCCATTTTTTATTAAATTATCAATCATCTCAATCATTAAAGAAATATTTTCTGTTGCTTTTGGTTCGTGAGTGGGATTTTCGCAGCCAAGATATAAACAATCATCATGAAATTTTTTTGTTATTTCTTTAGTTAAATCTTTCGTTGATATTTTTTTATTTAAAGATGCTTGAATAATTTTATCATCTATATCTGTGATATTTCTAATATAGGTAATACTTTTTTCTCCAAATTTACATTTTAAAACTTTATATAAAATATCAAATATCACCAAAGGTCTTGCGTTACCAATATGTGGGTCATCATATACGGTTGGACCACAGACATACATTCCAATTTTATTGGTATCGATAGGAATAAATTTTTGTTTTTTATTACCTAAACTATTTGATAAATATAAATCTTTGTTCATTTTACTTTGGAATTTTACAAACAGGTATTGGTTCCATTTTATGTAAATTTGCCTTTCGTATAGAATTATATTTTTCTCGATTTATTGAATTTTTATTTTCCATAGCTTCTTCAAGTTGTTTGTAACTAAGTCCAAGCTGACCTTCGTCAGTTCTTCCATCATCCCACAGACCATCTGTTGGGGGTGCGTCTATAATTTCTTTAAGTATTCCTAGTTCCTTTCCAAGTTCCCATATCTCTGTTTTATTACAATCAGCTATTGGTGATATATCAACTCCACCATCGCCATATTTGGTATAAAAACCAACGCCAAAATCCTCGACTTTATTACCTGTACCAACAACAATACCATTGTTTGCTGCAGCGACTTGGTAAAGAGTTGTCATTCTTAATCTGGCTCTTGAATTAGCCATACCGTGCTCGCTTGAAAAATTTGAAAGTGTATTTTCAAAATTTTTAAACAAGCTATCTAACTCTAATGTATAACCTTTTACATTTTTAAACTTATTTTTTAGCCATTCCTGGTGAGCTAAACTTAAATCATGTTGGGCGCTTTTTTGTTTAATTGGCATAGATAAAACAATAGTTTTTAACCCTGTCATAGCGCTCAATGTACTTGAAACTGAAGAATCTATTCCGCCAGAAACTCCAATTACCAAACAATCTGCTTTTTTTGGCATTGAGTCTACATAATTCAATATCCAGTTTTTTATAAATATAATTTTTTTATTTGCTTCCATAATTCAAATATACGCTAAAGGGTTAATCTTTAAACGCTTAAGATGCCGCTCTAATTCCACTTTTTGCATAAATGGAATTTTTTTTAATCTCATCGGAAATTAAAAATGCGAGTTCTAAAGCTTGGTTGGCATTTAGCCTTGGATCACAGTGCGTGTGATATCTGCTAGATAAGTCTGTATCTGATATTTTTTGAGCTCCACCTGTACACTCAGTTACATTTTGTCCAGTCATTTCAATATGAAGACCTCCTGCATATGAGCCTTCGCCTTGATGTACAGCAAATACATTTTTTACCTCGTTTAAAACACTATTAAACGGTCTAGTTTTAAATCCAGTGCCAGATTTAATTGTATTTCCATGCATTGGGTCACATGACCATATTACATTCAAACCTTCTTTTTTAATGCCTCTTATTAATTTAGGTAAAAATTTTTCTACTTTATCGTATCCAAATCTTGAAATTAATGTGATTTTACCTTTTTCATTTTTTGGATTAATTTTTTCACAGATTTTAGCAATTTCATCTGGTTTTGATGTTGGTCCACATTTAATTCCTATTGGATTTTCTATTCCTCTACAAAACTCAACATGACCACCATCTAATTGCCTTGTTCTGTCTCCTATCCAAACAAAATGCGCAGATGTATCGTGATATTCACCTGTAGTAGAGTCTACTCTTGTCATAGTTTCTTCAAAAGGTAAATGTAAAGCTTCATGAGAAGTCCAAAAGTTTACAGTTTTAAGTCTTCTATTAAAATCAGAATTTATTCCACATGCATCCATAAATGCCAGCGCATCAGCTATTTTGTCTTCCAGTTCCTTAAATTTTTTAGCTTGGGGAGTTTTTTTTATATATCCTAAATTCCATAGATGAACTTTTTTTAAATCAGCAAAACCACCATGACAAAAAGCTCTGATAAGATTAAGTGTAGAAGCAGATTGTGAGTAAGCTTTAAATAATCTTTTTGGATCTGGTTTTCTTGACTTTTCTGTAAAATCAATCCCATTAATATTATCACCTAAATAACTTGGAAGTTCTTTGTCACCCTGCTTCTCTGTTGGCGCACTTCTTGGTTTAGAAAATTGTCCGGCAATTCTTCCTAATTTAACAACTGGTAAAGATGCTGAATAAGTTAACACTAAAGACATCTGCAACATCACTTTAAAATAATCTCTTATGTTGTCTGGATTAAATTCAGCAAAACTTTCTGCACAATCACCGCCTTGTAATAAAAAAGCTTTTCCATCAACTACATCAGCAAGTTGTTGTTTTAAATGCCTGGTTTCACCAGCAAATACTAATGGTGGAAAGTTTTTTAATTTACCAAGAACCATATCAAGCTCTTTCACATCTCCATAGGAAGGTATGTGCTTAACTGGATAATCTCTCCAACTATTAATTTTCCATTTTTTCATAATTCAATCTCTAGGTGTATATATATCTGTTTTAAAAAAAAAAAAGAAAATTTTTTATTATTCAACTGTTACAGATTTAGCTAAATTTCTAGGCTTATCTATATCATAACCTTTTTCTAAAGCTGAATAATATGCCAATTTTTGAAGCGGTATAGTTATTAGGAATGGTAATAGATCTTCAGAAATATTTTCAACTTCAATGGTTTCCCAAATATTTTCTGATTGTATTTCATTTTTACTCTTATTTGTAATCAACAAAACTTTAGCACCTCTTGAAATAACTTCTTGCATGTTTGAAACAATTTTTTTGTAATGATCATCTCTTGGCGCTAAAACAACTACTGGCATTCCCTCTTCGATTAAAGCTAAAGGTCCATGTTTCATTTCACCAGCAGGATATCCTTCGGCATGTATATATGCTAACTCTTTAAGTTTAAGAGCACCTTCTAAAGCTATTGGAAATGAATAACCTCTTCCTAAAAACATGCAACCTTTTGCATTTGCAAATACTTTACAAAGTTTTTGGATTTTGCTGTCAACTTTTAAAGTTTTTTTAGTTAAATTAGATAATGATAATAAATATTTAATCTTTTCAGAATATTTTTTTTTTGAAATTATTTTTTTATCAAAAGATATTTTTAAACATAATAAATATAATACAAGCATTTGTCCTAAAAAAGCTTTTGTTGACGCAACTCCTATTTCTGGACCACAATGAATTGGAAGTACAAGTTGAGAATCTCTTGCTATTGAACTTTCAACAACGTTAACAATTGAGCAAGTTTTCATTTTATTTTTCTTACATATATCTAAAGCTGCATAAGTATCTGCAGTTTCGCCTGATTGTGACACAAAAATATATAAACTATCTTTTTTAAACTTGATTTTCCGATATCTAAATTCAGAAGCAACATCAACTGTTACATCTAATGAAGTATGCTCTTCAAACCAATATTTAGCTATTAAACATGCGTGATAGGCTGTACCGCATCCTATTAATACTACTGATGATATATCTCTTATTTTCCAAGGGAAATTATAAATATTTATTTGCTTATTAAATTTATCAATATATTCATTTACACAATTTTTAATGGTTATTGGTTGTTCATCAACTTCTTTAGACATAAAGTACTTATAATCACCCTTGTCTATACTTTGATCGTTTTTAGATAAATTAAGTATTTTTTTATTAATTTTTTTTGCATTTGAATCAAAAAACTCAACTAAATCTTTTTTTATAATACAAAACTCCCCATCATTTAAATAGGAAATTTTATTTGTCATTGCTTTAAGAGCGTATGAGTCAGAGCCTAGATAATTTTCATCAGGTCCATATCCAACAGCTAAGGGTGAGCCTCTTCTAGCACCAACTATTAAATCTGGTTGATCTTTAAATATAATTCCTAATGCAAAACTTCCATGTAATTTTTTTAAAACTTTGACAATTGTATTTTTTAAATTATCTTTTTTTAAATAGTCTGTTACTAAATGAGCTATTACTTCTGTATCAGTTTGTGATTTAAATCTATAACCTTTTTTTTCTAACAATTTTTTTAATATTGTAGAATTTTCAATAATTCCGTTATGTACAACAGATACAACTTCTGATGAATGAGGGTGTGCATTTAATGTACTTGGTTTACCATGAGTGGCCCATCTAACATGACCTATTCCTATGGTTCCTTGCAAGTTGGTTCTTGAAATATTTTTTTCTAATGACTCTACTCTGCCTTCGCACTTTACTTCGTTAATATTTCCATCGCTAAGTGTGGCTATTCCTGCTGAGTCATACCCTCTATACTCAAGTTTTTTTAAAGAACCTAGAATTCTTGCGGTTACATCATTGTTGCTGGTTATTCCTACTATTCCACACATAAATTATTTTATTTTTTTTTATAATTTTTAATTTCAGTTTGTAAAGATCTAGTTAAAGCTAGTGATTTTTTTCTAACATTTTTTGTAATCACAGAACCTGCTCCAACTACACTCTCTTTATGTAATGTTAATGGAGCGATTAAGGAGGTGTTTGAGCCAATGAATACTTTGTCTTTTATTTTAGTTTTGCTTTTTTTAACGCCATCATAATTACATGTAATTGTTCCAGCACCAATATTTACAGATTTGCCAACGTCACTATCGCCAACATAAGATAAATGACTAATTTTAGATTTTTTTCCAATAATACTTTTTTTAATTTCTACAAAATTTCCAATTTTAGAACCTTCTTTTAAAATTGTGTCAGGTCTTATTCTTGCATAAGGTCCAACTTCAACTTTATTTTCTATTTTGCACGACTCTAAGTGAGAAAATGATTTTATAATTACATTGTCGCCAATTTTAACTTTAAGACCTATAACAACATAAGGCTCAATAATTACTTTTTTACCAATCTTTGTATCGTTTGAGAAAAAAACCGTTTCAGGTCCAATCATTCTAACTCCTGATTTTATAAACTTGTTTCTCAACTTATTTTGAATTTTTTTTGAATTTAAATCTTTCATTTAACTTTTTTTACATTAAGTATATAATAGAATTAATTCACAAATTATTTCTTAAAAATACTTTTAATATGACTCAAAAATTTACCGTTTTATTTGATTTAGATGGCACATTAGTTGATACAGCTCCAGACTTAACACATGCTCATAATCACGTGATGAAAAAATTCGGTTATCCAACAAAAACCTTAGATGATTTAAAAAATGCTGTTGGAAAAGGAGCAAAAGCCATGATGGCAAAATATAATGGCAAGTGGGAATGGATTGATGAAAAAATTAAAAACGAAATGACAAAAGAGTTTATATCTTTTTATGGAAAAAATATTTTACGTGAAAGTACGTTAATAAAGGGAGTAAAAGAGTTTTTAATTTGGTGTAAAAAAGAAAATATTTCTATGGCGGTATGTACAAATAAAACTGAACATTTGGCAGTCGATCTTTTAAAAAAAATTGGAATATATGATTTTTTTGATTATATTGCGGGATACAATACTTTTGAATATTGCAAACCAGATCCAAGACACTTAATTACGACTATTGAAATTTTGGATGGTGAAAAAAATAAATCAATAATGATCGGTGACAGCGAAACAGATGCAAATGCTGCTAAAGCTGCTGAAATTCCAATGATTTTGCTAAAATATGGATATACCGAAAAAAACCCTAATGAAATTTATCATAATCATTTAGTAAATGACTTTGTAGGTATTGAAAATATATTATCTAAATATCTTTAATATTGATTAATTTTTTTTAACTATTAAAACAAAATTACTATTTAGGAGTTATTTTGTTATTACATACAGTTAAAGTATACCCTTCAAAAATTAATCTTCCAAAGAAGAAACAGCTTGCTTGGAAAATTGCAGAAATAGCTTCTGATAATTCTAAATTAAATAAGGATGCAATTGAAATGGTTATTAATAGAATAATTGATAATGCATCAGTTGCCATAGCTTCATTAAATAGAAAATCTGTAATTTCATCAAGAGAAATGGCTTTAAAACATTTTAGAAAAAATGGAGCAACTCTTTTTGGTATAAATTCGAAGTTAAAATTTGATTGTGAATGGGCCGCATGGTCAAATGGGACAGCAGTTAGAGAATTAGATTTCCACGATACTTTTTTAGCAGCAGATTATAGCCATCCGGGTGATAATATTCCTCCACTAATAAGTGTTGCACAACAAAATAAAAAAAATGGTTTGGACCTCTTAAGAGGAATTATAACTGCGTATGAAGTTCAAGTTAATTTAGTTAAAGGAATTTGTTTGCACAAACACAAAGTAGATCATATTGCTCATTTAGGACCAAGTGTAGCTGCAGGATTAGGTGCAATGCTAAAATTAAAAACTGAAATCATTTACCAAGCTGTTCAACAAGCTCTACATACAACTATATCAACTAGACAATCTAGAAAAGGAGAAATTTCCAGTTGGAAAGCTTATGCTCCTGCACATGCAGGCAAACTTGCTATTGAAGCTGTTGATAGAGCCATGAGAGGAGAAGGAGCACCTAGTCCAATTTATGAAGGAGAAGATAGTGTTATAGCAAGAATATTAGATGGCAAAAAAACAAAATATAAAGTCCCTCTACCAAAAAAAAATGAGGTTAAAAAAGCTATTTTAGAAACTTATACGAAAGAGTATTCCGCTGAATATCAATCACAAGCTTTAATAGACTTAGCTAAAAAATTGAGATCGAAAATTTCAAATTTAAATCAAATTAAAAAAATTGATATTTTTACTAGCCACCATACTCATTATGTTATTGGAACAGGTGCCAATGATCCTCAAAAAATGGATCCTAATGCAAGTAGAGAAACACTTGACCACTCAATTATGTATATATTTGCAGTAGCTTTAGAAGATGGTGATTGGCATCATGTTAAATCATATACTAAAACCAGATCTAAGAAAAAAAGCACTATTAAAATTTGGAGATCAATAAAAACTTTTGAGGATAAAAAATGGACTAAAAAATATCATGATCCAAATCCAAAAAAAAAATCATTTGGTGCTAAAGTTATTATCACTTTAAATAATGGTAAGAAAATAACAGAGCAACTAGAAAGAGCTGATGCACACCCCTACGGAGCAAGACCGTTCAAAAGACAAAATTATATAAAAAAATTTTTAACTCTAACAAAAGGTATTATTGTTAAAAAAGAAAGTGATCGTTTTTTAAAAACTGTTCAAAATCTTAAAAAATTAAAATCAGGACAACTAGATAAATTGAATATTGAAGTAAGAAAAAGTAAATTAAAGAGAAACTTAAAAAAAGGAATATTTTAATGCACTTTGTAGAAAAAGATCCTAGTCAAAAAAGAATAGATTTTAATCTAAAATTAAAATCAAATAAAATATTAAGAGTGCCAGGAGCGTACAATCCTTTAACAGCTAAATTAATTGAAGAAATTGGATATGATGCAGTTTATGTATCTGGAGGAGTTATGGCAAATGATCTTGGTTTTCCCGATATTGGATTAACAACTTTGCAAGATGTAAGTACCAGATCATATTTAATTTCTAGGGTAACAAACCTTCCTACAATAGTTGATATTGATACAGGATTTAAATCTTGTAAAGAAACAATAGAAACCTTTGAACAATTTGGAATAACTGGAATACATTTAGAGGATCAAATTGAAAGAAAAAGATGTGGTCATCTAGATAATAAAGAATTGATTTCAACTGATGAAATGGTGAAAAAAATAAAAGAATGTGTTGCTGCTAAAAAAGATCAAAACTTTAAAATTATTGCTCGTTCAGATGCAAAAGATGTTGAGGGAATTGATAAAATGATTGATAGGTGCAAAGCTTATATAGATGCAGGTGCAGAAATTATATTTCCTGAATCTTTAAATGATGAAAAGGATTTTGAGAAGGTTCGAAAAGAATTATCTTGTTATCTGCTAGCAAATATGACTGAATTTGGAAAATCTAAGCTATTCAATTACAAAGAGTTAGAAAATTTTGGCTATAATATTGTTATTTATCCTGTAACTTCTCAAAGACTAGCTATGAAAAGTGTTGAAGATGGATTACGTGCTATTTTTGAAGATGGACATCAAAATAATATTATTGATAAAATGCAAACTAGGAAAAGATTATATGAAATTGTTGAATATGAAAAATATAATGATTTAGATGAAAAAATTTATAATTTTAGTTCAGAGGGTCATGAATAATGAGTGATGACATAAAAAAAGGTCTATTGGGTATAGTAGTTGATGAAACTACAATATCGCAAGTAATGCCTGACATTAATTCTTTAACCTATAGAGGTTATGCAGTTCAAGATCTTTGTGAAAAATGTATTTTTGAAGAAGTTGCCTATCTTGTTTTAAATGGTGATTTACCAAACAAAAAAGAATTAAAAAAATTTAAAAAAGAATTAGAAGAAAATAGAAAAATAACTGTTAACCTCAGAGAAATTGTAAGACATATGCCTAAAAAAGCACATCCAATGGATGTGGCTAGAACTATTGTTAGTGTTTTAGGTTTAGAAGATAAAGAAACTTCAAACAATTCTCCAAAAGCAAATATGAAAAAAGCAATTAAAATATTTGCTAAAACTCCCACAGCAATTGCAGCATTTTTTAGAGCAAGAAAAGGGAAAAGAATTATTCCTCCAAAAAAAGATTTAACATTTGCTGAAAACTTTTTTTATATGTGTTTTGGAAAAGTTCCAAATAAAGATATTGTTAAAGCTTTTGATGTATCTTTAATTCTTTATGCGGAACATAGTTTTAATGTTTCAACTTTTACCGCTAGAACTATAACAAGCAGTTTATCTGATATCCATGGAGCAATAACTGGAGCAATAGCAAGTTTAAAAGGTCCTTTGCATGGTGGTGCAAATGAAGAAGTGATGCACATGATGAATAAAATCAAAAAACCTGAAAATGCATTTAAATGGATCAACAAGGCGCTTGATGAAAAAGAAGTTGTAATGGGTTTTGGTCATAGAGTTTATAAAAAAGGAGACTCAAGAGTGCCTACAATGGAAAAATACTTCAAAAAAGTTGCAAAATTAAAGAAAGATAAAAAGTTTATTAAAATTTACGACATAGTTAAAAATGTGATGATTAAAAGAAAAGATATACACCCAAACGTTGATTATCCAACTGGACCTACTTATCACTTAATGGGTTTTGATACTGATTTCTTTACACCTATATTTGTTATTTCAAGAATTACAGGTTGGGCAGCTCATATCATGGAACAACATGCTGCTAATAAACTAATTAGACCTCTTTCTAAATACAGTGGACCAGAGCATAGAAAAGTTATGCTACTTAATCAAAGATGATTAAAATATTAGCTAAAAGCTTCGGTCCAAGATCCTCTGGTTGATGCTTTTGAATATTCGGTAGCTCTACCCTCAAAAAAGTTCATATGCTCGACAGCATTTAACATAGTATCAAGCCATGTTAATGGGTTCTTATCAACTTTGTAAATTGGCTCTAATCCCAACTGAGAAAGTCTTCTATTACCGATAAATCTAATATAATCTTTTACTTCTTGCGCAGTTAAACCTTCCATTGGTCCCATTTCAAATGCCAAATCAATAAAAGCATCCTCATGATGAACAATTATACGACAAGCTTCATAAAGTTCCTTTTTAAGTTGTGGTGTCCAGATTTGAGGATTTTCTTTAATAAATTCTTTGAAAAGTCTTATCATTGAATTGCAATGCAATGTTTCATCTCTAACAGACCAAGTAACTATTTGTCCCATTCCTTTCATTTTATTATGTCTTGGAAAATTTAACAAAATTGCAAAACTCGCAAATAATTGCAAACCTTCAGTGAAAGCACTGAAAACAGCAACTGTTTTAGCTATATCTTCTTTCGAATTAACATTAAAGTTTTGCATGTAATCATACTTATCTTTCATTTCTTTATATTTCATAAATGCAGAGTACTCGGACTCAGGCATGCCAATAGTGTCAAGTAAATGTGAATAAGCCGCTATATGTACTGTCTCCATCGATGCAAATGCAGTCATCATCATTAAAACTTCAGTTGGTTTAAATACTGTTGTGTAATGTCTTAGATAGCAATTGTTTACTTCAACATCAGCCTGTGTAAAAAATCTAAAAATTTGAGTTAATAGATTTTTTTCTCCTTGTGATAAATTTTTTTGCCAATCTCTCACATCATCACCTAATGGAACTTCTTCAGGTAACCAATGAATTCTTTGTTGAGTTAACCAAGCATCGTAACACCAAGGATATCTAAATGGTTTGTAAACAGGATTTTCTACTAACAAACCCTTTTTTTTTGGCTCAATTATTTTTGGCTTAACTTTATTTGCTACTGACATGAAAGACACTCCTCATAATCTGGTTGTTCATTTGTTTGTTTGTTTGATTTGTAAACATTGGCTGTAATGTCAGTTGAATTTGCATCATTAACATTTTCAGCTCGTTGTATTGATTTAGATCTGCAATAATAAAGGCTCTTTAAACCTTTTTTCCAAGCTTGAAAATGTATTTGATGTAAATCTTTTTTGTGCACATCAGCAGGTAAAAATAAATTTATGGATTGAGCTTGTGAAATGTGAGGTGTTCTATCTGCACTTAAATCTACAAGCCATCTTTGATCTAATTCAAAAGCTGTTTTGAAAACATCTTTTTCTTCTTGAGTTAAAAAATCTAAGTGTGATACCGAACCTTGATTTGTTGTTATACTTGACCATATTTCGTCATTATTTTTGTTATGCTTTTCTAATAATTTAGCTAGATATTTGTTTCTTACATTAAATGAACCAGATAAAGTTTTGTGAGTATAGCTGTTAGCAGCAATAGGTTCTACTCCTGGTGAGGTTCCTCCACATATTATAGAAATTGATGCAGTTGGGGCTATTGCGGTTTTATTAGAAAATCTCTCTTTAATGCCGTACTCTTCAGCGTCTGGACATGCACCTCTTTCCTCGGCAAGGTCTTTTGATGCTTTATCAACATTTTTTTGAATATGTTCGAACATTTTTTTGTTCCAAACTTTACTCATGACTGATTCTATTGGGATCATCTTCTTTTGGAAATAAGAATGAAGTCCCATAACTCCAAGCCCCACACTTCTTTCTCTTAACGCAGAATATGTAGCATCGCTAAATTGTTCTGGTGCATTTTCAATAAAATCAGTTAAAACGTTATCTAAAAATCTCATAACATCACCTATAAAATTTTCATCATCTTTCCACTCATCATATTTCTCAATATTCAAAGATGATAGGCAGCAAACTGCAGTTCTATCTCTACCTTCTTTATCAATTCCTGTTGGTAAAGTAATTTCACTACATAAATTTGAAGTTTTAACAGTTAAACCTGCTAATTTGTGATGTTGAGGTATTTGTCTATTAACAGTATCTATAAAAATAATATAAGGTTCTCCAGTTTCAATTCTCGCAGTAAGCAACCTAATCCACAAATTTCTTGCAGAAACTGTTGATTGGACAGCTTTATCTTTAGGACTTTTTAATGCCCATTGCTCATCCATTTCAACTGCTCTCATAAAAGCATCCGAAACCAAAACTCCATGATGTAAATTTAATGATTTTCTATTTGGATCGCCACCAGTTGGTCTTCTCATTTCAATAAATTCTTCAATTTCAGGATGATCAATTGGAATATAACAAGCAGCAGATCCTCTTCTTAAAGACCCTTGGCTTATAGCCATTGTTAAAGAGTCCATAACTTTTATAAATGGAATTATTCCAGATGTTTTTCCTACTCTTCCAATTTTTTCACCAATAGATCTTAGATTGCCCCAATAACTTCCTATGCCACCTCCTCTTGCTGCTAGCCAAACGTTCTCACTCCATAAATCTAAAATTCCATTTAAACTATCACTTGCTTCATTTAAAAAACAAGATATTGGCAAGCCTCTTGTGGTTCCTCCATTAGATAAAACTGGAGTAGCTGGCATAAACCATAAATTACTTATATAATTATATAACCTTTGAGCATGTAAATTATTATCTGCATAGTGACTAGCAACTCTCGCAAATAGATCTTGAAAAGACTCGTTAGCCCCTAAATATCTATCAGTCAAAGTAGCTTTACCAAAGTCAGTTAAATTTGTATCTCTACTTCTGTCAATTTTGATTGTTATGCCTTTTGAATTTTGAAATAATTCAGTTTCACTATTAAGAGAAAACAGGTCTAGTCTTTTATCTTTTGTATCTTGATTGATTTTAGGTGAAAAATCAGAGACAGCTTTCCTTATTGCTTGAGATAAAATCTTATTCATTTAACTCCCTTTTGTTAACTTTCTTAATTTTGTAAAACAACTAGATGTTGTATGTAGATCTGCTTTCTATACTATATAAACAACAAATCAAGAGAACATTTATAGAACATAATAAAAATTTATCAATAAAAAAACAAAAAAAATGTACATATATTCACATGGAAAAATCTTTAAAAATAGATGAATTTGGTTTTAGAGAATATGACGCGCGATGGTTGTACCCTGAAAACGTAAATTTAGAAGGAATTCAAAATTTAGGAAGAGGATTAGGAACACAGATAATAGCACATACTAAAAAAAATAATCCTAGAGTTGTAGTTGGACATGACTATAGATCTTACAGCGAAGATATAAAATCAGCATTAAAAAAAGGATTAATTTCTACAGGATGTATAGTTGAGGATGTGGGTCTTGCACTCTCACCAATGGTTTATTTTGCTCAATTCAATTTAAATAGTGATGGTGTTGCAATGGTAACAGCCAGTCACAATGAAAATGGTTGGACTGGAGTAAAAATGGGTATCAAAAAAGGTTTAACACATGGTCCTGATGAAATGAGAGAACTAAAAGATATTACTCTTAATAAAAAATTTAAAATTGGTGAAGGAAAAGAAAAAAAAATTGAGGATTTTCAAAATGAGTATAAAAAAAATCTTATTTATAAAAATAAAATAGAAAAGAAAATTAAAGTAGTTGTTGCTTGCGGAAATGGAACTGCTGGAATATTTGCACCAGATATATTAAGAGGTATTGGATGTGAAGTAATCGAGCTTGATTGTAACTTAGACTACACATTTCCAAAGTATAATCCTAATCCTGAAGATTTAAAGATGCTTAATGAAATTAGCAAAGTAGTAAAAAATAATAATGCTGATATTGGTTTTGGTTTCGATGGAGATGGAGATAGATTGGGAGTTATTGATAATAATGGAAATGAGATCTTTTCAGATAAAATAGGTTTACTTATTGCAAGAAACTTATCTAAAAAACACAAAGGTTCAAATTTTATTGTTGATGTAAAATCAACAGGACTTTTTTTAAAAGATAAAATTCTTTTGGAAAATAATTGTAAAACAATATATTGGAAAACAGGTCATTCTCATATTAAAAGAAAAGTAAAAGAGGAAAATGCTTTAGCGGGTTTTGAAAAAAGTGGGCATTTTTTCTTTAATAAACCTTTGGGATACGGTTACGATGATGGAATTAATTCTGCAATACAAGTTTGTCATTTACTAAATAATAGTAATAAAAAAATTAGTGAAATAATTTCAGAATTACCAATTACTTATCAATCACCAACGATGTCCCCCTTTTGCAAAGATCATGAAAAATATAATGTTGTTGAAAATCTAATAACTAAATTTGAAGAAATTAAAAAAAATAAAATAAAAGTTGATGGACAAGAGATTAATGAAATATTAACCGTTAATGGAGTGAGATTTTCATTTTTTGACGGTTCTTGGGGTTTGATAAGAGCTTCATCAAATAAACCATCTTTGGTTGTTGTAACTGAAAGTCCTACATCAAATGAAAGAAAGAGGAAGATATTTGAATTTATTGACGAACTTCTTCAAAAAACTGGAAAAATAGGAGAATACGACCAAAAAATATAATCAAAGGTCTAAAAATCTTAATAAAAAAATAGTTCCAATTACATATAAAAATACTCCAAACATTCTTTGAGTTTTATTTTTGTCTGTATTATGAACCATATTAGCCCCAATACGCGCCATAAACGAAGTAATGGGGATAAATATTAAAAAAGCTGGAACATTGACAAAACCAATACTCATTGGAAGATTTGCATTTAATAAAAATCCGGAGATTAAAAAGCCAATTGATCCAATTGATGCAATTACAAACCCAATAGCAGCAGAACTTCCGATTGCTCTACCAATTGGATATCCAAAGTATCTTAAAATTGGAACATTCATCATTGCTCCAGTTATTCCCATTGGTGCAGATATAAAGCCAGAAAGAAAACCAAATAGTGCTCTTGGAAAAAAATTAAAACTTTTGTTTTTTTTTAATTTTTGTCTAACTAATAATAAATATCCTCCAAAAAAGTATACAACTACTGAAAAAAATAAAACTAAGGACTTGGTATCTAAAAGTGCAGCCATATAGGTACCAAGCAACACACCTAAAATTACAAATAATCCATAAGTTTTTAAAATATTGATATCTACAGCTTTATGTTTTTTATGAGTCATAACAGAAACAAATGATGTAAATATTGTAATTGAAAAAGCTGTACCAACGGATAAATGCATTAGATAAGATTTATCAACATTAACTGTTTCAAATATAAAAAATAAAACTGGAACTGAAATTAATCCTCCACCTATTCCAAAATATCCTGCAAAAAAACCCACTGGGAAAGCTGTGAGTATCATCAATATAATTAATAAATAATATTGATTTGATAATATTAGACTAATCAATTTGACCAGCTGATTGTAATTGAGGAGAAAGTTTTACTTTATCCATGATGTGATCAATTTTTTTAACATCCGCATCTCTAACACACAAATTTTGACTTAGATATTTTTTCCAGAAACTTGAACCTGTTATACCATGGTATAAACCTAAGGTATGTCTCATAATTTGATTTATTCTAGTTCCGTTTTTAATTTCTTTTTTTACATAAGGTATCAATAATTCCAAAACTTCTTCTCTTGATTTTATTTCATCATTATGAAAAATTTCTTTTTCAATATCTGCTAGCAAATATGGAGAATGATAAATAGATCTACCAATCATAACTCCATCAACTTTTGATAAATGATTTTTAATTTGATCTGTTGAAGTAATTCCTCCATTTATAATAATTTCCAAGTCTTTAAAATCTTCTTTAAGTTTATAAACTCTTTCATATTTTAATGGTGGAATATTTAAATTTTGCTTAGGTGTAAATTTTCCTAGCATTGCTTTTCTGGCATGAATTATAAATGTTTTAACGCCAGTTTTTTTTAAAGTATTAATAAAATTGAATAAATTTTCGTAATCTTCTACATTGTCGTAACCAATTCTTGTTTTTACTGTCACTGGCAAAGATGTTGCGGCCCTCATATCAGTTAAACAGTCAGCAACTAAATTAGGTTCTTTTATTAAACATGCTCCAAATCTATTCTTTTGGACTTTCTTGCTCGGACATCCTAAATTAAGATTAATTTCATCATACCCAAATTCTTCACCTATTTTGGCTGCTTTTCCTAATAATTTTGGGGTCGAGCCTCCTAATTGTAGTGCTACTGGTTTTTCATCTGTATTAAACGAAAGTAATTTTTTTTTATCACCTCTATCAATAGCTTCTGAAACTATCATTTCGGTGTACAGAAGAACGTTTTTACTTATTAATCTAAGAAAAAACCTTTCGTGTCTATCTGTGCAATCCATCATTGGTGCGACTGAAACTAATCTATTAATTTTTGACATATTTTTTAATTTTTCTAGATATATTCACTTTTTTATCATTAACGTATTCTTGATGATTTTGCTCTATATTCTTTAGCTCATAATTATAATTAACCATTACACCAAAAGATCTTTTAAACCCTATTTCAGATACATTTCCATTAATAACTATATCGTCTATTTCTGCGCCATTCTTTAAATGAAATCTACATACATCATTTAGTGGAAAACCTAATTCATTTTTAACTATTGTTAGATAGTAAAGAGCAATTCTACAAATAGACTCTTTATTATCAACTATTCTTTTATCTCCAATTTTTAAGTCAGGTGATTTTAAAAAATCTAAAATATTTTTATTTAGTTCGCCAAGAATTTCACTAATTTTATTGTTTTCAAGGTTTTTAAACCAATCAGCAAAACCTTGCATTGGAGATAATGTTCCAAAATACTTTATATTTGCAAACTCTTCTTGGAGTTCATATACAACACGTTTAATTAAAAAATTGCCTAGAGTTACTCTTGACAAACCTTCTTGACAGTTACTTATAGAATAAAAAGTTGCTGTATCAAAGTCTTTGATTTTTTCATTTGAAGGTCTAGTTAATTCCTGTATTGACTTACCAAGTCCTTTTGTTAATGCAATTTCAACAAAAATCAAAGGTTCATCTTCAAGAGCGGGATGAAAATATGCAAAAAATCTTCTATCCTCACCTAACCTTCTTTTTAACTCGTTCATGTCTTTCATTGAATGAACTTTTTCATTTTTTAAAATTTTTTCTAAGACTGCAGCCTTAGTATTCCAAGTAATCTTTTTTAATTTTAAAAAACCTGGATTAAACCAATTTTTAAAAATATCTATTAAATCATAATCTAAAGATTTTAAATCTGGATTTTTTTTTAAAATTTTTAATAAATCTTCTCTTAAAGAAACTATTTCTGAAGTTCCATTGGGTGCCATATTTAACCTGATAAATAATTCTTTTCTTTTGCCAAGAACTGTTTTGGAGAGATTTAAGATAGACAAATCATCTTTAGATTTATTAAAATTATCTATAGAATTTTCAATTTCACTTACATCGGGTTTGTATTTTTCGTTAACTTGTTTTAAAAACTTTTCTTTATCTTCAAAAGAAATGTTATTATATCTCAGCAAAATATCTCTTGCCAAGGTTATTCCAAATGCCGCTCCTTTGCTTGAAAGCAGTTCATCGCATAAATCAATTAAATTTTTTTTTTTAGATCTTTTTAAATTTTTATTCTCTAGAATTTTTTGACCTGCGTCAGCAATTTTTTCAAAAATTTTTTTTATATTGAGCATTTTTTATTAAAAAACTAACCTTTTTTCCTTTTAAATTGTAATTAATTAAAGTCACATTTGAAGAAAAATACATAGTTATATTATTACTATTGTCAATGCCGCTATAATCATAAATATTATAAATATGGATGGCCCTTTAAAAAATTTATTAGTTGTTGATTTAACTAGAGTTCTGGTGGGTCCTTATTGCACAATGATATTATCGGATCTTGGTGCAAGAGTTATTAAAATCGAAGCACCTGAAGGTGGAGATGACTCTAGAAAATTTGGACCTTTCATAGAAAATTATTCAGCTTATTTTATGTCGTTGAATAGAGGCAAAGAAAGCATAGCCTTAAATTTAAAAAATTCTGATGATAAAAAAATATTTGAAAAAATATTATCTAAAGCTGATGTGCTAGTTGAAAATTTTAAACCAGGAACTTTAGAAAAATGGGGTTTTGGTTGGAAAGAAATGACAAAAAAATATCCAAGATTAATTTATGCTTCAGCGTCAGGATTTGGACAGACAGGTCCTTTAAAAGAATTACCGGCTTATGATATGGTTGTTCAAGGAATGGGTGGATTGATGAGCGTTACTGGACACCCAAATTCAGAACCAACAAGAGTAGGAACTTCTATTGGAGATATTACAGCAGGTTTATTTACAGCGATTGGAATAAATGCTGCACTATTTGATAGAGAAAAAACTGGAAAAGGATCCTTTATCGATGTTTCAATGTTAGATTGTCAAATTGCAATTTTAGAGAATGCAATTGCAAGATATTTATCAAAAAAAGAAATTCCTGAACCAATGGGATCAAGACATCCATCTATTGCACCTTTTGAAGCTTTCAAAACTAAAGATAGTTATATAATTATTGCTGCAGGCAATGATAAATTATTTTCAAATTTATGTGAAGTTTTAAAAATTCCTGAAGTTTCTTCAGATGAAAGATTTAATACTAATGCCTTGCGATGTGAAAATATGGATTTATTAAAATCTCTATTTGAAGAAAAGTTAAATTCTAAAAATACAGACGAATGGATAAAAGAAATGAAAACTCTAAAAATTCCGTGTGGACCTATCTATAATATTAAACAAGCTGTTGAAAATCCACAAATTAAAGAAAGAAATATGATTGTTAAATCTTACCATAAAATATTAGGTGAATTTAAATCTGCAGGAAATCCAATTAAAATGTCTAACTACAAAGACTCTGAAACAAGAGGAAATATTCCTGACTTGGACGAACATAGAAAAAAAATTATTAAAGAATTTTCTTGAACTAATTATTGATTTTCAGTTTCTGTATCTTGTGAAACGTTTTCTTCTTGGTCTTTCATCTCATCCAAAGATACGTCGGTTTCTTCTTGATCTTCAGATGCTTCCAAAGTTTCTGTTGATGGTTGTTCTGTTGTGTTTTGAAGCTCTGCCAAGTCATCTTTTGAAACTTGAATTTTTTCAGGAATTTTTCTTGCTCTTTTTGAAGGAAGAATTGGAACACCGCTCTTAGAAATTTCTCCTTTATATAGATTTTCAAAGTCATCACCTATATCCTCTTCATCTTCTCCTGTGTCATCTACTTGTTCTATGTGTTTTCTTAATTTATAGACTGCAGCGTCAGTTAAATCTGGAACTTTAATAGTTTCTTCAGCAATTTCTCTTAGAGCTATAACTGTATTTTTATCATTATCTCTATCTAAAGTTGGTTCAATTCCAGAATTTAGTTGAGTAGCTCTTTCTTTTGCAACCAATACTAATTCATATGGACTTTCAACTTTATCTATACAATCTTCAACAGTAACTCTTGCCATGGCGCGTTATTTATACCTCTAATATTAAAAAATCAAGTTTATTTTATCATTATTGGTTTATATGATTTGCTAAAGAATAAAATAATTGCAGTTGAAATGACTGTATAAATAAGACAAAAAATTGAAATTTTTTCTATTGAATAACCATAGTCAATCAATATCCCAAAAACAGCTGTTGCAAAAGCAGTAGAAAACACAATCAGAGAACCTGTTAAAGCTTTAATAGATCCTAAATAATTAACACCATAAATTTCAGCCCAAAGCGAAGAAATTATTACATTTGCTAATCCATTTGTAATACCTAGTAAACCCATAAAAATAAATGCTGAAAATGAATGATCTGAAAATGCTATGACAATTAAGCTCACTATCATTGGTATATTGAGATAAAATAAAAGTTTTCTACTAGTAAATTTATCAACTAAAAAACCAGAAAGAAATAACGTTACAACAGTAAAAAACGAATAAGACATGAATGCTTTTGCTATTACATAGTCTCCCCAATTTTTAGACTCTAAAATAAATGATTGATATATTACCAAGCCTGTTATCACAAAAGGAGATGCTAACAGACATGGAAGTATAGTATAAAATCTATAATCCTTTAAAACTTCTCTTCTTGTCCAATTTTTTATTAAACTTAAATTGTTCTTTTTATTTTCGTCATTTTGTTCTCTAGATAAAATACTGATATTTTTTACAGTAAAAAAACAAATTAAAGGTAATAATAAAATTATAATTATAGAAATTATAATCCATAAGTCTCTCCAATAGATAAATGACAAAAGGTAAACTATTAGAACTGGTAGAATGAATTCACCTAAGGACATGCCTAAAAACACTATACTTAAAGCTTTGCCTCTTCTTTTTTCAAAATATCTTGAAATAGCAGTTGTAGATGTATGAGACATCAAACCTTGACCTGACATTCTTAGTAAAAATAATCCAATAAATAAAAAAACTATTCCTTTTATAAAGGAAAAAATTAAAGCAGAAAGTGCCAAAAAAATAACAACAAATAGTGAATAATGAATTAATTTGAAATCATCAATTTTTTTTCCTATCCATATTAATAATACACTACTACATAATGTAGCTAATCCATAAATAGTTCCAAACTGGCCATTTGTAATATTTAATTCATTTCTAATTTCAAAATTAAACAAACCAATAAAGAAACTTTGACCTACAGATGAACCAAATAAAAAAATAAATCCAAAAAAAATTATTTTGAAATTTGATTTAATAGTATCTATAATCATTGTATGAGTTGTAAAGTTGCTTTCATAGGTCTAGGTGTGATGGGCTATCCAATGGCTGGATATATATCAAAAGCCGGGCATAATGTAACTGTTTTTAATAGAACAGGATCAAAAGCTGATAAATGGATTAGTGAATATAAAGGTGACAAAGCCGATACACCTGCAAAAGCTGCAGAAAATGCGGAATATATTTTAACATGCGTTGGAAATGACAATGACTTAAGAGAAGTAACTTTTGGAGAAAATGGAATTTTTAAAACAATAAAAAAAGGTGCAGTATATATAGATAACACAACTGCCTCAGCAACAATTGCAAGAGAGATTTATGATTATTCAAAAAAGAATGAGTTTGGTTTCTTAGATGCACCTGTTTCAGGAGGACAAGCAGGCGCAGAAAATGGGGCCTTAACAGTAATGATTGGCGGTGACCAAAAAGACTATGACAAAGCAAACCACATAATAGATTGTTATAGTAAAAAAATGAAACTTCTTGGTAAATCTGGAAGTGGACAATTAGCTAAAATGGTAAATCAAATTTGTATTGGTGGTCTAGTTCAAGCTTTATCTGAAGCTATAAACTTTGGAATGAATGCAGGTCTTAAAATGGAAGATGTAATTGAAGTTATATCAAAAGGAGCTGCACAATCATGGCAAATGGAAAACAGATACAAAACAATGATTGATGATCAGTTTGAATTTGGTTTTGCAGTTGATTGGATGAGAAAAGATTTAAAAATTGCTCTAGAAGAAGCTAAAAAAAATAATTCTCCATTACCTATAACTGAAGTAATTGATAAATATTACGAAGAAGTACAAGGAATGGGTGGAAATAGATGGGATACTTCTAGTTTAATTAGGAGATTTAGAAAGTAATATTGTATGCAACCAGCATACTACGAAGATTTCAAAGAAATCAAAAAAAAAATTTGGTCAATGTTAGATGATGCGGTGACTAACAGAGGTTCTCAATTTAGAATTCCTGTTTTTATTTGTGGCGACCAATCCGACATAGATGGAAGAATTGTTGTTCTTAGGAAGTCTGATCAATCAAAAAATCTATTACAATTCCACAGTGATATTAGATCAGATAAAATTCCTAAATTAAAAAATAATAAAAAAGCTTCTATGCTTTTTTATGACAAAGAAGAAAAAATCCAAGTAAGATTAAAAGTAGAATGCACTATTAATCATGATAATGAAATAACTAAAGAATCTTGGTCAAAAACAGGTCATATAAGTCGAAAATGTTATTTGGTTGATAATGGACCAGGGACAGAGTCCCCTTCTCCAACATCAGGATTAAAACCTGAATTAGATAATTTTGAATTTACCATGGAACAAAGTGAAGAAGGTTATAAAAACTTTACAGTTATTCAGTGTAAAATTAAAAGCATGGAATGGCTTTATTTGGCAGCAAAAGGTCATCGTAGAGCTAGATTTAATATAGAAAATAATAAAGAAAAGTGGCTGGTTCCTTAAAATGATCGCTAACTTTATTTTTTATTTATCACTAATAATTTGCGGAATGTTTGTTATCCGGTTTGGTATAGTCCAAATAAGGCAGTATAAACAAGGCAAAACTAAACTAAAAAAAAAATCTCTTGAACAAATTGCATTTGTAATTTTTTTTATAATAATTTTAGGATTAATTATTTATTCAATTAATGGTTTGCTTTTTAGTTAGTTTCCAACATTGTAAGTACACCACGTCTTCTTTTTTTTAATTTTTTGAAGCTTTTTATGAGAATACCTTTTTCTCCAATCATAATTTTCTTTTGGAGCTTTACCACGTCCAACCTCAGCTGCCATTGCACATTTTAATTCCACTGGATTAAAAGGATTATCTGATTTTGGATCTAGAAAAACAGAGTCTTTAAAATCGGGACAAGTATCATCACCGTGATCATACAAAACTCCAAGTCTATACGAATCGTCACCAACTGGTCCACCAATGACGGTTGAACTTGATGTGTGTCCATTAGAGTTACCTTTGGTACAAGGCCATGCAAAACCATTTACATGCAATATTTCATGTAATGTCATCATCATTCTTTTATTTGCGTTTGAAATGTGTTTGCTTTGTAAAAAAATATATCCATGGTGGACACTTCCTTGTCCTCCATTACTTTTGTTAACATCTGCCCAAGCAAAATATAATTTATTAGGATCGTTAAATCCTTTTTGTGTTAAATAAGCGTCAGGATAATTCATCCCATAATTACCCTTATATTGTTTATTAAATCTAACAAATGAAATATCTAATTTACCATCTTCTCTCATATCATATCTAAATTTTTGTTTACCTTTTGTCATTTTCAAAACTTTTTCATTTGCAGCTAATAGCTCTTTTTCCATTTTACCATTAATATCCCACTCATTATCTTTACTATCTTTGTTTAATATATATATAAAATGAACTTGTGGTTCGTTTGTAGTATCAGGCTGATCTTCAAAATATCTTCCTGGCTTTCTATCATTCTCATCAATTTCTAAATTCATCTTGATACTTTCAATTGGTCCATCAATATTTGTCCAAACAATTTTGTCATTAATTGCAAACAAAAAACAATCATTTTGTGTATATTTTTTTGCTTTCTTCATACACTTTGCGTAAGCTTTTTCATGAGCTTCATCATTAACTTCTTTTACAATTATAAATCCTGGAGCCCATCCTCCACCACTTGTAGATCCATAATAAATTAAATTTTGTTTCTTTTTTTCAGATTTCTTAAGTTGCTTTTTGTAAAATTTTTCAAAATCATTCCAATAATTAATTCCACCTGAACCTGGAACTTTAATTTCTGCAAAAATATTATTAGTTAAAAATGAAGTAGAATAAAAAACTATAGCGATTAAAAATAAAAATATTTTTTTCATTTTATTTAGAATACAGAAGTAGAGTATTTTTTCCAGTTATCTTGATATACTTCAGCATTTTTTAATATTTGCTTTATTTCCTCTTCAGTAACTTTTCTTATTACTTTTCCTGGTGAACCTACTACTAAAGAATTGTCAGGAATTTCTTTGTTTTCTGTAATTAAAGATTTTGCACCTATAATGCAATTTTTTCCAATTTTTACATTATTAAGTATTACAGCACCAATTCCAATCAAACTATTATCATCTATTGAACACCCATGTAGCATAACCATATGTCCAACTGTTACATTTTTTCCAACCTTTAATGGATAGCCTATGTCTGTATGCAAAACACTTCCATCTTGAATGTTTGATCCTTCGCCAATATGGATATTTTCCTCATCACCTCTTAAAGTTGCGTTGAACCAAATACTTGTATTTTTTTCTAAAGTAACATCTCCAATAATAACTGCATTTGGAGCTACCCAATTTTCGCCAGAGTTTTTTGGTTTTTTATCTTTTAAATCGTAAAACATAAATTATATATTATTTTATCATGGGACTTACAAAAACACCAATATGCGAATTTGGAAAAAAAGCAGATGATTTCAATTTAAAATCCACAACAAACAAGATGATTTCTCTTAATGATATTAAGGGTGAAAACGGAACTCTTATAATGTTCATTTGTAATCATTGTCCTTATGTTTTAGCTACAATAAAAGAAGCTGTAAAAAATTCCAAAGAATTAGAAGATGAAGGTATTAAATCTTTGGCAATAATGTCAAATGATCCGAAAGTTTATGAAGAGGATTCTTTTGAGAATATGATCAATTTTGCAAAAGATTATGAATTTAATTTTCCATATGTAATTGATGAAACTCAAGAAATAGGCAAATCTTATGGTGCAGTATGTACTCCTGACTTTTTTGGTTACAATAATAATCTTGAACTTCAATACAGAGGAAGAATTAGAGAATTAAAAGACTTAAAACCAGTTGGTAATGGAGAAAGTGAATTATTAAGAGCAATGAAAATGATAGCAAAAACTGGCAAAGGTCCAAAAGAACAATATCCGAGTATGGGCTGCAGTATAAAATGGTTCAAATAAAATAATGTATCTTGTTGTAACTAGAACTTTTCCTCCAGAAGTTGGTGGGATGCAAAATTTAATGTGGGGACTAGCAAGATCACTCTCAAAGTTAAATCTAATAAAAGTTTTTGCTGATTATAATGAAGGTCATGAAGAATTTGATAAAACAGTATCATTTTCTATTGAAAGAGTTAGTGGAATAAAAATTTTAAGAAAATATAGAAAAGCTTCTTTAATAAACGAATATTTAAATCAAAATCCAAAAGTTAGTTGCATTGTAGCTGATCACTGGAAAAGTCTAGAGTTAATAAAAACAAATAAGAAGAAAATTTGTTTAATACATTCAAAAGAAATTAACCATAAGAAAGGCTCCAGATTAAATCAAAAAATTTTAAATGTTTTAAATAATGTAGATCATGTAATTGCAAATTCAAACTTTACAAAAAAACTAGCAATTGATCTTGGTGTTGAAGAAAAAAAAATTTTAGTAATTAATCCAGGTGTAGATCCAATAAAAGAAATTCCAAAAAATGATTTAAAAAAAGCAGAAGAAATATTGAAAGGAAAAAAACATAGATTAATCACTGTTTCTAGATTTGAAAAAAGAAAAAATCACGAAAAAGTAATAATGGCTATTAGAAATCTTAAGGAAATATACCCTGACATTGTCTATACTTGTATTGGAACTGGTGATGATGAAGAAAATTTAAAGAAATTAGTAATTGAACTAAAACTAGAAGATCAAATTAATTTTTTAAAAGATGTTCCTTCTGATTTTAAAAATGCTTTAGTGGCAAAATCAAATATTTTCATTATGCCTTCAATAATTCATAAAAAATCTGTTGAAGGATTTGGAATAGCCTTTATTGAGGCTGCTCAATATGGAATACCATCTATTGGAGGCAAAGATGGCGGAGCATCTGATGCAATAATTCATAAAAAAACTGGCCTTATTTGTGATGGAAATAATTTAGATGAAATCTATTCGAGCATTGACGATCTTTTAAAAGAAAATAAATATTTAGAATACGGAAAGGCAGCAAAAGAAAATTCTCAAAACTTTCTATGGGAAAAGATAATTGAATCTTATAAGAGAATCTTATAATATTAAAATATGATCGAAAAATTTAATGGAATATTTTACTTAATTATATTTCTAGTTCATTTTATTGGAATTGCAGTTTATTGTTTTCAAACAATTGTTGGCACTAAAACATTTATGGATAAATTTGGTATAGATCATAGTGCTGCAGTTATTGTAAGATTTGTTGGAGCTCTTATGGTTGGTTGGGTAATCATGGCAATTTATATTATGTTTGTAAGACCAAATGGAGTTGAAGGTACTTGGGCTTTTTTTAATTTAATATTCATTATACATGCATGTGTTTTGGCTACTAATTTTTATTCAATCAAAATCGATAAAACAGGTTTAAATGAAAAATCAACAAACGAAGGTATTATAGCGCCTGCAGTTTTTTTAATCTTAACAGCAATTCTTTGTTACGGTTTATCAGATAAAATTTATATTACTTAGACAAAATCTATTAAAAGCTTTGTACTACTGACAAGAATTAACGCATAAATAATATTGTAAAATAAGTTTTCATCTATAATTTTCAATAATTTATATCCAATAAATATTCCAGTAATTGCTAATGGCAAAAGAAGCGCTGACTGATACAAAGTATCAAAATTCATCATTGAAAGATAAATATACAAGGGAAGTTTTATTAAATTTACAAAAGTAAAAAAAATAATTCTTGTGCCTACATAAATTTCTTTTTTTAATCTTAAAGGCAATAAATAAATGCTGGTAGGAGTTCCGCCGGCATGTACACAAAAGCTTGAAAATCCGGCGATGGATGAAAAAATAGCACCTTTTAAAAAATTTTTTTTAGCTGGTATTTTTTTTTCTTTCTTAAACAAAAAATAATGACCAGCAAATAAAAAGCCCATTATTCCAACAATTAATTTAAGTAAATCCTCTGAAAAATATTTAAATGTGAAAGAACCAATAATAATACCTAAAGCAGCAAATGGAACTATCAATTTTAGTGTACTAAAATCAAATTCTCTTCTAAATCTATATACGGCTATTATGTCTGAAAAAATTAGAATCGGTAAAATTACTGCAAGTGCTTGGTTTAATGGCATTACAACAGTCATTAATGGAACAGAAATTAACGATATAGATCCACCTAAACCAGACTTTGCTATCCCATACAAAATAATTGCAGGCACAACACTGATTAAAAAAAGTAAATTAATTTCCATCAATGTATAGATTTGAGAAAATATTCAAAAACTTTATCTGGAGAGAGGTTTTTTAAGTCAGTAACTTGTATTGCTTTAAAATTTTCTCTTTCAATACTTACTTTATATGCTGTTGTATGAGATCCAAATAAAACTAAACCTTTTGCATTTAAATGTGCTGCCATGTGTGCAGGACCAGTGTCATTTGATATTACGAATGAGCTTTGATTAATCATTGAAGATAATTGAGAAATATCTAATGATTTTCCATTATTTAAAACACATAAACAATTTAATTTTTCAGCTTTATTAATTTCGTCAGGTCCTGGCACTACAACAATTTTATAATAGTCTTGATACTTATTTTTTATTTTATCAATAAGTTCATTGTAATAAGGCCATTTTTTTATTTCTAAATGCGGTGAACAAAATGGAAATAAAATAATATATTTATCTAGTTTGTAATTAGATTTAATATTACCTATATCAGAACAACTCCAAGAAAAATCAGGTGACATTGTTTTAGATGTTTTTAAATCACAAGATTTAAGTTGATGTTCAAATCTTTCAAGTACAGGTTTTTTATCAAATTCTTCTTTTGTTTTATCTGAAGGTAGTGTCGTTTCTGATGACGACCAAATATTTAGGCCTGCGTTGGGAAATAAAATTTTCTTATAAAAAGACGTTCTGCTTGAATTTTGAAGATCGTAAACTTTTACAAAATTATATTTTTTTATAACTCTCATGAGAGTATAAAGGTAGATTAGATTAAATCTAGATAGTCTTTTATCTAAAATTACGTCCTTTATGAACGGATTTTTTTTAAAAAGATTAACGTAAGGTTTTGTTGTTAGGATAAAAATTTGATCAGCATTATGATTTTCACATATATCTTGAATTGCACCACTAGCTTGGGCTATATCACCTAATGAACCATGTTTAATTATTAATATATTGGACATATTTTTAACAATTTAACATACTATAAATTTTTATGAACAAAATTCTAGTTGAAGTATCTGTTGGTGAACTTTTAGATAAAATATCAATTTTGGAAATCAAAAAAGACAAAATTAAAGATGAGGCGAAACTTAATTTTATTAATGATGAATACAATGTTTTAAAAGAACAAGTGAATAAAAATGTAAAATCAGATAAAAAATTAGAGGAACTTTTTCAATCATTAAAGGGAATCAACTCTAAACTTTGGGTAATTGAAGACGATAAAAGAAAATGTGAAAAAAACTCTGATTTTGGTGAAAAGTTTATAAAGCTATCTAGGGATGTGCATTTTCTAAATGATGAGAGAGCAAAAATTAAATTAGAAATAAATAATCTTACTGGATCAAAAATTAAGGAAATTAAGGAATATACTAATTACTGATAACTAAATTTCTTTTCCAAATATTTTATTAAATTATGTATGACAAATGTCATAAATAAATATATTCCTCCAGCAACGATAAATACCTCTACAGGTTTAAATGTTGTTGAAATTATATATTTTGCAACACCTGTTAAATCCATCAAAGTTACAGTACTAGCTAAAGAAGTTCCTTTAAGCATTAAAATTATTTCATTACCATAAGCAGGCAAAGATTGTTTGATGGCTATAGGGATTTGAATTTTATAAAAAATAACCTTTCTAGGTAAACCTAAGCTTTTACCAGCTTCAATAAATCCAGGTTTGATAGTTTGAAATGCTGATCTTAAAATTTCAGATGTATATGCACCAGTATTTAAGGAGAAAGCTATAATTGCACACCAATATGGCTCTTTTAATACTATCCATAAAAAAGTTGATCTTAAATATTCAATTTGTCCTAATCCAAAATAAATAATAAAAATTTGAACTAATAAAGGTGTTCCTCTAAAAACATAAGAATAACCATAAGCAAATTTATTTATAAATGAATTTTTATTCATTCTTAATATTGCAAAAAAAAGACCAATAAATAACCCAATTAATAAAGATGCAGACAAAAGTTTTAAGGTAATCAAAGTTGCATTAAGCAACTTTGGAAAACTATTTGTCATTAATTCTAAATCCATCAATAACCTCTACTGTATTTTATTTCTAATTTATTAATTATTTTCATGCTGAAAAAAGTAAGTAGCAAATATAAAACTGCTGCAAATGAATAGAAAAATAAAGGATCTCTTGTTGATCCAGCTGCAATATAGGACTGTCTCATAATTTCAACTAAACCTGTAACTGAAATAAGTGAAGTATCTTTCAAAGTTATCTGCCAAACATTACTTAAATTAGGTAAAGCCAATCTCAACATTTGAGGTAAAATAATTTTATAAAATTGTATATGCTTTTTTATTCCTAAAACGTTTGAAGCTTCAAACTGACCTTTGTCTATTGATTGAATTGCTCCTCTAAAAACCTCAGTAGAATAGGCGCCAGATATAATACCAATTGAAAATGCGCCTGTTATAAAAGCATTAATTTCTATGTATTTGTTATATCCAAATATAGAAGCAACATACATTATGGCACCACTACCACCAAAAAATAAAAGATAAATTATTAAAAGTTCTGGAACACCTCTGACTACAGTAGTGTAAAAATTTCCAATTAAATTTAATGATTTATGTTTAGATAATTTTAACGGAGTAAAAATTAAAGCAAAAAAGAAACCGATAATCATTGCCGTAATAGATACGGCCAAAGTCATTAATGTTGCGTAAAATAATTCATCTCCCCAACCAGTATTTCCAAATGCGAGAAGTTCCATATAGATTGGCGACTATACATTATAGTCGCCAAATCTTAAATTAATTACATTGAAGCGTCAAAACCGAACCATTTAATAGCAAGTTTGCTAATAGTTCCATCGTCTCTAGCTTTGTCAATAGCAGCATTGAAATCATTAAGAAGTTTAGAGTCTCCTTTTCTAATTCCTACACCAACACCATTTCCAAATGCACCTCCAGAAAATGTAGGTCCAGTTAATACTACAGCTTTACCAGATTTTTCAGCATAATCTGTAAAAGAAACTGCAGCAGCAAGAGCAGCATCACATCTACCTGAAGTTAAATCTAAGTTAACTTCGTCTTGTGTTTTGTAAGTTCTTACTTTTACTTTTCCAACATCACCTGAGTCTAAAAAGTTTTGATGAATTGTAGCAGTTTGAACACATACAGTTTTTCCTGCTAAAGCACCAGTGAGTGTTTTAAGTGCTTTTGTAACTTCTGATCCACCAATCGATAAGTTTATGCCTTCTGGTGTATCTAAGTTTTCTAAACTAGAACCTTTCATTACAGCTAACGAAGCTACTTCATCTGCATAACCTTGAGAAAAGTTTATAGTTTTCTTTCTCTCGTCAGTAATTGACATTCCAGCCATTATTGCATCAAATTTTTTTGAAGTTAAAGCTGGTATCATTCCATCCCAGTCTTGCTCCACAATTGTACAATTATGTTTCATTATTTCACATAAAGCATTTGCAAGTTCAACTTCAAAGCCAATTAAATTTCCTGAAGCATCTTTAGAATTCCAAGGAGGATAAGCTCCTTCTGTTCCAATTTTAATAGAACCTGCGTTTGCAGTAAATGATAAGAAAAGAGATACAACTAATCCCAATCCAAATTTTTTTAATTTATTCATTTTCCCTCCTAAAATAAAAAAAATATTATTTCACAAAAAATGAGATTTAAAAAGAAATTAATGATTAATAGATGATGAAAAATTCCAAGAACAATCAAAGCTAGGTATATAAACTCTTGATAAATTTGTATTTCCAAAACTTTGGTTAAATACGTTCATCCATTTTTCAACCTGTTTTGGTTTTTTATCTTGGCTTCCTACTTGTGCAGTAATAACTCCTTTTGGTTTAAGAATTCTCACAAGTGAGTCCATGTTTTTTGCAGCTAGATCTATACAGAATTGGTCATCGTTCAAATCAACATAAATTTGATCATAGGTGTCATCTTTAACTGATTTTATACTTTCAAAAGCATCACCCCAAACACACTTTACAGAATTTTTTTCAGATGCTTTTTCTCCAATTTTACTTAAATGCTTGTCGCATACTTCAACAACTTCTGGGTCCAATTCATACCAGTCAATAAAACCAAAATTTTGAGAAATACATTCTCTAGCCACACCCCCATCCCCTCCTCCAATGATTGCTGCTTTTTCTTTTTTTGGATTTAATTTCAATCCTGAATTTACAAAAGTAGAACTATATAAATGTTCGTCTGTTTCAGCTACCTGAATCTCATTATCAATAAAAAGAGATTTTCCAAATTGTTCAAGTTCTAGTATTTCTATAAATTGGCCAGCTTTTGATTTAAAATTTTCTAAAACTTTATTTACAACATAAGATTTACGCAAACCTGGAGAGCTATAATTATCATGATACAAATCTATAGTATCTCTATTGAATTCTTTTTTTATTATATATGAATGTTCTATTTCATTTTTGATTACATCTATAGCAACTGAAGGTGAAACTTTAGCGCATGTAAAAAAATCAAAGCTTATAATTCCGTTTTCAGGAAACGTGTGAAAACTAATATGACTTTCTGCTAATAAAGCCACCAAAGTAAAACCTTGTGGCTCAAACTTATATTTTGAAATTTCTAGAACGGTTACTTTTGCTAACTTAGCAATTTTATAAACTAATTTTTCATAAAATTCTGGACTATATTCTTTAGTAGTTCCAACAATATCAAGTGTTATATGTTCGCCTACTTTAGTCATTAAAGATTCTCCTTAATATTCAAATAATCAAATTTTTCCTCTTCTTTCAAATAAAAAACTAATATAATAATTTGTTGAGGATAAAACTTTGAAAAATAACTGGTCAAGTTCAGAAGCTAAAAAATATATCAATAATTATAAAAAGATTGGTCATTCTAAAGATATGGCCCTAAGGGTTTATACAACAAGATTATTAGGCAGAAATAGCGAGCTAGTTCTTCACGGTGGCGGGAATACTTCTGTCAAAACTAAAATAAAAGACTTGGATGGAAAAACGTATGAAGTTTTATGTGTAAAAGGAAGTGGTTGGGATATGGCAGAAATAGAACCCGAAGGTCTACCAGCAGTAAAATTACAACCTCTGTTAGCATTAAAAAATAAAAAAAATCTTTCTGATGAAGATATGGTTGCTTATCAAAAAAGAAATTTACTAGATATTAAATCTCCAAATCCTTCGGTCGAAACATTTTTACATGCATTCCTTCCATTTAAATTTGTAGACCATACTCATTCCGATGCAATAATGAATATAACTAATAGACCCAATGGTCTAAATTTTTGTAAAAAAATTTTTGGAAAAAAAGTCAGCATTGTTCCTTATGTAATGCCGGGATTTGGTTTAGCAAAAAAAATTAATGAAGTTTACTCGTCAAATCCAAATATTGAATGTTTAATTTTATTAAATCATGGAATTTTTACCTTCGCAAATGATGCAAAAAAATCTTATGATTTAATGATAAAATATGTTTCTAAAGCAGAAAAAGAAATAAAAAAGCTTAAAATAAAGAAAATAAAACAGATTAAAAATTATAAAACAAAATTTAAACCTAATGAAATAGCTCCTGTTCTAAGAGGATTGTTATCAGAAAATAAAGATAAAAAATTCATTGTAAGTTATAGAACTAATAAAGATTTAAAATACTTTATTAATGGAAAAGATGTTAAAAATTATTCTTCAAAAGGAACTGCTACACCCGATCATGTAATTAGAGTTAAGCCTTTTCCATTGGTAATAACTCCTAAACCAAATTCATCAATTGAAGATTTTAAATTTACAGCAGAAAGTGCCTTTAAAAATTATAGAAAAAAATACATCAGTTATTTCAATAAAAATAAAAAAAAAGCTAAAGAAAAAAAAATTATGCTAGATACATCGCCAAGAGTTATATTGGTTCAAAATGTTGGATTGTTTACAGTTGGAGACAGTTTTGTGGCAGCAAAAATTGCAGGAGACCTTACTGAAACTAATGCAAGAGTAATATCTTCAGTAGAAGAAACATCAGAATATAAATTTATACGCGAAAAAGATATTTTTGACGTTGAGTACTGGTCGTTAGAACAAGCAAAAATTAAAAAAGCTAAAAAGGAACTTCAGGGAAATGTTGTAGTAATTACAGGTAGCTCTGGAGCTATTGGTTCTGCAACTTATAAAATTTTCAAAAGCTATGGGGCTGAAGTTATACTTTTGGATTATAACTTAAAAAAAATTAAAGAAATGCGATCAAAAGTAAATGATTTATGTATTCATTGTGATGTTAGAAACAAAAATAGCGTGCATAAAGCTTTTGAATTAATTTGTGAAAAATATGGAGGATTAGATATTTTAATTTCTAATGCTGGAACTGCCATAGGTGGGCCTATTGCGGAAGTTGATGATAAAATTCTAAGACAAAGTTTTGAAGATAATTTTTTTTCACATCAAAATTGTGCTTCTGAAGCAATTAAAATAATGAAAAAACAAAATATTAATGGATGTTTGTTATTTAACATTTCAAAACAATCTGTAAATCCTGGAAAAAACTTTGGCCCTTATGGTTTACCAAAATCAGCTCTATTAAATTTATGTAAACAATATGCTCTTGATTATGGCTCACTTGGAATTAGATCCAATGGTGTAAACGCTGATAGAATAAGAAGTGGTTTATTAAATGACAAAATGATTAAATCTAGAGCAAAAGCTAGAGAAGTTTCAACTGAAGAATACATGAGAGGAAATTTACTTTTAAATGAAGTTAAAGCAGAAGATGTTGCAAAAGCATTTTTTCATCTTGCTGTATCAAAAAAAACTACGGGTGCTGTTCTTACTGTTGACGGAGGAAATATAGCTGCATCACTTAGATAAATATTATGCCTTTTTTTAAACCAGATAAATTACCTAGATTGATGGTAGCACCAAATGGCGCTAGAAAAATTAAAAAAGATCATCCTGCAGTTCCATTGACTATAAAAGAAACTGTAGAAGTTGCTAAAAGTTGTTATGACTCAGGAGCTAGAGCAATACATTTACATGTAAGAGATGAAAATGGAAAACATGTTTTGGATGCGGGCCTTTATAAAGAGGCTTTAAAAGAATTGGAGCATCAAGTTCCAAAAATACATATTCAAGTTACAACAGAAGCAATAGGCATATACTCGCCTGAGGATATGCGCAAACTCGCATATGATGTAACACCTCCAGGTACATCAATAGGAACTTCAGAACTAATACCTTCAAGAAAACCTAATGAAGAAGATATCAAACTATATAAATACCTAACTGAAGCAGGAACTAAAATTCAACACATACTATATAATCCAGAAGATATTGATTTATTAGTAGAGTTATTAAAAAAAGCAGATATCCCTGTTGAAGGAGCTTGGTGTTTATTTGTAATTGGACATTACTCCGGAAAGGTAAGTTATCCAGAAAATATACCTCCATTTATAAAAAAAATGAAAGATCATGATGCTAATTTAGATTGGGCTATTTGCGCTTTTGCCAAAGAAGAGATTGAGTGTCTTAAAAAAGCAATTAATCTAGGGGGTAAAATTAGAGTTGGTTTTGAAAACTCTTTGTTTATGCCAAATGGTGAGTTAGCAACAGATAATCAATCTAAAGTCAAAGCAGTAAATGATTTATTTCAGTTATCCTAAAACTGAGAAATTCTTCTTTAATAGATAATTTATTTTTTTATCGAATTTAGTTGATGCTAAAACAAATCTATCTGGACGAATTATAATAGCTTTTAAATTATATTTTTTTAAATATTCATTAAGACCAACGGCATTTAATGATTTTATAAAATTAATTCTAGAAGGGATTTTTTTCTTTATCTTTGAAGACAAAATTAATATTGGTTTTTTTGAAAATTTATCATCTAAATTTTTGCCATTTTTTAACTTAAATTGAGGAAAAATTTTTCCTCTATATTTATCATTTTTTTCTCCTAAACCTGCGCCTAACTTAGGTTTTATAGACTTCATGCTTTTCAAACCATCTGTGCTTGAGGTAATGTTATCTGTAATTTGAATTGATTCAACGGCATTGACAAATTCTCCCATTCTCATTGTTGTTTCAATATATTCTTTAACATTTGAAAATCTTTCTGATTGATATGTATCCAACAACTTTTCATCATGTTCGTTTTTTAAACATTTGGCAATTTTCCAAGCTAAATTTGAAGCATCTCTTATACCGGCACACATGCCTTGGCCCATAAATGGAGGCATAAGATGAGCAGCATCGCCTGAAATAAAAATTCTTCCTTTTCTCCATTTTCTAGAAATTGCAGATTCAAATGTATAAATTGTTTTTCTTTCTAAGTAAGCTTCATTTTTTTTTAACCATGGTTTTAAAAAATTCCAAATATACTTTTCTGATAATATTTTTTTTTCGTTAATATTATTTTTTATAGCAAATTCCCATCTTCTTCTTTTCCCAACATTTCTGCAATATGTAGCTGGTTGTTTTGGATTTGAATATTGAATGGTTCTATCAGGTAATTTTTTATTTTTGTTTTTTAATATTAGATCTACTACGGCCCACTTTTGAGTAAAACCTAAATTATCCATTTTAGTTCCAATCTGTTTTCTAGTTATTGAATTTGCACCATCACAACCAATTACATATTTTGCTTGAACTTCATGATTTTTTTTATCTAAAATATTTTTGAAAAGTATTTTTACATTATCTTTAACGTTATGAATTGTTTGAACCTCAGTATTTTGTTTTATTTGAACTTTTTTATATTTTTTAAGTTTTTTTCTAAGCTGTCTTTCTAAGTCTGGTTGATTAAATCTATAGCTTGGATACCAGCCATTTTCTGTTAACTTTCTTGGTCTTGGCCAATCAAGAATTATTTTTCCTTTTGAATTAACAAATTTAGTTCCTTTGTTGATTATTGTGTGCTTTAAAAAATCATTAGCAATTCCTATTGTTTGAAAAACTCTCATAACTTCATCGTCAAAATGAACTGCTCTTGGTAGTGGGTAAAAGCTTTTTTCTCTTTCTAAAATTAGTACTGAAAAACCACCAAAGGCTATTAAATTAGCTAATGTTCCTCCTGTGGGTCCCAAACCAACAATTACAACATCATAATTTTTCATTTTTTAAAATTAATAGATTGTATAATTATTTTTTGTTTTTAATATTTGTATATAACCATGGGCAATCAATCAATAATGGTGCTTGTTTTCCTTCTGCGGCAGTTTCCATTCTTTTTTTTCTAAACTTCATTCTTTCGTCTTCTGGTAAATATAATCTTTCATGTCCCCAAAAACTTGGGCCTTCAAATGTTTCTATTGGTTTCCATGTGCTTGGGTCAATTATTCTTCCACCCCATCCGTTTTCCACAAAAAAACCTGATGGTGTAATAGAATAAAATGAAGTCATATAATCATTTGTATGTCTGCCCATAGTATAAGCAATTTTTCCTTCTTCATATTGTAACAAATCGTAACCTTGTCCTACATCATCAAGATTATTATATTCAACCATAAAATGGTGAAAACCTAATCTACCGGAACCAAACAATGCCATGCTATGATGGCGTCCATTAACATGAAAAAAACAAAGCGATATTGGTGTATGACTATAATCACTAATTTTAAATCCTAATATATCTCTATAAAAAGGAACAACTGCATCAAAATTTTTAACATGTAAAACAACATGACCCATTCCGAGAGCTCCAGTTTTAAACCCAGATATCGGGCGAGACGGTTTAAAAGGATCATTGTCTTTCATTGGGCTGTAAACAAGTTCTATACGATTTCCTTGTGGATCGTTGAAATGAATTAATTCATCAACAAATCTTTTATCTGAATAAGATGAATTTCCTAAAGTAACAGGAATATTATTCTTTTCTAATTTTGCAGCGTAAGTTTGAAGATCTTCTTTTTTTTCTACTTCCCATCCTATAAAGGCTAGACTGTCTCCTGTATCTCCAGTTATGGCCAAGCGTTGTTTTTGATCATCCATTCTAAAAGATAGAGTTCCTTTTGCTCTATCAACTCTTTGCATGCCCAAACATTTTTCAGAATAATCAGACCAATCCTCAATTTTATCTGAGTTTACTCCTATGTAACTTAATGCATTAATTGCCATAAAGTTATTATACTAAATTAAATTTGAGCCCGCTATGAATAATGCGGGCTCAAACAAAGTTTTTGTTATTAACGATCTATAGATGTTATGATTTGTCTTGCTCTTTTTAGAACAGCATCGCCATCAAGGCCTTTGCCTTTCATTTCGTTTAACCAATCAGATTCGATAGGTGCTAATATTTTTTTATATTCAGCAATTACAGAGTCTGATGCAATAATAATTTCATGTCCGTCTCTTTTTGAAATTTCATTTTTCATTTTTGCATTTTGGTTATCAATTAGATTTGATGCCCAATCGCCGAAAGCATGACCACTGTATTTATCAATACAATTTTTTGCTTTATTTGGTAGGCCGTTATATTTGTTTTCATTCATTATTAAGCCAAATGTTGCGTTAGTTACATGTAGCTCTGTATGATATTTTGTTACGTCAAATAATCTGAAAGAACCGATTGCTGTATAAGGAAATGGTGTACCGTCTACAACACCTTTGTTTAAAGCTTCAGAAGTTCCAGGCGCAGGTACTTTTACACCTGTTGCACCTAAAGTCTTAAGAATTGTCCCAGCAATTTTACTAGGTACTCTCATTTTTTTTCCTTTAAAATCTGAAGGATTAACAACTTTAGTATCTTTCATGTGAACGTGGTATCCTGGATTAGAGTGCAATCCTATTACTTTTATACCAGCCATTTCTTTATCTAAATAACCTTCATTAAACAAAGTGTTTAAAGCAGTAGTACCTGCCTTAGAAGTTTTTGTTAAAAAAGGTAACTCAATTACTGAACTAAGTGGAAATTGACCTCCAATATATCCAAGAACTGTCCAAGAAATATCAGCAACACCTGATGTCACAATATCGTATTGCTTTGGAGGGCTTCCCAAAACTCCTCCTGCATACATTTTAACATTTAACTCTCCAGCAGAACATTGATTAACTTTTTTTGCCCAAGCAGCTAAAATTTTACTAGCTATAAATGCTTTGGGTGGTTCAAAAGTTGCTAGTTTTAGCTCTGTTCCACTTGCATTCGCTGAACTTACTGTCGCTAAAGAAAAGACTACTATAATAAATCCAATTAATTTTTTTTTCATTTTATCCCCTATTTTTTTTAATAATATTTTTAAAGTTTAACGTGAAATTTAAATTATTTCATCCTTAATTGTGTTTGATAAAACACCGATATCAGTGATTTCTACTTCCACATTGTCCCCTGGCTTCATAAAAACTGGTGGGTTTCGCTTGAATCCAACTCCACCTGGAGTTCCGGTAACTAAAACATCTCCAGCTCTCCATGCCAATGCCTTAGATACATAAGAAATTAATATTGGTATATCAAAAATAAGTTGACTAAGTTTAGCATTTTGCATTACTTCGCCGTTTAGTCTTGTTTCAAGTGTAAGTTCTTTATAATTTTTAATATCTTCGGCTAGAACCATATGAGGACCAAAACTGCCAGTTTTTTCAAAATTTTTCCCCATACCAAATTGTCTTGTATGTCTTTGCCATTCACGGATTGTACTTTCGTTGTAACAAGAGTAGCCAATAATATGTTTCAGAGCATCTTTAGGATTAACATGTTTTCCAGCCTCACCCATAATAACAGCCATTTCTCCCTCATAATCTAGACTTTGAGATGCGATAGGTCTTTGTATAGGTTGTTGGTGAGCAGTTTGACTTTCTGGAAAACGGTGAAATATAACTGGATTCTCTTCCACTGTTCTATTTGTCTCTTTAACATGTTCGCTATAATTTAAACCCACGCAAATAATTTTTCCTGGATTTGGAATTAATGGCAAATACTCAATTTGATCTAATTTAATATTTCCAGGATTTTCAGTTGCATATTTTTTAGCATTTGAAATTCCTTTTTTCTTAATAAGTTCTTTTAATGTTTTTGCATCCAAAACTTTTCCTGTAAGATCAGTTATTAAATTATCGTTTATAACTCCATATTTAGCTTCTTTATTATGTAAAAAAGAAATAAATTTCATAATTAATGCTTTCTATTTATCTAATGGTTTATATGTTAAAGTTTATAAAATTAGAAGTGTCATTTTGTAATGAAATTTAAAATAGACAAAATATTTAATTATTCAGCAACAGCTTCTGGCTTAGTGTTGTTTTTTCTTGCTGTACTAACATTTTGTGATGTTTTTGGAAGACGTTTTCTTAATTCACCAGTAACTGGAACAATTGAATTAGTCGAAATTGGTATGGCTCTAGTCGCTTTTTTAGCCATGCCAAGAGCTTTTTTTTTAAATGCAAATGTTTCAGCAGATTTTATAAATAATTTAAATCTAGGTATATTTAAAACTTATCTTATTGTTTTAAAATTTCTTTTAATGATAGGAATTATGTCTTTAATGGCTTACGCTACAACAGTTACATCTTTTAAATTTATGGATAATCAAAGAGTGACACTTGATCTAGAATTATATTTTTATCCTTTTTATTTTATTTGTTCTATAGGTATGTGGTTAAGTGTTTTGGCAATTGTGGTTTGGTTCACTAAAACAGTTTTTAATAATAAAACTCAATCCAAAGGAAATTAATGGGAATTGATTCTATTATAAATGGAGGTTTGTCATTTGCTGCTGTTTTAGTTTTAATGGTCCTTAATGTTCCTATAGGAATTGCAATGCTTGTAGTTGGTTTTATAGGTTTTGCATTAATATCAGGATTTGATCCAGCAATATTTGTTCTTGGTACCGCTCCTTTCGACGCAGTATCAAAATACACTTTATCGGTTCTTCCTCTTTTTGTTTTAATGGGAAATCTTGCTAATAGCTCAAATTTATCAAGAAATTTATATGACGCTGCTTATGCAGTTGTTGGTCATTACAAAGGTGGTTTGGCAATGTCTACTGTTGGTGCTTGTGCGGGTTTTGGAATGATTTGTGGATCTTCAATTGCTACTGCGGCTACCATGTCTCAAATGGCTGGTCCAGAAATGCGAAGACATGGATATAGTGATGCTTTAATAAGTGGATCAATTGCTTCTGGTGGAACCTTAGGAATTATAATTCCTCCAAGTGTAATATTAGTAATTTATGCATATTTAACAGAACAATCAGTGCAGGAACTCTTTTTTGCTGCATTGATTCCAGGTTTAATAGCTGTTGTTTTGTATATGGTAGCAATAAGAGTTTATCTTTTAATTTACCCATCCCAAGGAGGCTATGGAACCAAAATGCCATTTAAAGAAAGGGTAGCGGCTATATCAAAAGTTTTTCCTATATTTTTAATATTTGTAATAATGATGGGAGGTTTGTACTTGGGTTTTTTCACTGCTACTGAAAGTGCTGCAGTAGGTGTTATACTTGTTCTTATTTTTATATTTTTTAGAGGTCAGTTAACTTTAAATCTTTTAAAAGATGCAGTTTGGACAACCATTAAAACTGTTGGCTCATTATATTTAATTGTAATTGGTGCAAGTATTTTCAATTATTTAATAACTGTGACCCAATTACCCTTTGCTGTGGTTGATTTTATAAATCACTTACAATTAACACCTTTGGGGGTAATTCTTGTAATTTGTGCAATATATCTAGTTCTAGGAACCGTAATGGATTCTCTTGCAATGTTATTTCTTACAATTCCAGTTTTCTATCCAGTAATAGTTGATGCTGGAATAGACCCAGTTTGGTTTGGAATTTTTGCAGTAATAGTTGTCGAGTTTGGATTAATATCTCCACCAGTAGGAATGAATTTATTTGTTATTAAAGGTGTAATGCAAAAAACACCTTTGCAAACAATTTGGTTTGGAACACTTCCATTTCTTATGACAGATGTAATAAGACTTGCATTGATAATAGCTTTCCCCGCAATATGTTTATATTTGCCAAGTCTTATGTACTCATAATATCTAAAGGTATCATGTTATTTTTCATAGAAACATCTTTTCCTCTAGCCTGATATATTTTTGTAATTGAAAAATCCCTTGTATTAAAAACAAATCTGTGATCAAAGATACTGGTTGTTGGCATAAATCTCATTGTCATTGCTCTTCTAGATTTTGGTGATTTATTTTCTTCAGATCCATGTACCATATAAACATCATGTAATGATATTTGCCCTCTTTTTAAAACTAAATCTACAGAATTTTTTTCTATATATTCAGATTTGAGTAACTCTTGGTTAAGAGTTAATTTTTCACTTTTGTTTATTTTATGTTTTTTTAATTTTTTATCTTTATGAGAGCCTTTAATAAATTTTAAACAACCGTTTTTTGAAGTTGCATCATCTATTGCCAACCAGACAGAACATGTTGCAAGCGGTCGTATTGGCCAATATTGTCCATCTTGATGCCAAGGTGTAGCGTATCCATTTAATGCTGGTTTTGCAAAAAAACTGGAATTCCACAGAGCAAAATTTTTTCCTATAAGCTGTTCAATTATATTTAGTATTTTTTCATTAAAACAATATTTTAAAAATCTTTCATCATGCAATAATATAGCTGGGCAATAATTTCTGAACTTAGGGAATTTTTTAACTAAGGAATCATGAAGTTCTTCTATTTCAAGAAGATCTTTCTCAGGCATTTGAAAATTTGGAATTAAATATCCTTCTTTTTTATATTTTTTAATTTCTTCACTAGTTAACATCGGTTGAATTATTTTTTAATTTTTTTAGATAGTTTAAATATAGATAACCAAATACTGCGCCAACTAAAATTAAAATATATTGATAAAATTTTAATAAAACAAAAACAATTGGAAGTTCTTTTTCATCTGGATTTTTTAAAAAATAGTTTTTTGTTCCATCTTCGTATAAATCTATTGGACCTAAAGTTATATAAATTCCATAAGCCAAGATATAAACACAAGGTATAATTGATAAAATTAATAATAATCTATTCTCTCTAATTATCTTTATAAGATTAGCAGAAACTCCTACTAAAACTAAACAAATTAGGGATAATATTAATGGATTCATAATTTACCAAACTCCTATCATTATACCATTTTCTTTTGAGTAATCTCTATCTTTCATTACAAATTCATCATTAGCAGCAACTCTGTTTTTTCTACTTATAATTCTTTGAAGAAGGGCTTCTTTCATTTCTTCCCTAATTTTTGAATAGTCCGGATCTTGCCCTAAATCATTAAATTCGTCAGGATCTTTTTCTAAATCAAAGAGTTGTGGAGGAAATCCCTTATAATAAATATATTTCCATCTACTATTTCTTATCATATAAGCTCTAGCATCTGAGGGTCCAAGATTTAAAATTTTTCTAGCTTCATTGAATGAATAATCTATTTCACTAAAAACACTTTCTCTCCATTTTAAATTTCTTTCACCTCTTAATAAAGGAATTAAAGAAGATCCCTCAAGTCTATGTTTGCTTGCTTTACTATTTACGGAATCTAAAAAAGTAGGCAGTAAATCAATAGACTCAATAAATCTATCTTCTTTTGCTCCCCTATTATTATTTGCAGACTCACTTGGATCATAAATTATCATGGGCACCTTTATAATTTGTTCATGAAATAATTCTTTTTCTCCGAGCCAGTGGTCTCCATGATAATCTCCATGATCAGATGTGAAAACTATCATTGTTTCTTCCATTAATTTTTTATCTTCTAAAAATTTAAACAATCTTCCTAGGTTATCGTCTATCTGTTTAATCAAACCCATGTATCCAGAAAGAACTGTATTTCTCACTTCATCTCTTGAAAATGTTTTTGAAATACTATTTTCCATAAATGCTTTGTAAACTGGATGATTAATATCTTTTTCACTATCAGATCTATGAACTGGATAAAATTGATTTGCTGAAAACATGTTGTGATATGGAGCTGGAGCAATATAAGGCCAATGTGGTTTTATATAAGACAAATGTAAAAACCATGGTTTCTGCTCACTGTCTTGTATAAACTCCATTGCTCTGTTTGTCATGAAAGCTGTCTCAGAATGTTTCTCGGGTATTCTTGCTGGTTTATTTGAATTTCTTAGTCTCCATCCGCTTAAAATTTCTCCGTTTTTTCCTTCTGCAGAATTTGCCCAGCTGTCCCAAGGATTTTCTCCTTCATAACCAAGTTTATTTAACCATTCATTATATGATAATTTTTTTTCAGAATTTTTAATATGATTATTTGGATGTAAACCATCATCTCTTTCATAAGGTTCAAAACCAGGTTCGCTAACAATAAGTCCAATTTCTGTTTTTTTTGAAATACCCAATCTAGTCATTCCTTCGGTATCAGGTCTCATATGAGTTTTTCCAACAACTCCTGTTCTTATTCCATCTTGTCTTAGATAGTCTCCTATGGTTAGTTCTCCAATAGGTAGAGGAACCTGATTCCAAGTTGATCCATGGCTAAAAACTGTTCTTCCTGTATAATAAGATGCTCTAGATGGACCACATACAGGAGCTTGAACATAGGCTGAATTAAACATAACTCCCTTTTTTGCCAAGCTATCTATATTAGGGGTTTTTAAATGTGGATGACCATAACAAGAAAGATAATCCCATCTTAACTGATCGGCCATTATAAATAGTATGTTTTTTACTTCGCTCATTGAAATGATTCTAAACAAATTCTAACAAATCTCTTGGGTATTTAACAGTTTTATTAAAAGAATTAAGACTTGCATTTCGTTTAAATAATTTAGAAAATACGAATATAAAATTATGTCAGATCAAAGAAAATATTTTCTTGAAGAAAGCAAAATGCCAAAGACTTGGTATAATATTGCTGCAGATTTACCAAAACCTATGGAGCCTCCACTACACCCAGGTACTTTAAAACCAATTGGGCCAGATGATCTAGCTCCTTTATTTCCAATGGCTCTGATCGGTCAAGAAGTTTCTCAAGATAGAGATATCGAAATACCTGAGCCTGTAAGACAAATTTATAAACAATGGAGACCATCCCCATTATACAGAGCAAGAAGTTTAGAAAAACATTTAGATACTCCAGCAAAAATTTATTATAAGTATGAGGGAGTTAGTCCTTCTGGTAGTCACAAGCCTAATACAGCAGTTGCTCAAGCTTTTTTCAACAAAGAAGAAGGTACGAAAAAAATAACTACTGAAACAGGTGCTGGCCAATGGGGAACTTCACTGGCATTTGCATGTAAATTGTTTGGAATTGAATTAGATGTTTATATGGTAAAAGTTAGTTTTGAGCAAAAACCATATAGAAAACTTGTTATGCAAACTTATGGTGCACGATGCGTCGCAAGTCCTTCTGATGAAACAGATAGTGGAAAAGCAATATTAGCAAAAGACCCTAACAATACTGGTAGTTTAGGAATTGCAATTTCAGAAGCAGTTGAAATGGCTGCTAAAAATCCAGATACAAAATACGCACTAGGAAGTGTGTTAAATCATGTTTTAATGCATCAAACTATTGTAGGCAATGAAGCAATATTGCAAATGGAAATGGCTGATGATTATCCAGATATTTTAGTTGGTTGTACAGGAGGTGGAAGTAATTTTTCGGGTTTAGTAAATCCATTTTTAGGAAAAAATTTTAGAGAAGGAAAAAAAACAAGAGTTATTGCATGTGAACCAAAATCGTGTCCGACATTGACTGAAGGTAAATATGTTTATGATTTTGGGGATACGGGTAAATTAACACCGTTGGTAAAAATGCATACTCTAGGTTCGCAATTTATTCCACCAGCAACACACTCGGGAGGATTAAGATATCATGGTATGGCGCCACTTGTGAGTCATTTGAAAGAAATTAATGCTATTGAAGCAAAAGCTTATGGTCAAAAAGAATGTTTTGAAGCAGGAGTAAATTTTGCAAGAACAGAAGGTATAGTTCCCGCACCTGAAGCAACACATGCAGTTAAGGGTGCTATTGATGCAGCATTAGAATGTAAAAAAAATGGAGAGTCTAAAACAATATTATTCAATTTATGCGGTCATGGTCACTTTGACATGAAAGCATATGGAGATTACTTCGAAGGAAATTTAGCAGAAGATAAGTTTGACAGAGGAAGTATGGATAAAGCTTTAGAAGAACTTCCAAAAATTGCATAATAAATCAGTTGCTTTTAATAAATCCTTTTAAAGCTTTAAGACCAGTAAAGAAACAGGCTCATAAAATTTCAACTCCAAATCCAAGATATTTTAATAATTTAAAATCTTATCCAAAGATTGGATACTTAAAGATTTTAAGTAGTAAAAACCTAAATAAATCAAAAAAATACTTTCAAAACATGAAGGATAAAAAACTGATAACTAAAGAAATTAAGAATTGTTACTATATTTACAAAATATCTAATAAAAATCACAAACAAATTGGAATATTAGGAAAGGTAGATTTAAATAAATATGACAACAAAAATATTTTGGGTCATGAAGAAACTTTCAAAAATAGAGTGTTGGAAAGAAAAAGACAGATATTAAATATTTCAACACAAATAGGACCAATTTATACCGCTTATAAACAAAATAAAAAACTTAATGATTTTTTAAAAAAAATTACAAAATCAAAACCAATTTATTCATTTAGATCTTTGGATAAATTTAATCATCAAGTTTGGATTGTAGATAAAGAAATAAATTTAAAATCTTTGAAAAATTTTATTAAAAAAATAAAAAAAATATATATTTGTGATGGTCATCATAGAATACAAGGAATGATTAGAAGTAATAAAAAAATATCACCAATGATTGTTGCTTTCCCTCATAATCAAATAAAAATTTTAGATTACAATAGAGTATTAAAAAGTAATTTTAGTAAGGAAAAAATTTTTAATATTATAAATAAAAATTTCAAAATAATTAAAATTAAGAATAATGCTAAAAGTTTAAAAAAAGGTTATTTGGAAATGTGCATGAAAAATCAATGGTATTCACTCAAACAAATAAAGGAGAATAATAAATTAGATGTAACAATACTTCATGAAAATATTATTAATAAAATTAAAGCTAAAAATATAGAATTCATTTCAGGAATTAATAGTTCAGGTTTTCTAAAAAAATTAGCAAATTCAAAAAAATTTAATATAGCTTTTAAGGTTGCGCCTACAAATATTTTAAGTGTTATGAAGATCGCTGATAGAAAAAGGTTTATGCCACCAAAATCAACTTGGTTTCATCCAAAACCTTTAGATGGTTTGATTTGTTCTGAACTATAATACAAATCTCATTTTTCCTATTTTTTGACCTATAGAGTTAGTAACTTCTCTAAATTTAATCTTATCCAACTCATTTTCATCTATAATTTTTAATTCAGAGATTAATCCCGCTATTGCAGTTTCGGCTGCTCTTGGTGCTCCATCTAAAATTTTAACTACTAGGGCTGATTTTATTTCAGGTATTAATGCTAAAAATACTCCTTCGGCACCATTTTTAAAAAATATTTTTCCTTTTGAAAGTTTAGTTAAAATACAATTAATACTTTTTGTTCCACCAGTAAATTCTGGAAATTTTATACATGAGTTAAAAATTTTTTTTGCTATATCTGCATTTTCGCTTAATTTTTTACTATCTGTTAATTGAGATGCTGCTAATGCAAACTTTTTTAAAGGCATTAAAGGATTAGGTAAAGTACAGTCATCAATTCCAATATTTTTTATTTTATATTCTGACAAATTTTCAATTAATTTAATTAAATCCTTTTGGATAGGGTGTGTTTTGTCTTGATAATTTTCTATAGTTAAATTTTTATGTTTACAAACCGCTAGGTGTCCACAATGTTTTCCTGAACAATTGTGATAAATTTTTCTTTTATTTTTATATTCCAATTTTGCTCTAAATTTATCTTCTAGATTCCAAGGCCAATCATGGCCGCAAGAAAGATTTTCTTCTTTAATATCTATTTTTTTTAACCAATTAGAAATAATTTCTTGATGAAATATTTCAGCATGATGTGATGCAGTGGTAATTGCTATTTGTTCATCAGTTAGACTCATAGCTTCTGCAATGCCATCTTTATAAAGATTTAGAGTTTGAATTGGTTTTAATGCCGATCTAGGGTAAATATTCAAATCTGAATTTCCCCACTCTTTTAATATTTCTCCAGATGAATTAATTAATACTGCTACACCATGATGAAAACTTTCAACTTCATCACTTCTTGTGACTTCAACCATTTTAATTGTTTGCATAAACTATTTGTTAAATAATGATTTTAAACCTTGTGAAGATGCTTCACAAATTCCTTTTTCTGTGATTAGTCCAGTTACATATTTTGCAGGAGTTACATCAAAAGCCAAATTCATTCCTTTGCTTTTTTTTGGATAAATTAATATTTTTTTTACATTGCCCTCCTCATCGACTCCTTCTACGTGAGATAATTCTTCTGAATTTCTTTCTTCGATAGGTATTTCTTTATAATCTTTAATATTCCAGTCAATTGTTGAGCTTGGTAATGCAACATAGAAAGGAACATTGTTATCACTAGCTGCTAATGCTTTAAGATAAGTGCCGATTTTATTACAAACATCTCCAGTTGATAATGTTCTATCTGTACCAACGATACACATATCAACTTCTCCTCTTTGCATCAGTATTCCTCCAGTATTATCTGCTATTATTGTATTAGGAATTTCTTCTTCGTTTAATTCATAAGAAGTTAAATTAGCACCTTGATTTCTTGGTCTAGTTTCATCTACCCAAACATGTATTGGAATTCCTTTTTTATGAGCATGATAAATTGGTGAAGTTGCTGTGCCCCAATTAATAGTTGCAAGCCAACCAGCATTACAATGGGTTAAAATATTTACCGTATCTTTCTTTTTGTTATAAATTTCTTCAATAATCTTAAGTCCATTAAGTCCAATATTTTCACAAAACTTGACATCCTCATCACAAATTTCTTTAGCTTCTTTTAGTGCAACATCAAATAAATCATTACTATTTATCATTGATAGCTTATTATTCATTCTATGAACGGCCCACTGAAGATTTATAGCTGTAGGTCTAGATTGAACCAGTTTCACTGAACTTTTTTTTAAAAATTCTTTGTCATTATTTTCCAAAATTGCTAAAACCATTCCGTAAGCTGCTGTTCCTCCTATAAGAGGTGCTCCTCTAACTTCCATAGTTTTAATTGCATTTATTGCGTCTTTAACTGTTTTAAGATGTTTAATTATAAATTTATGTGGAAGTTTAGTTTGGTCTATAATTTTTACAGCTTTTTTTTCTTCATCAAACCAAATTGTACGATATTCTTTTCCTTGAATTTTCATTTAGTTGCTCCAAACAACTGGAAACCAATCTTTTCGCATTTTTTCACCAGCTTTTAAATTTATTCCTTTAAACGGCGGAGAAGTTTCTCCATCTCTCTCTATGTATCTAACATCATCTCCTATAAAACGCATTGAAAAAGCTCTTCTCGGTACTTTTTCTGAATTTCCAGATGATGAATGCAGAATTTTAAAATTAAAAAGTATCGCATCACCTAAATTCATTTCTGGTATAAATATGTTTTTTTTTATTGATTTCAAATCAGGCATATCCATAAAATTATCATTATTTTTATACCAGGGTTGATCATTAGACCATTTTGTTGGTCTAACTAATTTTTTAAATTTATGAGATCCTAACAAAATTTTTAATGAATTTTCCTTAGTTATTGGATCGAGTGGTATCCAAAAACTCCCAGTATCATTACCATCTATACAATAGTAAGGCATATCCTGGTGCCATGGAGTCTCCTTAGAGGTTCCAGGATCTTTTGCAAATATATGTTCATGAAATAATTGAATAGATTTAGAGCCAGTTGCTTCAGCAACTATCTGTGCTGCTGGAGATTCTTTAGCAAATTTTTTAAATTCATTTATACGTTCCCAATTACAATAATCTTCAAAAAATCTTCCTTTTCCATTTTCTACATTTTCTCTTGCATGTGGGCCGGGTTCTTTTATTACTTTTTCAAATCCTATTCTAAGTAAGTCAATCCATGGTTTAAATATATTTTTGATAGCTATGGCACCTTGATTTTTATATAAATCGATTTCTTCTTTAGTTAGATATTTTTTCACTTATTTAAAACTCTACCTGCAATAGTGTTTAATTTATCTATTGTTTTTTTTGATCTTTTTTCTGGAGCTGTAATAATTGCAACATCTAAACAATTATTTGTAGGATCATTAGGATCAATGTGATTTTCAAAATTATCTATTAAATTTTTAATCATATTTTTTGCTTTTGCTGCATTATCTAAAAGAACTTTTATAACTTGTTGAACATCAACATTTTCATGGTCTGGATGCCAACAATCATAATCTGTTACCATTGATACAGATGCATATCTCATTTCTGCTTCCCTAGCGAGTTTTGCTTCTGGCATATTGGTCATACCTATAACATCAGCTTTCCATGATCTGTATAAATTAGACTCTGCAAGTGTAGAAAACTGAGGTCCTTCCATAACTACATAAGTTCCACCTCTTTGATATTGAATGTTTTCTTTTTTTATAGAGTCTTCACAAGCATTCATTAAACCTTTTGATGTTGGGTGAGCCATTGAAACATGAGCAACAATGTCTTCATCAAAAAATGATTTATTTCTTGCAAAAGTTCTATCAATAAATTGGTCAACTATAACGAATTTACCTGGTGGTAATTCTTCTTTTAAAGAACCAACAGCCGATACTGAAACAATATCTGTTACACCCAATTGTTTTAAAGCATCAATATTTGCTCTAAAGTTTATTTTAGAAGGAGAAACAAAATGACCTCTGCCATGTCTTGGTAAAAAATATACATCTTTACTATTGTATTTTGTTTTTAATATTTGGTCAGATGGTTTTCCCCATGGTGTATTAATATCCAATAGTTCTCTTTCTTTAAACTCTTCTACGTCATATAAGCCACTACCACCTATTATTGCTAATTTATTAATTGCCATAAATGAAAAATAATTTATTTATTATTATAATTCAAAAGAATTATGGATTTAAAAGAACACATAAGATCGATACAAGATTATCCCAAAAAAGGCATACTTTTTAGAGATATAACTACTTTAATTAAGAATGAAAAAGCTTTTTGCGAATGTGTAGATCAAATAGTTGAAAGATCTAAAAAATTTCAATTTAATAAATTGGCAGCAATAGAGTCCAGAGGTTTTGTTTTTGCTTCGGCAGTTTCCTATTTATTAAAAAAACCTTTCATACTTTTAAGAAAGAAAAATAAATTACCAGCAGAAACACATTCTGTTGAATTTGAATTAGAATATGGAACAGCAACTATGGAAATGCACAAAGATGCAATTGATAAAAATGATAATGTTCTTCTAATAGATGATTTAATAGCAACAGGTGGAACTGCAGAAGCGGCTGCAAAACTTATTGAAATGTCTGGGGGAAATGTAGCAGGATATGTTTTTGTAATAAATCTATTTGATTTAGATGGATGTGATAAACTTATAAAAAAAGGTTACAAAGTAGAAAATTTAATAGAATTTCCAGGTCATTAGTGTAAAAATAAAAAATGAAAAAAATATATTTATCTCTAATTATATTTTTTGTTCTTCAAACTAATTCTTTTAGTGGTGAATATTTAAATAAATTTGCAAATTGTTTAATGCAAAATACTACTGAAAGAGATAAGGTTGTTTTAGTAAGATGGATGTTTTCAGCAGTTGCTCAACATTCTGCTCTTGAAAGCGAATTTAATATTTCTGCAGAAAAATCAACTAATCATGAAATTGCAGTAGCAGATTATATGCAATACATTCTAGGTTCAATTTGTCTAGAAGAAGCTAAAAATGTTTTATCTTATGAAGGTGAAGAAGCTTTTACAAAATCTTTTGAATACCTAGGAGAACTTGCAATGATGTCATTAATTGACGATCCAAATGTTAATAATGCCCTAGAAAATTGGATTATACACCTTGACCCTAATTTTTTTAAAAAGTTTGAGTAATTTTTTCACGATGGTAGCGGGAAGTGGGATCGAACCACTGACCTCGGGCTTATGAGTCCCGCGCTCTAACCAACTGAGCTACCCCGCCATTAAATTCGTATTGATATATACTACTTTTATTTCCTCATTCAATCAAATTTACATTGTTAATTTAGATGTAGTTATTAAACTATTAATTATAAAAAAAAGAAAGAGGGAAGATATGTTAAATATTAAATCTATATTTAGAGCTATTGTTAGCTTTTTATTCGTGATTTCATTTGTAGTTTCTTCTACAGCAGCATTTGCAGAAATTGTTGGACGTCTTTCAGTTCACTGGAGTCCAAAGCACCATAGTGCCAAACATGCACAAATTTTTGCTGATGAAGTTAATAAAAGAGCAAATGGAAAATTAAAAATTGAAGTTTACCCTTCAAAACAATTATTTGGTATCAGAGAAGTAATGGGAGCAGTTACATCCGGTGCAGTAGAACTTGGGGGTATAGTTGGAGTTGTTAGTTTTCCTCCAATAAATAAAAACTTTAATGTTGCTTCTTTTCCAGGTCTTTTTAATTCTTGGGAGCAACAAAGAGGTTTTTTCCAAAATTCTGCAAAAGGAAAAGAAATTTGGGGAGATCTAACTAAAAAAACTAATTCAACATTAATTATGTACAATCCTGTTGGACCGGTAATGTCAATTTCTAGTGCACGTGAGTTAACTGGAATTGATGCAATGAAAGGTTTAAAAGCTAGAAGACTGCTTAAAAGTGAAGAACCTATGTGGGATGCTCTTGGAGCAAATCGTGTATCTCTAAAGACAGGAGAAGTTTACAATGCATTACAATCTGGAATGATTGATACAATAAACAGTCCTCCAGGAAGTATTAAAGCATACAGTTGGTGGGAATTTTTAAAGTACGCTCAAAAGCCATATCAATATTATGCTGACGCTTATATAATGGCAAATTCTACTTGGTTTAACGGTTTACCAGCAGATTTACAAAAAATAATTATGGATGTTGGTAAAGAAGTAGGAACTCTTTCAACAGATAGAATTATGGATCATGGTGAAACTGTTCTCAAAGAATTCCAAGATAGAGGCGGGGTTGTAACTACTCTTTCAGGAGCTGAAAAAGCAAAATTTGATAAGCTTATGAAAGACAAAGTTATGCCTGCTATGGCAAAAATGATCGACTCTGATGCTTTACTTGCAGCTCAAGAGTACGCAAAAAATAATTAGAATAAGTTATTTACTTAGTCTAAAAAATGAAAGCATTGCGAGCAGTTAATAACTTACTAGCTTCGGCATCTTTAGCGCTCGCAATGTTAATTATTTTTATAATGGTTGCCGCTTTATTTTTAAGCGCAAGCACAAGATTTGTAACAGGAACTGGATTTGCTTGGTTTATTGAATTACCACCTGTTTTAGTAAGTTGGTTAGTTTTTCCACTACTTGGACCTTTGTTAAAAACAGGCCAGCATATAAAAGTAGATTTTTTAACTCCTTTAATGTCTAAAAAAAATAAAGAAATTTTATTTCTTATAGTTAATTTAGTTGCTTTTATCTCAGCCTGTATTTTTTTTAAGGCAGGAGTTGATGCAACAATGATGTATTTCAATTTAGGACAGGTAATGGAAATAGAAATAAGTATTCCAATATGGTGGATGTTCCTTGCGTTTCCAGTAGGTTTTTTAATTTTGGCTCTTACATCTTTAGAATTGATATTTGATAATATTAGAAATCTTATAAATAAATAATTAAACGATGTTCGCTATAGCTTCTATTTTATCATTAATAACATTAATTATTTCTGTTCCAATTTTTTTGGTATTTGGATTAGGAAGTTCTATTGCTGCAATTGGTGGTCTTAATCTTCCTTGGTCTGTACTAATTCAAGTATCTTTTGGAGCTTTAACCAAACATGTTCTTATAGCGGTTCCATTATTTATATTCAGTGGAATGGCTATGTTAAAAGGAGGTGCTGCATTAAGATTGGTAAAATTTGCAACAACTTTAGTTGGACATTGGCCAGGCGGTCTTGGGGTTGCTATGGTTATTGCTATGGGTTTCTTTGCTGCTTTTTGTGGATCAATTCTTGCAGCAATTACGGCAGTTGGCACGATTATGATGCCTAAGATGATTGAACAAGGTTACCCTACTCCATTTGTTGTAGTGTTGGCTGCTTCAGCGGCCTTACTTGAGGCTTTAATACCGCCTTCAAATGCTGCAATTTTATTTAGTGCCCTTACATATGTACCTGTTTCTAAAACTTTTGCTGCTGGAGTAATACCTGGTCTAATTCTTTTAGTTTTAATGGTTCTTTTAGTTCTATTTAAATGTAGACATATAAGAGCAGATAAAAAAGCTACATTTAAAGAAAGAATAAGTTCTTTTGTTGCAGCATTACCAGCTTTGATTACTCCAGTAATAATTTTAGGTGGAATATATGCAGGTTTTCTGACTCCATCTGAGTCGGCAGCAGTTGCAGGTGTATATGCGGTAGCTATAGGATTTTTAATTTATAAAGAATTAACTTTATCTTCTTTATTAAGTTGTCTTAAAGATACAGCAATTATCACAGCTGTAATATTTTCTATTATTGCAACAGCAACATTCTTAAGCGTTGTTCTGACTTATACTCAAGCTCCACAAAAAATAATTACATATTTTACTGAAATGGGCGTCAGCGTAAATCTATTTTGGATTATGTTAGGAGCTATATGTTTAATTCTTGGAACATTTATTGAAATTGTACCAGTATTTTATTTAACTGTTCCAATTTTTGCTGCGATAACATTATCTTTTAACCAAAGTTTACTTCATCTTTATGTTGTGTTCGTTGCTTTTGCTGGAATTGGAATGATAACCCCCCCTGTCTGTGTTGGAATATATACAGCAGCAGGAGTTATAAAAGAAAACCCTGCAAAAGCATTTAGAGAAGTTCCATTATTTACTATTGTTGGAATTATTTATGGAATATTAATGATACTGTTCCCAATTTTCTCAACTTGGCTACCTGGACTTCTTTAAATAATTTAAATATAATAGTCTTATATGAGTGACAGTTCGGCAAAGTTTAAAAACTACTCGATAGCAACATTGTGTATTGTTGTATGTATTTTTTTGATTAGCATTCTTTATATTTTTAACAATGGTATCAAGCAATATAAAGAGCAACTGGTTTTGCAGTCTGAAATTCAAGGTGAGCTAATTCAAAAAGTTTCAACAGCTTATGATGATTATAAATTATATATCGACTCACAAATAGCTGCTCAACAAGAAATTGTTGATAAAGCAAATAATTCCTCTATCGTTTTGTCAGAAATAACATCTATTATTGGAACTAGATTTATGGAGAATGAAAGAATGCTAAATAAGGCAGAAGCAGATAAATTAGTGAGTGACTCAATTGTAATAATCGAAAAAATCTCTCCTAGATTAGGAAACCTAGTTTCAAATATAAATAGAAAATATATTAACGAAAGATAAAATTTTAAAAAATTTCTTCTAAATATTTAATTATTTCTTTTCTTTTTGGATCTTTATCCGCAAAACATTTTGTTAAAGTTATGCCGTGCCATCCGCCGGTTGTTAATTTGCTTTTACATTTAGTATCACTAACATCAATAAATCTAACATTGTTTGAATTTGATAAAAATTTTGATGTTTTAGGATTTTCATATTTATCTTTTTCATGGCTAAAAACTAAAACATTTTCTAATTTTTCAACTTTTATCATTGATATTTTGTAATTTCTCCAATTTACCCAGCCTCTGTGAGGTTTTTTTGTTTTGGCAAATTTTCCTGATCTTGCAGGATGAAACGCTATTACACCATCAATTTCTGATGGGAAATTTGATTTTAAAACAAGAGAGTCCCATCCTCCCGCTGAATGACCTGAAAGAACAATATTATTAAAACCTTTTTCTTTAAATTCATCAATCTTCAATTTAATAACTTTTTCTTGTATTGAGCCTTTCCATTTATTAATCAATGATACTCCATTTTCATCTTTAAGATCTAAAACACTATTTATATCTTGATTGTTTTTGTCATAAGTGCCCCAAAATAAGTCTGCATCTTTCTGAGAAAATCCTCTTGCACCCTTACACAGTTGATAAGTTTTAATTGTAAAATTCTTTATTTTAACTCCATCTAATTGATAAACTGTTGGTGGTATTTGATACCAAGAATTTTTACATAGCTGTAATACTCTTTCTTTTCCACCAGAGCCATGGCTATAAATTAGGATAATTGTTTTATCTTTATCGATATTTTGATCTAATTCATAAGGATTACCTTCGTTATCAACAAAAAAGTTATATTTTGATAGTATTCTTAAATCTTTTTCAAATCTTGTTTCCGCATAAGAATGAGAAATCAAAAAGAAACTAATTATTAATAATCCAATGATTTTTTTCATTTTTTATTTTTCTTTTCTCTTTTAATTTTTCTCTTTTCTTTTAATGAAAGTTTTGCTTTCTTCATTACAGAAGCGTCTTTAAATGATTTGCCACTATATCTTTTTGACATCTTTAAATTCTATAATGTTAAATATTGAATTGCAAAAAATATTGTACCTATTGATGCAAAAGTAGAAATAAAAATTGCTTTTATTATATTCTCAGGGCTAACATTATAGGCTGCACAAAAGGCTAATGCGGACAACCCACAAGGCGCAACACTTACAAAAAAAGCACCCGGAATTTCTTTTGGAATACCAGCATCAAATATTAAAAATCCTATTAACAATAGTATTAAAGGAGAAATTATTAATTTTAAAACAGAAATTGAGAATGTTAATTTATTGATTACATTTTTAGTATAAAAAGAAAGAATTATTCCAATTGCAAAAAGGCCTACTGGAGAAACGCATAAAGCAAGTGTGGATAAAGTATATTCTATTGGAGTATCCTCAATGTCAAAATTAAAAACAAATAAGAAAACTCCAATTAAAATTGATAATATCATTGGGTTTAGAATGATATTTTTAATAAATATTATTATCTTAACATTTCTTTTTGTTGATAATTCTAAAAAAAATGCAATTACAGATATTAAAATTATACTATCCATAAAAATAATACTTGCTACTTGAGTCACTATATCTTTTTGAAAAAAAATTTCAGTTATTGGCAATATAAGTGTTACATGATTTGATAATGCTACTGTTAAAGCCCATATAATTGACTCAGCAATTGGTCTTTTAAAATATTTAGAAGTAATCAAAAAAGCGAATATTCCACACACTGATTGCATTATTAAGTATGATGTAATTTGATTAAAATCTATTTGATCAAAATCACTTAATGCAATTAATTTTATAATCAATGCCGGTATAGCAATATAAAATAAAAATAAATTTAGAATTTTAGCATGGTTAAGATTGAAAATTTTAAATTTGCCGAATAAAAAACCTAAAAGAGTAATAAATATAAAAGGAGTTAAGCCAAAAAAAATTTGAAGCATAAATCTATTGAATAGTAATTCTATGCATTACTCTATTACCTTTAAAAGGTGTAGCTTGATGCAACATTGATCTATTATCCCATATAGCTAATTGATTTTTTTCCCACTCAAGCGAATATTGAAATTTTTTTTTGATTTGATGTTTAAATAAAAAATTTTTTAGTTTTCTAGCATTTATTTTTTTTGAAGAGTTAAATCTTACAAAATGGCCTGGGCTGCAATAAATACTATATTTTTTATTAATTTTTCTCAAAATTTTATGTTTTGAAATTAATTCTTTTATTTTTTTACCTTTTTCTTTTTCTCTTTCCAATCTTGTTATAGATATTGGTCCTTCAGAAGAATAAACTGCTTTTAAATCTTTGATTTTTTTCTTAATATTTTTTGGAAGATTTTTGTATGCTAAATATTGAGAAGAAAATTCTGTATTAGCCAAACCTTTTCTTGGAACTATCTTAGAGAGTAACATTGTAAATTTAGGAGGTTTTTTTGTATAAATTGAATCAGTATGAAATTGTTCACCAAAACTTGGTCCTTTGTCGGTTTTCTTTCTTTGAACAACTGTAATTTTTGAATATTTAGAACTTAAACCTTTTAATCTTGGATAGTCAGCAAGTTTGCCGAATTTTTTTGCAAAATTTAAATAATTTTTTGAAGTTAAATTTTGTCTTCTAAAATAAATCATTCCAAAATTATTTAATGCTGATTTTATTTTTTTTAATTCTTTTGATTTTATTTTTTTAATATCACAAAAAATTTCAGCTGCGGTATTGTTTTTATTAGGAATTATTTTAAACATATTTTAATTTAAAAGTTTTTTCTTTGCTTTTTCAAATTCATCTTTTGTAAGTACTCCAGATTTATATAGTTGATCTAATTTTTTAATTTGCTCAACTAAATCGGAATTTTGATTATTGTTTTCAATCAAAGGCATATCCGAAAAATTTAATGCAAAGTCATTATTAGTTTCCATTTGTTTTTCTAAATATTTATGCTCATTTGTCATTTTTTTTGTCCACCTCATCATAAATTTTTTCTTAATAGGATATTTGTCTATATTAGCTTGATTATATTCACTTTCATTTCCAGAACTATTTATAGATTTAGGTGCTCCATAAAACTCTGGATTAATAATAGTAGAAACTGAGTATGCTCTATCTCTCCTATTAGAAAAATAAAAGCTTTCAGCTTGAATTGAATTTTTTGGAATTATTAAATCATTATCTTTTATATATTTTTTTAATCTAGCTGTAACTGCACTTGGATCATCTGGATTAAAAAGCTCTTTTTTTAAATTAATATACCTTGTTACAAAGCAATTAGTGCTTGCTCCTTTAAATAAAAATTTTGAATAAAAAAATTCAGAACGGTATGAACAAATTCCATATTTATTATTTTTTAATTCACCTTGTAATAAAGCTCCAAATTGTGCCCTTAGTTTTCCACCACTATCTACATGGCAAATTTCAAAATGTCCTTTGATTGTTTTTTTATTAGTAGAGATTAAATATGCACAGCTTCCGCGAAAGTGATAAACACTCCAAGCACTCTTGGCATAATATATCCATTTACCTTTTGGTAAATTAAATTTAACAAACTTCCATTTTATTTGATCTTCGTAGGCACTTCCTCTTATTAATTTAGTATTTGATGCACTGGCATTGCTAATAAAAAAAATTATGACTAAAAATAGTAAAAAAAATTTATTCATGTTTTAAAAAAAAATTCTTTAATCTTTTAATAGTTTCTTTTGGATTTTGTTCAGGTATAAAATGTCCTGAATTAATAGCAAATCCAGTAACTTTTTTTTTTGAATATTTTTGCCAAATTTTAATTGGTTTAAATTGTTTTCCAATAACTCCTTTTTTTCCCCATAAAACTTGAATTGGAATATTTAACTTTTTATTTCTATCTTTTTTATCATGCTCTAAATCTATTGTTGCTGAAGCTCTATAATCTTCACATGATCCATGAATTCTCTTAAACTGCTTGAAACATTTTAAATAAGCTTCTTCAACTTTCCCAAATTTGTGTTTTCCAGACCATTTATCTAAACAACTTTTCAACCATTTTCTTGGATCGCTTTTAATCATTTTTTCTGGAAGAAACTTAGGTTGTATTAAAAAAAACCAATGAAAATATGCTTTTGCAAATTCTTTTTTTGTTTGTTCATACATATCTAATGTAGGACAAATATCTAAAACACTCATTGCAATAATTTTATCTCTATGATCTCTAGCCATTCTATGGGCCACTCTCCCACCTCTATCATGTCCAGCTAAGAAAAATTTTTTAAAACCGAGATTGTTCATCATTTGTGTCATGTCGCTAGCCATTTCTCTTTTTGAATAATTTACATGTTTGTGGTCTCCAGTTGGGGCAAAACTATATCCGTACCCTCTTAAATCAGCAGCAACAACTGTAAATTTTTTTGAAAGTTGAGAGGCTGTCTTGTGCCACATTAAATGTGTTTGAGGATATCCATGTAATAAAAGTAAAGGTTTTCCTTCTCCACCAATCCTACAAAATATTTTACCTTTTTTAACTTTAATAAATTTTTTTTTAAAACCTTTAAACATGAAAATATTTTAACATTTAAAGTTTTTATAAGCATCAACAAAAGGTTGTAAATAGCGGATAATTTGATGTTAATATCATTGATATTTAATTTGAATTTTTAAACACTCTCTGTATAAGTTCGGATTTGTGAGAATTGAAGAAGATCTTAAACTAGACTACTCAGACGTACTTTTTAGACCAAAAAGAAGTACCCTTCAAAGCCGTAAGGATGTAAATCTTAAAAGAACCTACAAATTCAAATATAGCAATAATGAATGGTCGGGCATTCCAATTATGGCTGCAAATATGGATGGTGTTGGTGAGTTAGGTATAGCTGAAAAATTATCTGAATATGGAATGGTTACATGTTTAACTAAACAGCATGATGTAAAAAAATTAAAACAATATAAAAAAATAAAATCAATATATCAAAATATTGCAATAAGTATTGGAACTAAAAAAAAAGACTTTGAAAATTTAGTTAAAATTTTAAAGGAGTTTGGATTTATAAAGTTTATTTGTATTGATGTTGCTAATGGATATACGGAATACTTTAGCAAGTTTATAAAATCAGTTAGAGATAAATTTCCAACCAAAACAATTATAGCTGGAAATGTGGTGACAGCTGATATGACACAAGAATTAATTCTGTCTGGTGCTGATATTGTAAAAGTAGGTATCGGTCCTGGTAGTGTTTGTACAACTAGAATACAAACTGGTGTGGGGTATCCGCAGTTAAGTGCAGTGATGGAATGTGCTGATGCAGCACATGGATTAGGTGCGCACATGATAGCAGATGGAGGTTGCACTTGTCCTGGAGATGTTGCAAAAGGATTTGGTGGAGGAGCAGATTTTGTTATGCTTGGTGGAATGTTTGCGGGTCATGACGAAGGCAAAGGCAAAATTGTAAAATCAAATGGATCTAAATATATAGAATTTTATGGTTCTAGTTCTGAAACAGCAAATAAAAAACATTATGGTGGTCTATCTAATTATAGAAGTAGTGAAGGAAGAACTGTTAGAGTTAAATATAGAGGAAAAATAAAAGACACAATTCAAGATATTCTTGGTGGAATTAGAAGTAGTTGCACATATGTAGGAGCTCCTTCTTTAAAGCAATTAAGCAAATGTACGACCTTTGTAAGAGTAACAAGACAATTTAACGATACCTTTACACAGTAAATTAATCTCTATAATTTTTTTGGTTTAAAGGTTTTTCTAAAATTTCTACAGGATATTTTTTCTTTTCAACCTCGATATATATATTTTTATCTTTTAGGGTTTCAATTGAATTTCCTGAATTTACATATCCAAAAGATAAGTTTTTGTCATAACAAAAAGAATAATTTCCAGATGTAGTTCTTCCAATTATTTTATCTTCTAAATAAATTGGTTCCTCATGTAACAATAGAGGTTCGCCAGGTTTGCTATCTTTGAAAGTAAACATTGTCATTTTTTTATCTAATTTATTATCTTTAATTTTCAACAAAGCATCTTTGCCAATAAAATTAACATTTTTTTTGAAGCTAATCGCAAATCTTAAACCTGCTTGATATTGATTTTCTTCAGGTGAAATATCATGACCCCAGTGAACAAAGCCACTTTCCATTCTCATAATATCCATAGCATGCATTCCACAGTGAGATAAATCAAAATTTTTACCCTCATCAATCAAAATTTTGTATAATTCTAAGGAATTTTTACTATCAATATATAATTCAAAACCTAGTTCACCCACATATGATATTCTTTGAGCCCAAACTTTTAAATTTTTAATAATGACGTATTTTGCTGTTCCAAATTTAAAATTTTCAGATGTAAAGTCATCATTACTAATTTTTTGAATCATTTCTCTACTTTTTGGACCAAACAAACCTAGACAACACACTTCTTCGGTAACATCTTCAAAACTAACTTCTTCTGAAAGATATTTTAAAATATGAAATTTATCATGCTCTCTAGTTGCGGCAGAACTAACTACTCTAAAATAGTTTTTATCCATACAAACAATTGTTAGATCTGTTTCGATACCTCCGTCTTCATTTAACATATGAGTATATGTAGATTTTCCTATTTCATTTTTAATATTAGCAGTGCAAATTCTTTGTAATTCGCTATGCGTTTTTTCTCCTTTTAGGTCAAATTTAGAAAAAGTTGAAAAATCAAATAAGCCAACATTTTTTCTGGCATTTATCGTTTCATGTTTTGCCGACGGGTACCAATTCTGGTAATTAAAGCTATAATTGTAATTTGGCTCTTCTCCATTTAAAGAGTACCACATTGGTCTTTCGAAGCCTCCGGCAACACCAAAACATGCTCCGGCTTTTTTTAATTCATCATGATATGGAAGTAATTTTTGATTTCTAGATGTAGAATGTTGTTTATAAGGCCAATGCATACCATAAAGATCTCCGAGAGTTTCGGTTACCCTTTCCATAATAAATTTTTTTGAGGAATGAAAATTTTGAAATCTTTTTATATCTAAAGAAAATAAGTCCTCATTAATATGACCATTTATCATCCACTCGGCTGTAACTCTTCCCGCTCCTCCTGAGCTTGCAATTCCAATACTATTGAAACCACAGCATGTGTAAAAATTTTTTACTTCTGGCGTTTCGCCTAATAGATATTGAGTGTCAGGTGTAAAAGATTCTGGTCCTGAAAAAAACTTTCTAATACCTGCTGTTTCTAACATTGGCAGTCTATGAAAAGATTTTTCTAAATAAGGTTCAAAATGATCAAAATCATCAGGAAATTCTCCAAATGAAAAATCATCTGGCACCTTTCCACTTTCTTTAAATGCTGGTTTAGCATTTGGTTCAAAAATACCTACTAGCATTTTTCCAGCATCTTCTTTTAAATACAGGCAAGCATTATAATCTCGAAGAACTGGTAAATCTTTTGGAAGATCTTTCATTGGCTCTGTAATTACATAAAAATGCTCATTAGGATATAATGGAACGCTAACACCAATATCCTCACCAATTTGTCTAGACCACATTCCTGATGCTAAAACAACATATTCACAATCAATTTTTCCTTTGCTCGTTTCAACACCGGAAATTCTTTTATTTTTTATTAGTATTTTGTTAACTGGCGTCTTTTCAAATATTTTAACACCTTCCATTGTAGCAGCTTTGGCTAAAACATTTGTAACTCCAACAGGATCTGCTTGGCCGTCCTTTGGCATATAAACCCCACCAACTAAATCTTCGTCTTTAATCACGGGGTAAAGTTCTTTAATTCTTTTTTGGTTCAAAACCTCAACCTCAACATCTGACAATTGGGCAGTTGTAGCTTGTCTTAGAAGTTCTTGCATTCTTTCTTTGCTTGAAGCTACGGTTATCGCTCCGTTTTGTTTAAGCCCAGTTGATAGTCCAGTTGATTTTTCTAACTCTTTATATAGATCTAAAGAATATTTTCTTAATTTTGTAATTGTTGAGCTTGCTCCTAATTGACCTACTAATCCAGCAGCATGCCATGTTGTACCTGATGTTAACTGATCTCTCTCTAATAGGATTACATCTTTCCATCCAAATTTTGCAAGATGGTATGCACATGATGTACCGGCAACACCTCCTCCGATAACAACAACCTTGGTACTTTTTGGTAATTCTTTAGTCATTTTTAATAATATATTATGAAAATAAGAAGTTTATACTTAAAAACATACTATGTGGTCAATATTTATAGGTCGTTTAATTCCAAATTTTTCATCAACCTCATGTTGATGAATATGGTGAGAATGCACAAATACTGGTATTAAAAGATTACTATTGGTTTTTAAAGTATAAATAAAATTTGTACCTCTAAATTTTCTATCAACAACTTCTAATTTTAAATTACTTTGATCGTCATGCTCTAAATCTTCTGGCTGTAATAGTAATTTAACATCTGTGCCTTTTTTATAATGTTTTATAAAATTTCCTTTAATTGTTCCTAAATCTTTATTTTCTAAACTATTCTCACCTGTAACTTTTGCAGGAATTAAAATACCTCTATTAAGAAAATTGACAACTTCAATAGAGTTTGGAAAATGATAAACATTGTATGGGTCATCAAATTGTTTAAGTTGTTTATTTAAAATTATTCCACATTTATTTCCTAAATAAAAAGCTTCATATGAATCATGAGTGACAATTATGGTAGTTATTTTTAAATCTTTAAGAAGTTGTTTTAATTGTACTTGTATTTCTTCTTTAAAACTTTGATCAACATTAGATAATGGTTCATCCAAAAGCAAAAGGTCTGGCTGAGAAGCTAATGATCTAGCAAGAGAAACTCTTTGCGCTTCTCCAGCACTGATTTGGTGAGGGTAATGTTTTAATATTTTTCCTATATTAAGTAATTTTATAATCTTATTCACATTTATTTTCTTTTTTTTACCTGAGTTTTTTCTTTCTTTTCCTAAATTAATATTTTCTTCAACTGTGTAATGTGGAAATAAAGAATTTTCTTGAAAAGATAGTGATATATTACGATCCTCTGGTTCAATATTTATGTTTTTAGACGAAAGAGTTTTTCCTCTTAGTTTTATTTCTCCAGATTCTATTTTTTCCAACCCTGCTATTGATCTAAGAATAGTAGTTTTTCCTATACCAGAAGGTCCTAGAAGACAAACAATATCACCCTCTTTTTCAATTGAAAAAGATACATTGTTTACCTTGTTTAAACCTCCGGCTTTAAATGTTGTGTTTATAATTTCAAAAAAATTTTTATTCACTGTTTTCTCTTAAAATATATTTAGATGTAAGTAAAATAAAGAAACTTGCAATAATTATTAAACATAAAGATGGTACAGCAGCAGCCTCTAATAAATCCTCAGACGCAGAGATATAAGCAGTGGTAGCAAATGTTTCAAAATTAAAAGGTCTCATAATAAGTGTAATTGGCAATTCTCTAATAATTTCCAATGAAATTAATATAACAACAAATAAAAGTGAATTTCTTAAATAAGGAATATGAATATTAAAAAAGGTTTTTCTTTTAGAATACCCAAGAAGGTAAGCACTTTCATCAACTGCTATATTCATTTTTTCATATCCTGATTTGATTCCATTAAATGCTAAAGAATAAAATCTAACAAAATAAACTAAAACTAGTCCTAAAACAGAACCAATAAATATTTTTTTTATTGATAAAAATCCTAAAGCTTGAATTATATTTTCATCAAACCAAGCGACAAAAGTAATAAAAGCTATGGCAAGAATTACTCCAGGTATTGCATAGCCAGAAATTGATAAAGTAGATAATATGTTTAAAATTTTTTTATTTGAAACTCTATTTCCATAATTGGATATTAAAGCAAAAAATATTAAAACTAAGCTTGATAAAAAAACTAGAAATAAAGTATTTAACAAAAGTTCAATTACTTGAAAGCCTATTAAGTTTTCAGGAAATTTAATTGTCCAATACAACATTTGGCTTAGAGGAAATATAAAACTTAAAAAGAATAAAATAAAACAAAACATAAAAGCAAAAAAAGATTTCGCTCCAAATAACCTGATTTTTTTCTTTTTCTTAAAACCACCTTTTGCTTCTAAGTGATACTTTGCTTTTTTTCTTGATAAGTTTTCAGTTAAAAACAAAATAAAAATAAATAATAAAAGAAAAAAAGATATTCTATTTGCGAATGCCAAGTCATCAAAAGATATCCACGCATTATAAATACCAGTTGTTAAAGTGTTTACAGAAAAAAAATCTACAGCTCCAAATTCAGCTAATGTTTCCATTGCTACTAATAACAAGCCAGCAACTATTGCTGGTCGTGCTGCGGGCAATATTATTGAATAAAAAGATTTCAATTTTGAAAAACCTAGATTCCTACCTAATTCAATTGAACTTTGTGATTGATATAAAAATGAAGATCTTGCAAGAATGTATACATATGCATACAGAGAGAAAGAAATTGATAATACTAGACCAAACATACCGTCTGGTTTTGGAATATACTTATTATAATTTCCTTCCCCAAACAAATATTTTAAGATTGTAAATGCTGTTCCATAATTTTCAAAGAAAGCAAACAAAGAATATGCATAAATGTATGGTGGTACAGCAAAAGACAATATTAAAGCCCATTTAAAAAAATTTGCACCAGGAAACTCATAAAAAGAAACTATATATGCAGAACCTACTCCTAAAAAAAATGTTAAAAATAAAACTCCAATAAGTAGAACTAATGAATTAAATACATATTCTAGAAAAAAAGTTTGTTTAAGAATTTCAAAATAATTAGATGTATCCTCAAAAAAACTTGTAAATACAACGGCAATTGGAATTACAACTGTTATCGAAATTAAAAAAGAAGCTAAATACCAAATATTAAATCTCATACATTATAATCCGCCTTATAATCATGAAAAGAAAAAGTGTCCATGGGAAAAGGATAAATTACTCATGGACACTTTTAAATTAAGAAAATATCAAAAATTAAAAACTTTTAAGATGTGCGGAACCTCCTTGGTTTCAATTTCCAATAGTTTTCTGTTATTTATTCTTTTGTTGATTTTTTCACACTCCTTAGCACATGTGGGACATGAGCTGGCTGATTTATTATAATCAACATCAGAAATAAATTCTTTTTTGATTGTTAACATTTATTTCCAACCAGCAGCTGTCATTACTTCTAATGCATCTGCCTGATATTTTCCATAACTAGAAACTTTTGTTGATAGATCTTGTTTAAAATCTAATCCCAAATTATTTACTACTAATGGACTTGGTGAAACACCTGCAATCATTGGAAACTCAAAAGTATTATTAGTAAAGTGTTCTTGAGCTTCAGGTGATAATAAATAGTCAACAAGAGCAATAGCATTTGCTTTGTTTGGTGCACCTTTGACTAAAGCGGCACAACTAATATTCATGTGAGTTCCTCTGCCATCTTGATTTGGAAAAAATGCTTTAACTTTTTTAGCTGCTTCTTGTTGTTCTGCACCCTTGTTACCAGAAAGCATTAGAGCTAAATAATATGTGTTAGCTACAGCTATATCTGCTTCTCCAGCTGCAACTGCCATAATTTGAGCTCTATCATTTCCTGTAGATTCTCTTGCCATGTTTGCAACAACTCCCTTTGCCCAGTCAGCAGTAGCTTTTTTTCCATTATTATCAATTAATGAAGCTACAAGAGATTTATTGTAAATATTGCTTGATTTTCTAATTACTAATCTACCTTTCCATTTTGGATCTGCTAAACCTTCATAACTCATTCCAGATAATTCAGCACCTGTAACTCTTTCTGGCGAGTAGTAAATTATTCTTGCTCTTTTTGCCACTCCAACCCAGTGTGTTGTTCTAAAGTTTTTTGAAACAGAAGATTTAATTGTTGGTGAAACTAAACCACTTTGCGTCATTCCTTTTGCTTGAAAAGCCCCACATCTTCCAGCATCAGCTGTAATATAAAGGTCTGCCGCAGAGTCAGCACCTTCCTCTATCATTCTTTTTTCTAATGCTCCTGATTTGCCATTAATTAAATTTACTTTAATTCCAGTTGCGGCTGTAAACTTTCCATAAAGTTCGGCATCAGCTTTATAATGTCTGGCATTAAAAATATTTACTTCGTTTGCAATTGCAAAAGTAGATATTAATAATGATGCAGATAAAGCTAAAATTGATATTTTTTTCATTATCTCTCATAATTGTTATTTATAATAAAAATACGTTTTTCATTATTGAGAATAATAACTATTCTCAATGAGAATGATTATCAATCGCAAATATGTCGCAGTTTTTGGCTGTTTTTTTGATTATTTAAAATTTCCACTCAGAAATCTTACTGTACAAGAAATTTCTGAATGTGGTTACTCGAGCTACATTTTTAAGAGATTGCGGATAAACAAAATGAGCTTCTGTAATAGGACCTTCTACTTTAGGTAAAACTTTTATTAGATTTGTTGATTGAAAAACTAAGTAATCTGGTAACGCAGCTAAGCCAACACCACTTTCAACCGCCAATAATAAGCCCATTACGCTGTTTACCTTCATTATTGATTTTCTTTTTTTATTATCTTTCATCCCTATTTTTAGTGCCCAATCAGGATTATATACTGGGGATGGGGCTCCTTTTCCAAAAGATATAAATCTGTGTTTATTTAAATCATTAACTGTTTTTGGCATTCCATAAGCTTCTAGATATTTGCTAGATCCATAAATATGATAGTTAATATCTATTAATTTTCTTTGAATATAATTTAATTGTTTTGGTCTTCTCATAAATATTCCAATATCAGCTTGTCTAGTACTTAAGTCTAATTCCTTATCATCAAAAATTAATTCCACTTCGATTTCAGGATTTAACTTCATAAATTCTTGAATTCTTGGAGTTAGCCAGTGAGTACCAAAACTTCTAACAGTGGTAATGGTTATCTTTCCCGAAGGTTTGTCTTTACGGTCTCCTAAAGAAGTTTCTACTTCCTTTAATTTGCTTATTACCTCATGTGCAGTTTTATAAACATATTCACCATTTTCTGTTAAGGTTAACCCTCTTGCATGTCTTTCAAATAATTTTACTTTTAAATCTTCTTCTAGGGATTGAATTTGTCTACTAATAGCAGATTGGCTTAGATTTAAAATAATTGTTGCACTTGTAAAACTACCAGCTTCAGCAACTGCATGAAATATTTTTAATTTATCCCAATCCATTAACTATTAACATCCACAATTATTCTGTTATTTAGTTTTCCATTAAGCATAGAGGGAAAAATATTTATTAATTCATTCAAACTTATAGTTTTAACTGATTTTTCTAAAATATTGAAGTCAACTAGGTTTGCTACCTCACCCCAAACAAAATCTTTTCTTTTATTGCTTACGTTAATTGAGTCTACGCCCCAAAGCTTTACAGCTCTCAATATAAAAGGAATTACAGAAGTGTTTAATTTATTACCGCTAGCATTTCCACAAGCCGCAACAATACCTTTGGGTTTTGTTTGGGAAATTGCATTTGCTAAAATATTTCCTCCTACTGTATCTATAACTCCATCCCACATACCTTTTCCAATTAGTTTTGGCTCTTCTTCAAATTCTTTACGATCTACAACGTTTTTAGCTCCTAATTCTTTTAAATAATCTGCTTTATCCATTTTTCCTGTTATTGCGGTAACGTTGCATCCCATCTTATTCAGAACCATAACAGCAACTTGCCCTACTCCTCCCGTAGATCCTGTAACCAAAACATCATTAACTTTACCTTGTAATAATAACTCTTCTTTTGCTTTTACTGCAAATGCACAAAGTAGTGCTGTAAAACCAGCTGTTCCCATAATCATAGCTTGCTTGCTAGTAATTTCTTTTGGTTTTTTTATTAATAACTCTTTTTTGACTCTTACGAATTGCGAATAACCGCCATGGTAAATCTCTCCCACTCTACATCCTGTAAGTATTACTTCATCTCCTTCTTTAAACTCTTCTGTATTGCTCTCAGCAACTGTTCCTGAAAAATCTATTCCTGGAATTCTTGGAAAATCTTTAACTAGCTTAGCTCCATCTTTTAAAATTAAAGCATCTTTAAAATTAAGATCTGAATAATCAACTTTAACTAAAACATCTCCATCTTTAATAAAATCAAAATTTAAATCCCTAACTTCTCTTGAAAAGTTTTCACCTTCTTGGTTTATCACCAATGCTTTGAATGTTTCAGGCATGTTTAAATTAAACTCTATTTTGCTATAAATCTCAAATATCTATTTTGATAGCTTAGGTCATCCCTAAACTGACCTAAATAATAATTAGTAACCGTTGTTGCTTGTTCTTTTTTAATTCCTCTCATTGTCATACACTGATGAGTTGAATCAATTGTTACCGCAACCCCTTTTGCATCTAATGTTTCCATTAATGTTGTGGCTATTTGAACTGTTAATCTTTCTTGGGTTTGAAGTCTTTTAGAAAATACTTCTACAACTCTTGCCATTTTACTTAATCCAACAACTCTTTGATTTGGAATATATGCAACATGAGCCACGCCTATTATTGGTGCCATGTGATGTTCGCAATGACTTTGAACAGAGATATTTTTCTGTACAACCATATCGCTGTAACCTTCAACATCACCGAATGTTTTTTCTAATATTGCTCTTGGATCTTCTTGGTATCCTTTAAAATATTCCTTGAAAGCCTTTGTGACTCTTTTTGGAGTTTCTAGAAGACCTTCTCTAGATGGGTCTTCACCTATCCATTTTAAAATTTTGACAAATGCCTCTTCTGCTTCTTTATCTGTTACAGAATCAACTTTTATTTGATTTTCGTTTTTTACTATTTTCATGACCGTGTTTTATATAATAATTATTTAATTTTAAAATATTTATTATATTCATTAATATGTTAAATAAAGCCAATAATATGTTTAAAAAAAGAGAAAATGTCGCTGAAATAGAGGAAGGAAATTTGCTTTCTCCTAGATTTGACAACGATGGATTAATCCCAGTTGTGACAACTTGTGCCACTTCCAAAGAAATTTTAATGCATGGCTATATGAATGTTGAGGCATTAAAATTAACAATTGAAACTAAAGAAGCTCATTATTGGAGCAGATCAAGAAAACAAATTTGGCACAAAGGTAAAACAAGTGGATTTGTGCAAAAAGTAAAAGAAATTAGAATTGATGATGACCAAGACTCGGTTTGGATAAGCGTTGATATTGGAGATGGAGCGAGTTGTCACGTTGGTTATAGATCGTGTTTTTATAGATCAGTACCTATGGGAAAAATAGAAAATGGTAGAAAAGTTGAAATGAAGTTTGAAGAACAAGAAAAAAAATTTGATCCAGAAAAAGTTTACAAAGGTCAACCTAACCCTACTAAAATCTAATTTAAATGAAAATTATAAGTCCATTTGGTCCTAAAATTGCTGTAATTAAAATTCCAAAAAAAATAATTATTTTAATAAATAAAGAAGTAGAAACTATATTAAAAAATAAAGAAAAATTAAAAAAAAACAATTATTCAAATAAGTTGGTTGGACAAGTAAAACAAGAGTTTCAGCTTTCAAAAAATTTTATAAACAAACATTTAATTAGATTTATAAATAATAGTGTAAAAACTTATATTAAAAAAAGCTCTAATAGAAATGCAAAAAAAATAAGTCTAAAAAATCTTTGGATAGTAAGACAATTTAAGAATGAGTATAATCCTATTCATTTTCATAGTGGAGATATATCTGGTGTAGGATATTTAAATATACCTAAAAACATAACGCAAGGTAATAAAAAACTTAAGACTAATGGTACAATTGATTTTATACATGGCTCAAAGTCATTTTTAAATAATAGTATTTTTAACCACAGACCTAAGGTTGGAGATTTGATTTTGTTTCCAAATTATTTAATGCATACAGCTTATCCTTTTAAAAGAGATGGTGAACGAAGATCTTTTTCTTTCAATTTAAGTATAGATAAAAAAACAGCGGATATATTTAGTGGATAAAGTTCAAAAAAATGTTCTTGGAGAAGATCTTGAAGAATGCTCAATTAATCCATTAACTGGATGGTTTAGAGATGGTTGTTGTAACACAGATGAAAATGACCATGGACTTCATACTGTTTGTGTAAAAGTTAACGATAAATTTTTAGAATGGTGTAAAGAAGCTGGAAATGATTTAATAACACCTCACCCAGAATTTGGATTTCCTGGATTAAAGAGTGGAGACAATTGGTGTGTTTGCGCAAGTTGGGTAGCAAAAGCCATTGAAGCAGGAGTAGGATGTTCTTTATACTTAAAAAAGACACATATAAATACTCTCAAAATTGTTCCGATCGAAAAATTAAAAAAGTTAGCAATAGATATTTCTTAACTACATATTCCCATACTTAGGACCGCCTCCTCCTTCAGGGGTAACCCAATTAATATTTTGAGAAGGTTCTTTAATATCACAAGTTTTGCAATGAATACAGTTTTGAGAGTTAATAACAAATTTATCTTTATCATTTTCTCTTTGAACTTCGTAAACTCCAACAGGACAATATCTTTGTGCAGGTTCATCAAATTTTTCTAATGTGAAATTGATTGGTAAATCTTTATCTTTTAATTGTAAGTGAACAGGTTGATTATCAGCATGATTGGTACCTGTTAAATAAACTGAGCTGGTCTTATCAAAAGTGATCACATTATCTGGTTTTGGATATTCAATTTTTGGCATTTTATTTGCTGGTTTTAATGTTTGATGGTCCGCATGTTTGTGTCTTAATGTAAAAGGAAGTTTTCCTCTAAATAAAATTTGATCAATTCCAGTAAAGATTATTCCTAAAATTAAACCCCAACTAAAACTTGGTTTTACATTTCTTGCTTCAAAAAGTTCTTTATATAACCAGCTTTTTTTAAACTTATCTTCATAAACTGATAAATTTTTATTTTCTTTTAAATGATCAGCAATTGTTTCTGCTGCTATCATTCCACTTTTCATAGCCGTATGAGATCCTTTAATTTTTGGCATGTTTAATGTTCCCGCATCACATCCAACTAATAAAGCTCCTGGCATGAACATTTTGGGTAAACTTTGAAAACCACCTTCAATTAAAGCTCTGGCACCGTAAGAAATTCTTTTGCCTCCTTCAATTACTGATTTTATAGAAGGGTGGGTTTTAAATCTTTGAAATTCATCGAACGGAGATAAATGAGGATTTTTATAATCTAATCCAATAACGTATCCTAGAAAAACCTGTCTATTTTCTGCATGATAAACAAAGCTTCCCCCATAAGTACTTTTATCTAAAGGCCATCCAGCAGTATGCATTACCAATCCTTCTTGATGATTTTCTTCTTTTATTTCCCAAATTTCTTTAAAACCTATTCCGTATTGTTGTGGGTCTTTACCTTTATCTAAATCAAATTTTTTTATTAATTGCTTGCCTAAATGACCTCTACATCCTTCAGCAAAAACTGTAACTTTTGCGTGAAGTTCAATGCCTGGCTCATAACTATCTTTTTTATTACCTTCTTTATCTAAACCCATATCTTGGGTTGCAACACCTTTTACTGATCCGTCTTCATTATAAATAATTTCACTTGCAGGAAACCCCGGAAATATTTCTATACCTAGACTTTCAGCCTGTTCTGCTAACCATCTACATAAATTTGCTAAACTTATAATATAATTGTTATGATTTTGTTGAACTTTAGGAAGCAACCATGTTGGCCAACTAATTTTTTTTGTCTTACCTAAAAATAAAAATTTTTCTTTTGTAACTTTGGTCTTAATTGGAGCGTTTAATTCTTTCCAATTAGGTAATAATTCATCTAAAGCCCGTGTCTCAAACACGTTCCCTGATAATATATGAGCACCTACTTCAGATGCTTTTTCTAAAAGGCAGACATTTATATCTGGATTTAACTGCTTAAGTTTAATTGCAGTTGAAAGTCCTGATGGTCCGCCACCTACGATGACAACATCGTATTCCATCACTTCTCTGGACATACTATTTTTTTACAGTATTTGTTATTTTTGTATAGTGTTTAATTTGTTAAGTTCTTCTAAAAACTTAGGTAGTGCTTCGAATAGATCTGCTTCTAAGCCATAATCTGCAACACTAAAAATGGGCGCTTCTCCATCTTTATTAATAGCGACAATAATTTTGCTTTCTTTCATGCCAGCTAAATGTTGAATTGCACCTGATATTCCCACAGCAATATATAAATCAGGCACTACAACTTTTCCGGTTTGTCCTACTTGGTGGTCATTAGTTATATACCCCGCGTCTACTGCTGCTCTTGATGCTCCAATTGCAGCATTTAGTTTATCTGCAATATCAGTAATTAATTTAAAATTTTCACCACTTTGCATACCTCTGCCACCTGAAATTACAATCCTAGCTGTTCCTAATTCTGGCCTATCAGACTTAACCTCTTCTTTTTTGATAAATTTTGTATTCTTTGCTGCTTCATGCGTGTCGGCCTTTATTATTTCAGCCGTACCACCTGAAGTTTGAGCAGCTTCAAAAGATGTTGGTCTAATAGTAACGCATTTTTTTGCATCACTGCTTTTCACAGTAGCAAATGCATTTCCAGCATAAATTGGTCTTAAAAAAGTATCTGCTGATATAACTTTAATAATATCACTTACCTGTGATGTATCTAATAAAGCAGCAATACGCGGCATTAAATTTTTACCAAAAGTATTTGCAGAACATACTATATGAGAATAATTTTCAGCTTGTTTTAATACAACTGGAGTAAAATTTTCAGCTAAATAATTTTCATAAATTTCATTATCTACTTGTATTACTTTTTTAACATTTGGAACTAAAGATAATGATTTTGCAACTTCATCAGCATTGTGTCCTATCAATAAAACATGTAAATCTTCATCGATTTGAGATGCTGCAGTTATTGCATTTAAAGTAAATGATTTGATTTCTTTATTATTGTGTTCTGCAATTAGCAATACTGACATTATATTACCTTCGCTTCATTTTTTAATTTTTGAACTAATTCTTCAACACTTGAAACTTTTATTCCTGCTTTTCTTTTTGGAGGTTCTTCAACCTTAAGCTGCTCAATTCTCGGCTTTACATCAACCCCTAAGTCAGATGCATTTATTTGTTCAATGGGTTTCTTTTTTGCTTTCATAATATTTGGTAAAGAAGCATATCTTGGTTCGTTTAATCTTAAATCACAAGTCACAATGGCGGGGATACTAACTTCTATTGTTTCTAATCCTTCATCTACTTCTCTAGTAACTTCAAGTGTTTTTTCTTTAACTTCAATTTTTGACGCAAAAGTTGCTTGAGGCCAATTTAGTAAAGCTGCGAGCATCTGACCAGTTTGATTACAATCATCATCTATAGCTTGTTTACCCATAAATACTAAGTCTGGTTTTTCTTTATCAACAACTTTTTGTAAAATTTTTGACACTGCTAGTGGTTCAATTATACCGTCTGCTTTAATATGAATTCCTCTATCTGCTCCAACTGCTAGAGCTTTTCTGACTGTTTCTTGAGCTTTTTCTTCACCAACAGTTATGGCGACTATTTCACTTGCCTTGCCCGACTCTTTGATTTTTACAGCTTCCTCGATAGCATTATCGTCAGGGGGATTAGTTGACATTTTAACATTATCAGTAACAACACCTGTTCCATCTTCCTTAACTCTGATTTGTACGTTGTAATCAATAACTCTTTTAACTGCGACTAATATTTTCATTATGCTCTTAATAATTTATTTTCTGGATCGTATGGACTTTCATCTAGAATTGTAGCCTCGTGCATTTTTCCTAAAATATCAATTTTTAATTTCTGGCCAGTTGTCGCAAGATCAGGCTTTATCATTCCTAACGCTATAGATTTACCTAGCCTAAAACCGTAATCTCCTCCTGTTGCTCTACCTACTACTTTATCATCTTTATATATAGGATTGTTTCCCAAAACATCTGCATCAGATACATTATGCACTTCCAATGTCACCAATTTGTTTTGAAAACCTTTTTCTCTCCATTTATTTAAAGCTTCTAATCCTATAAATTTACCTTTATTTGGATGAATAAATCTATCCAAACCTGACTCATATGGTGAATATTCAATTGATAACTCCGTTCCTACTAATTTATAAGATTTTTCTACTCTTAAACTATTCATAGCTCTTATGCCAAATGGTTTTAAACCAAGATCTTTTCCATGTTCCATTAATTTATCAAATATGTGGTTTTGATATTCAATTGGATGATGGAGCTCCCACCCCAATTCACCAACAAAATTAACTCTAATTGCTGTACAAGGAGAATTACCTATATCTACATGTTTTGAACTTAACCACCTAAAATTTTCATTAGAAAAATCATCAGTTGAAACTTTTTCCATCAATTCTCTTGATTTTGGTCCTGCAACAACTAAAACTCCTACGCTATTTGTTAAATTTTCAAATTGAACTGAGCCGTCTGATGGCATCCATTTGAGTATCCAATCATGATCCAATCTTTGAAAAGCTCCCGCAGAAACTAAATAAAAACTGTCTTCTGCTTCCTTCATAATTGTAAATTCTGAATGCACTCCTCCTTTGGTATTAAGAGCATGACACAAATTTACTCTACCAATTTTTTTTGGAAGTTTGTTTGCAACCAAATAATCTAAAAATTCTTCTGCTTTTGGACCTTTTATCCTACATTTTGCAAATGCAGTCATATCTAATAGACCTACATTTTCTTTGACGTTCTTGCATTCATTCTCTACTGCTTTAAACCATTTAGATCTTCTAAAAGACCAATCATCTTTTTGTTCCATTCCATCCGTTGCAAAAAAATTTGGTCTTTCCCATCCAAATTTTTGACCAAAAACAGCACCCAAGTTTTTCATTCTATCATAACATGGAGCAGTTCTTAATGGTCTGGCAGCCTCTCTTTCTTCGTCTGGGTAATGTATAATAAATACATTTCTGTAAGCTTCCTCGTTTTTTTCTTTTAAATACGATTTAGAACAATAATCACCATATCTTCTAGGCTCAACACCAAGCATGTCAATTGTAGGTTCGCCATCTACTATCCATTCTGCTAGTTGCCAACCTGCTCCACCTGCTGCAGTTATTCCAAAACTATGTCCTTCATTTATCCAAAAATTCTTTAAACCCCAAGCGGGTCCAACAATAGGATTTCCATCTGGAGTATAACATATAGCCCCATTATAAACTTTTTTAACTCCAACTTCTCCAAATGCTGGTACTCTATGAATCGCACCTTCAATGTGAGGAGCTAATCTATCTAAATCTTCTTGAAAAAGTTCGTATTCTGAATCTTTTGATGGTCCATCAATATAACAACATGGAGCTCCATCTTCGTATGGTCCAAGTATTAATCCACCTGCTTCTTCTCTCATATACCATCTACTATCACTATCTCTTAAAACTCCCATCTCTGGTAAGCCTTCTTTTTTTCTTTTTTGAATTTCTGGATGTGGCTCTGTTACTATGTATTGATGTTCTACTGGTATCACAGGTATATCTAAGCCTACCATCTTTCCTGTTTGTCTAGCAAAATTTCCAGAGCAAGAAATAATATGTTCGCACTCAATAGATCCTTTGTCTGTTTCAACAATCCAGCCATCTTTGTTTTGCTTCATCGCCAAAACTGTTGTGTTTCTGTAAATTTCTGCTCCTCTATTTCGTGCGCCTGTTGCAAGAGCTTGTGTTAAATCTGCAGGCTGAATGTATCCGTCTTCTGGATGTTGAATTGCTCCTACTAAGTCATCAGTATGACATAGGGGCCAAATTTCTTTTACCTGATCTGGCGTTAAAAATTTTACATCTACACCAATTGTTTGGGCTACTCCTGCGTATTGATGATATTCATCCATACGATCTTTTGTACTTGCTAATCTAATATTAGATACAACACTGAAACCAACATTTTTTCCAGTTTCTTCTTCTAAAGTTTTATATAAATCGACAGCATATTTGTGAAGCTGACCAACTGAGTAACTCATATTGAATAAAGGTAGTAAGCCTGCCGCATGCCAAGTAGAACCTGAGGTTAACTCTTTTCTCTCTATAAGAACGACATCTGACCAGCCCTTTTTTGCCAAGTGATAAAGAGCACTAACACCTACTACACCTCCACCAACTACTACAACTTTTGCTTTTGTCTTCATCTGCGACTTCTACTAAATTTTTATAATTAACGAAACAAAATTTTTCATATGTTATATCGAAGATCCCATTGGCATAGGCTGAGAAACTGCAGTAGTAAGCCAACAATCTTTAAGTGGACCATCTAATTTATATTTTTCTACCTGCCATTTGAATTTATAATATTTTTTTTCAATATCTAGGACCATAACTTCAAAAGTTGCAACTTCAGTAGTTTTGTAAATTTCTTTAATTTCATGATCCTTATGATTTATAAGCATTGAGTACGAGTCAGTCTTTATCATATTTTTAAATCTTTCAAGAGGACCGGTTACTCTTTGATTGTTTGGATGAGCAAATTCCCAGGTTTGGACTATTCCAAAATCTTTGTATGGTGTATCATTTTTCATTAATGCAGATAGTTGCATTTTAACTACTTCCATTGCTTTTATACTAGTATTTGGTTTTGATACATCAGCAAATGATACATTAGAAATAAAAAAAAATAATAAAGTTATATTAAATAAAAACTTATAATTTATTTGCAGTAATTTTAACATCTTCTAGAAATTTTTTTCTTTTTTCATCACCAACGAATGGTACAGCAAAATATCTTTTATATACAACATCTGTTATGCCACATATGTTAAATACGCCTCTTCTAAGTCTTTTGGTTGGCATATTTAAAAAAAAAGTTCTAATAGCAAATTGTGGTGATCCATAGGTACAAAAAACTATTGCTTTTTTTCCTTTTAAATTACCTATTGGGTAACCGTAATTTCCAAATAATTTTTTAAATCTAAAAGCCCATGGTGGCGCCAAAACTTTGTCAATCCAACCTTCTAAAATTGCTGGCATTCTAAAATTCCATATTGGAGCAATTAATACTATTATATCTGTATCTTCTATTCTTTTTTGGTGATCAAGAACAACTTCGTTTGGCTTTTCTCCAGTGTATACTGGGTCAAATTTTTCTTTATACAAATCAAGAAAATCAACTTTATGACCATTTTCTTTAACCGTTTTAATAAATGTATCTTTTATTGCAGCGTTGAATGATTTGTCGTCATAATGACCATAAACAACAAATATTTTTTTCATTAACTTCTTAAAACTGGGAATACTGGGTTAGATTTTTGAAATAGTCTTTGATACTCTTGTTTTATACATTTATTCGAAACGAAATCCATATTTTGATCTTTTACAATTTTTTCTGCCTCAGTATTATGAATTCCATATTGTAGCCAGAGTACTTTACTTTTTTTTTTAACTGCTTCATTTGCAATACCAGGAGCTTCATTAGAGGGTCTAAAAACATCAACAATATCAATTTCATCTGGAATTTTATCCAAACTACTTAAAACTTTTTCTCCATTTATAATTTCTCCCTCAGCAAAAGGATTAATTGGATAAACTTTATAACCAAAATCTTGCATATATTTCATAACAACATTAGCAGGTTTTCTTTTTAAATTTTTTCTATCTTCTCCCTTTTTTTCAGAACTGATACCAATCATTGCTATAGTTTTAGAATTTTTTAAAAGTTGCTTTATTTGATCATCTTTCATTATTTATTTTTCCAATTTGGTTTTCTTTTTTCAAAAAATGCTGAAATTCCTTCTTTTGCATCATGAGACATCATATTTATAGTCATCATTTTGCTTGTAAAATTATATGCTTGTCTTAATGGCATTTCTAATTGTTTATAAAAAGCTTGTTTTCCAATTTTGATTGTTAGGTTTGATTTTGAAGCAATCTTTTTTGCCATTTTAACCACTTCACTATTTAATTTTGCTTTTGAAAAACAATCATTAATTAATCCAATTTCCTTTGCATAATTTGCTTTAATTGGTTCGCCTGTTAAAAGCATTTTCATCATAATTTTTCTATTTATTTTTCTACTAACAGCAACCATGGGAGTACTACAAAATAAACCGATATTAACACCTGGTGTAGCAAATAAAGCATCCTTTGTGCTGTAAGCAAGATCACAACTGGCAGCCAATTGACATCCTGCAGCGTAAGCTGCACCATGAATTTTTGCAATTACAGGTTTTTTTCCTTCTACAATTTGCAACATTAATTTTGAACATAGATTAAAAAGTTTTAAATGATTGGATCTATTTTTGTATCCTCTTACTTCTTTTAAATTGTGACCTGCACTAAAACCATTGCCAGCTCCTTCAAGTATTATAACTTTTGTACTAGCATCATTATCAAGATTTTTAAAAGCTTTTAGCAATTCTTTTAAAGTTTTAAATGATAGTGAATTATAAGTCTTAGGATCATTAATTATAATATTTTTAACTCCATCTGCTATATTTTTTATAACTACATTCATAATAAATTTATTTAAATTTTATTTTAACTTACCTTCTTCTCTCATTTTAGCTCTAATTTTTGTGGCAGAAATTTTTTGTATTTCCTCAGGTAAAACTATTTCTTCAATTTTATAACCAACTCCTCTACCATAACAAATATTTGTTATATTTGGCACCATCATAATTTTAAACCTTCCTTCAAATTCAGGATTTAATTTATCTTCTATATTTTTTTTAACAGTTTCAAAATCAAACGGATTATCATCGACTCCCTGAACATCTCTAATTTGAATACATACTTGACCAGTTTTTTTTATAATTTCTTTAAATAAAGTATAGTGACCATCATGAAATGGTTGCCATCTACCTAGCATTTGAGCAGTTGGTTTTTTATTGTCCCACTGATATGTCATTATTTTATCTCCTTTAATATTTTTGGTGCCCAATATTTAGCATCTTGAGAGGTTACATGAAAATTAAATTTTTCTGGTTTTATAAACATTTGATTTGTATCTTCAAATCTACCTTCTTTAATTGTATCTACCCAAATTACAAAATCCGCTTGAAACAGACTCCTTGCTTCGGGTGTTGGGCAAATAAAATCTGCAACTACATAATTTCCATCATTTTTTAATTTTAAAGCATGTTCGGCCATTCTTTTTGCTTGTCTTTTTCTGCCTTCTTCAGAAAAATCCCAATCATTTGCTGCTTTTCTAATTTCATCAGCATTTAATCTCTTTGCATTCAGCAAAGGAGCCAATTCATCTGCTAAAGTTGTTTTGCCTGCTCCTGGCAATCCCATGACTAAAATTATCTTCATTAAATATCTTCTAATGGATGATGGGACATAAGTTCAAGACTATTTTGTCCCACTAAATACTGTTGTTCAAGTTTAACGCCTTCTTTTCCACCAGTTTTTCCTATGTAGCTTTCAACTGTAATAGTCATATTTTTTTCAAATATTCCATTTCTTTCACCTCCATCAGTAGGATATCTTATTGCAGGCCATTCATCACACATACCTATGCCATGAACCATTACTGAATACCTATTTCCATAATATTCATCTGGTAACTTCCATGCTTTTTCAGTAAATTCTTTAAAAGACATACCATTTTTAATTAATCTTGAATTATGATTAATTTGGTCTACTGACATATTGTATAATTTTTTTTGCTGATCGTTAAATTTGTTTCCTTCAACAAAAGTTCTCGATATATCAGCACAATATCCGTAAGGACCAACCATGTCAGTATCAAAAGAAACAATTTCTCCTCTTTGAATTACTTTATTACTACTTTCTTGCATCCAAGGATTTGTTCTTTGACCTGAAGATAAAATTCTACATTCTATCCATTCGCCACCATGTTCGATGTTAGTTTTATGTAAAATAGACCACAATTCGTCTTCTGTCATGCCAGCTTTAAGTTCGTCACGCATTTTACTAACACCAATTTCTGCTACTTCAATTGCTGCTTTCATGCACTTTAATTCTTCTACAGATTTAATTACTCTAGCTTGTTCTAAAATTAATTTTGCATCAACTACTTCAATGCCAATTTTATTTAAAGCCAAAACTGCAGGACCATTTAATACATCGATTGCAATTTTTTTACTTTTGAAATATGAATTAGACAAATCATTCACTTCATTAATCCACTTTTCTAATTTAACTTCAACTTGGCTTCCGTTACCAAAATAGTCCCATGCTATAGAAGGTCTAATTTCATCAATTAAATTTAAATGTTCTGAAAGTTTTTCACAATTGAAATATTCATAAAGTATTGTTGGGCCTTCAACTGGAATAAAACAATATCTATTTAAATTATGCATATTATGTATGCTCATATTAACTGTATCCAATGCATATCTTACATTTACAGGGTCAAATAATATACAAGCTTCAAGATTATTCTTTTCTAATTCTTTTTTTACTCTATCAAGTCTATAAGATCTTAACTTATCAAAATCTATTTCGTCCTCTTTTAATTTTTTTTTTGTTATAAAATTTTGATTTAGATTTGCAAGTGGATTGATTTTTCTATTAAATTTCATTCAATCAAAGCATCTGTATGCCAACTCCAGTTTTTGGATATGTGTATAAATTGTAATTTGCACACAATTCTTCTCCAGCCTTAATATCTTTTATAGAAACCATAAACATGTATTTTGCATCTGATTTTTCTTGCAAATTGTAATACATGTTTTCTCTATTGGTATCATTTTCATCAAATTTTTTTGCTTTTGCGCTGGTATCGATTGGATCACCAAATTTTAAAGTGGGCAAAACATTTGACACCATTCTCATTACAGTTGGTTCATTAGAATGGTTGTAAAACCCTCCCAAGGGAGTTCGAATATATTTATTTTCAAACTGTTCGTCTCTAATGTGAGTTACTCCAATAAATGAATTTGCTTTTATTTCTTTTGTAGCAAATAAACCCAAACCTTCAATTGGAGAATTTTTTATAGTTAGCCCATCTGGCAAAGGTCTGTACATATTTTTCGCACTTTCTATACAACATTAGTTGCTACCCATTTATGAAAATGGTGAGTTGGATTATCCATATCAGGAGAAAAATTTCCACCATTATATGCAATAGAATTGCGGCCAATTTGCATTCTTTGAATTATGTCTACATCTTCTTTTTGAATATCTTCCCACAATTTATGATTTTGCTTTCTTAATAGTTTATATTTTTTAGAAGCTGCAGCTTCTTCACCTACATAGTATATTTCCATATGTTCCAAAGTTCGTTCATGATTAATTGGTTCTAACCAATAAGCGTAGAAATGATCTTTATGGATTCCTAACATTACATTAGGAAATAAAGCTACATACTCAGCGATATTTTCTTTATTTTTTGGCCAATTAGGAAAACAAGGAAATTTAATCTTACCTTTAAATTTAGGATTATAAACAATAGTGCCTTGCCCTGCAAACCGATTTGGTAAACCTTGAATATGATAGTGATCTTCTATTTTTGAGTATGCATTTAAACCAGGATGAACCCAAGGCAAATGATAACTTTCACAATAATTTTCAATTGCAAATTTCCAATTACATTTTGCTTTTAATTTAAAATATCCATAGTCACTGGCGTGTTTAATTAATTTTCTATCTTTTTTTTTCCAAAATTTTGTCCACCTATTACTTAAAGGTTTAATATATTTTTCAAAAGGAATTTCATTATTGCTTATATTAACAACTATTAAGTCGAGCCATACATGCGATCTAACTTCTTTAAGATTGTTATTTGATTTTTTAAACTTTGAGCTTTGGTGTTTATTCATTCCTCCTATGTGAGGCGTTGCAATTAAATCACCATCTGAATTATATGACCATGAATGGTATGGACACCTAATTACATTTCTTATATTTCCTTGTTTATTTACTAGCTTTAAACCCCTGTGACTACAAACATTATGGAAAACTTTAATTTTATTTTTTTTATTTCTAACTATTAATAGTGGTAATCCCAAAAGATCAAATGGTTTTACATCGCCAATTTTTTTTAGAGAACTTGCTACTCCTATAACTGTCCACTTATCTTCAAAAAGTTTTTTTCTTTCAATTAAAGTGTATTCTTTATTTGTATAACATTCATTTGGTAAACCATGTGCTTTGCTAATTGGTTTGTTTACAACATCTAATTTTTTTTTATCAATTATATCATAAACTTTTGACATTATTTTAGAACTTCATACAAACCAAGCCACGCATTCACATCTTTGCTTGCAATATAATTTGATTTAAAAAATTCAATTTCTTTCCACTTTTTGTCTTTGTTTAATTGATTGATTTTCTTATCAAAACCGTATTCTTCGTGGATACCTTCGTTTATTGTAAAACAAATTAGACCTTTGTTTTTTGTAATTCTAATAAATTCATCTAAAGCTGGAGGTTTGACATGACCAAATGTAAAAGTGCCAACACACATTACAGCTTCAAAAGAACTATCCTCTACGTTAATTTTTTGATTTAAGTCTACTTTTTCTAATTTTTTATACAGATCTTTTGGAACTAGATCTAATAATTTTTGAGATAGATCTGCTCCATAAAAACTTGAAAAACCATACTTTTTTAGCTCAACACCAACCAAACCTGTTCCACATCCAGCGTCATAAATTTTTATATCTTTGTTTTTTTGATGTTTGTTAAATACTTCTGAAGTTTCTTTCGGGCCTGTATAAT
>CACDJC010000002.1 GCA_902552475.1 uncultured Pelagibacteraceae bacterium | reverse complement strand
AAAATATATTTATTTTTCTTTATATCAAAGCTAAAATTAATTTTTTTTAGATCGTCTGCTCCAATTAAATTAATTGTTGCATCATAAATATTTCCATTTAAATCGTAATTTAAATTATTTTGATTTTTATCATCAAAATAAATATTTGCTTCAGCTTGAATTGTGCCTTCTTTTATTTGTTCAAAAAGTAATGATCTCGAAAAATTAAATCTATAAGAGCTTAAAAAATTTGATACATTTTTAATTTTATTTTCGTCAGATATTAGTTTAATTTTTTGTATTGAATTTTCTTTTTTTAAAAATTTTATTAAATTTAAGTGTACGTCAACGTTATTTAATTTAATGTAATTTTGATTTATGTTAAGTTTGGTATTTTTTGTATTAAGTTTGATTGATAATTCTTGCAAATTTAATTTTAAAAAAACATCACCAAGTATCATGGATATTCTTGAATCATAATTTTTTATTTTATTTTTGATTAAGCTATTAAAATTGTCAGTTTTTATTCCAAAGTAACTTAAATAAAATAAACTAATTGCAATAATTATAATTAAAGAAAAAACTGAGATTGATAAATATTTACGCATTTAACTTATAAAGTGAGTTTTCCAAAAAATTATCTAGGTCACCATCTAAAACTTTATCGGGGTTTGAATTTTCGTAATTTGTTCTATTATCCTTAACCATTCTATATGGATGCAAAACATAAGATCTTATTTGGTGCCCCCATCCTATGTCTGATTTTGAATTTTCAATACTTTCACTTGCTTTTTCTTTTTTTTGTAATTCAAATTCATAAAGTCTTGCTTTCAACATATTCATACAAGTTTCTTTATTTTTATGTTGAGATCTTTCATTTTGACACTGTACAACAATTTTACTTGGTAAGTGAGTTATTCTAACAGCGCTATCTGTTGTATTGACGTGTTGACCGCCTGCTCCGCTAGATCTAAATGTATCAATTCTTAAATCTTTTTCTAAAATTTCAATATCAATATCTTCATTGATAACAGGGTATACCCATACACTTGCAAAACTAGTGTGTCTTCTTGCTCCAGAGTCAAAAGGAGATATTCTAACCAAACGATGTATACCAGACTCTGATTTTAAAAAACCATAAATATAATCACCAAAAATTTTAATTACTGAAGATTTTATTCCTGCTTCATCGCCTCTATGTTCGCTAATTAACTCAACTTTAAATCCCTTGTTCGTAGCCCACTTAATATACATTCTTCTCAACATTGCTGCCCAATCTTGACTTTCTGTTCCTCCGGCTCCTGCATGAAATTCTAAATAACTATCTAAAGTATCGTTTTCATTTGATAAAAAACATTTTATTTCTAATTTTTTATATTCATTTTTTAAATTTTTGAATTTGTCTAATGCTTCTTTAATAATTTGCTGGTCTTTTTCTTCATTTGCCAACAAGTAAAGATCATATAAATCTTTTAATTCTTTTTCAGATTTCTTTTGAGAATTAATTAGATTATCTATGTTTTTTTTTTCTTTTAATATTTTTTCAGCTTGATTTTTATCGTTCCAAAAATTTGGGCTGTTAATTAATTTATTTAGATTTTTTTGTTTTGATTCAATATCCTGCTTTTCAAAGAAACTCCTTAATTCTTTGGTTTATCTTCGCAGCATCTAGCTTATGTTTTTCTACTTCTTGTTCCATTTTTAATAAAATTTTAAAATATTATTTTTTGAAATTTTATACATAAAATTATCAATACCTATATTTAATTTATTTTCAATTTTTTCTTTTTTAAATGACTCAATAATTGTTTTTTTTGATCCAAAATCTGCCTTTTTTCCAGTCTTTGTGTCAACTACCATCATTTTAATATTTTTTGCAATTTTGAAAGGTCTTGCTTCATAGTTATTAACTGCTTTTTTTATAAATTCTTTAAATATTGGCATTGCTGTTTTTGATCCTGTTTCATATTTTCCAAGATTTCTAGGATTGTCATGTCCCACGTATACCCCTACGACCAAATTTGAAGTAAATCCAATAAACCAAGTATCGGTATTGTTGTTTGTTGTTCCTGTTTTTCCGGCAAGTTGCAAATTTAAATCTTTTAAACCTTTTCCTGTCCCTCTTTGTATCACTCCTTCTAATATAGATGTCATTTGATAAGCTGTTTGTGGTGAAAAAATTTGTTTAAAATTATTTTTAATTTTTGGAGTCTTATTTCCTTCATAAGAAATTTGATCACAGTTAGTGCATATCCTTTTTTCATTATTAAATATCGTTTTTCCTTCACTATCTTGAATTCTATCAATTAATATAGGATTTACCAATTTACCTCCATTTACAAAAGAACAGTATGCTGAAGTTATTTTTAATAAAGTTGTCTCGGCCGACCCTAATGATACGGACATTAATTCATCAGGATTCTTATAAATATTTAGTTTTTTTGCAAAATTTATTATCTTATCTATCCCGAGTTGTTGTGAAATTCTAACTGTCATTAAATTTCTTGATTTTTCGACTCCCGTTCTTAAAGTTGACGGACCATAAAATTTTTTTCCATAATTTTCGGGTTTCCATAATTTTAAATCACTGCCCTGGTCAAGTACGATAGGTGCATCTAAAATTAATGTAGAGGGAGTAAAATTATTTTCTAATGCTAAAGCATATATAAATGGTTTAAATGCAGAGCCTGGTTGTCTTGAAGCTTGAGAAGCTCTATTAAATTCACTTTTTTTAAAACTAAAACCACCAGACATAGCCAATACTCTGCCGCTAAAAGGATCCATAACTACTATTCCACCGTTTACTTTTGGTAATTGTTGCAAGCTATAATTGCCATCTTCTATTTTTTTAACGTAAATAATATCTCCAATTTTAAATAATTGTTTCAGATCTTTTCTTGTCCAATTGATATTTTCATAACTTATTGTTCCTAAAACTTTTTCTTCTGTTTCAATTACAACTTCAAACTTATCTACTCTTCTAATTATTGCTAACTCCCATCCAATTGATTTTTCTAATTTAAATTTTTCCAAATCTTTTTTCCAATTTTTATTATTTTTTTTATTTAACAATGGCCCTCTCCAACCTTTCCTTTTATCATATTCTATTAAACCATTTCTTAATGCTTCGGTTGCTAAATTTTGAAGTTCTAAACTAAGTGGTGTTTTTATATTAAAACCTTCTTCATAGACTTTTTCTTGGCCATAAAGTTCAAGTACACTTTTTCTTATATCTTCAATAAAATATCTTGTATTTTCAAGATAAATTCTTTTTCTTTTTTTTAATTTTATTTTTGATTTAATTAGTTCTTCATATTCTTCTTTATTTATATATGAATTTTCAAACAAATTATTTATTACAAGATTTCTTCTATATGTTGCCAATTTTTCATTTTTATAAGGATTATACCTGCTCGGAGCTTTTGGTAGCGCAGCTAATAAAGCGGCTTCAGAATAATTTAGTTCATTAATAGATTTATCAAAATATCTAAGACTGGCTGATGCAATGCCATAAGCGCCTTCTCCAAGATAAATCTGGTTTAAATATAATTCTAAAATTCTTTCTTTAGATAAAGCTCTCTCAATTCTAAATGCAAGAATTGCTTCTTTTAATTTTCTATCAATGCTCACTTCATTGGATAATAAAAAATTTTTAGCAACCTGTTGAGTTATTGTAGAAGCACCTTCTAATCTTTTTGAATATATAACATTATAAATATTATTTTTTATTGCTCTTACTACCCCTTTCGCATCTACTCCTGGATGTTTAAAAAAATTTTTATCCTCTGAGGACAAAAATGAATTAATTACCTTTTTGGGTATTGCGCTAAAAGGAACAAATATTCTTTTTTCCGTTGAAAAATCACTAAGCAACTCACCATTTCCTGAGTAAACTTTACTAGAAACTGGAGGTTTATAATTTTTTAAAAATTTGTAATCTGGTAATTTATTTGAATATGACCATAGAACTGAAATGATTGCTATTAAAGTAACAATTGAAATTAATGCTGAAATAATTAAAAATTTTTTTATAAAACTACTCATTTTAGTTTAAATTATCTAATGAATTTGTTATTGTTAAGGCACCGAATTTACAAATAAAATAATGAAAAAAAATCAAAATTTATGGCAAAAAATTTATATATCGATGCATCGCATCCTAATGAAACTAGAGTTGTTCTTAAAAAAGATAATCATATTGAAGACTATGAATATGAAAGTGTAAATAACACACTAATTAAGAATAATATTTATCTTGGAAAAGTAAGTAGAATTGAACCTTCTCTTCAAGCTGCATTTGTAGATTTTGGAAGAGAAAGGCATGGATTTCTATCTTTTAATGACATTCAATCTGATTATTACCAATTACCACAAACTGATTTAGAAAAAATAAAAAAAGAAGAAGAGAAAGTTAGAGAGGAGCTTTCTAAGGAAAGTGAAAAAAATGAAGAACAAATTTTACAAGATGGCGAAGAAAATAAGCTAAGCGATCCTTTGGAAAAAACAATAGATGAAAATTTTGAAAAAGAAAAAAATGAAAAAAAATTTCCTTCTAGAAGATATAAAATTCAAGAAGTTATAAAACCAAATCAAGTAATATTAGTTCAAGTGCTTAAAGACGAGAGAGGATTTAAAGGGGCTGCTTTAAGTACCTTCATAAGCATTGCTGGAAAATATATTGTTCTTATGCCAAATACTGCAAAAGGTGGTGGCATATCAAGAAAAATATTTAATCCTGGTGATAGAAAAAAAATAAGAAATATACTGAATGAAATAGAGATACCAAAAGAGATGGGAATAATAGTAAGAACAGCAGGATCAAATAAAACAAAAAATGAAATTGATGGAGATTTAAAAAATTTAATATCTGTTTGGAATTCAATTAAAGAAAATGCCTTAAATTCTATAGCGCCATCTCTCATCCATCAAGAAAGTGATATTATAAAAAGAAGTATTAGAGATATGTACGATGAAGAAACTCAAAATATTATTGTTGAAGGAAATGAAGGATACCAAAAAACTAAAAATTATATTAAGCTAATGATGCCAAGACATTTAAAAAAAGTTAAAAAATATAGAGAAAGAATCCCACTTTTTTTTAAAGAAAATATAGAAAAAAAACTTTTTGAAATCTTTAAGACCGAAGTAAAACTAAGTTCGGGAGGTTATTTGGTAATCAACCCAACAGAAGCTCTTGTTTCTATAGATATTAATTCAGGAAAATCGATAAAGCAAAAAAATGTAGAAAGTACTGCTTTAGATACAAATCTCGAGGCAGCAGAAGAAATAGCAAGACAAATAAAAATTAGAGATCTTTCAGGCTTAATAATAATAGATTTTATAGATATGTTAAATTTTGGAAATAGAAAACAAGTAGAAAGAAAATTAAAAGAAAGGTGTAGAAATGATAGAGCAAGAATCCAAATAGGCAGGATAAGTAATTTTGGATTGCTTGAAATGTCAAGACAAAGACTTAGGGAAAGTAATGTTAAATGGTCAATTACATTAACAAATGAGTCATTTGCACTAAAAATTTTAAAATTGATTGAAATTAAATCTTTTGAAAATAGTGCAAAAATTGTTGATATCGATATTAATGAAAAAATACTAATGTTTATTGAAAATCACTTTAATGAAGATTTAATCTATTTCCAAAAAAAAAATAAATTAAAAATTAACTTTAATTCAAGAAAAGATTTAAGTTTATTTGAATATATTATTGAATTTAAATCAAAATCAAAAAAAGTTTTAGAAAAAATAGAAAAATTTGAAACTTTACAAAAAATGGTGAAAGATAAAGTACACAAAAAATTAAATATTAAAAAAGAAAAAAAATCTCTTTTTAAAAAGAAAAAATTTAAAAGCAAAAAAAAGAAATTTGTAAAAAAAAATTAGATTAATCCTTTATTAGTTGTAGAGGCCGAACCAAATAAATTAGGTTTTATTCTTCCTGATAGATATGACTTTCTTCCAGAAATTACAGCATATTTCATTGCTTCAGCCATTTGATAAGGATTTTTTGCTTTAGCTATTGCCGTATTGATTAAAACTCCATCACAACCTAATTCCATAGCTTCTACTGCATCAGATGCTTGACCAATTCCAGCATCAACAATAAGTGGAAGTCTTGTTTGATTTCTAATAATTTTTATATTAATTTTATTTTGTATTCCCAAACCTGAACCAATCGGAGCAGCCAAAGGCATAATTGCACTTGCACCTGAATTCTCAAGTCTTTTTGCCATTAATGGATCATCATTGCAGTAAACCATAACGTTGAAGCCTTCTTTTGTTAGAATTTCAGTTGATTTTAAAGTTTCAATCATGTCTGGAAATAAATTTTTTTTATCTCCCAATACTTCTAATTTAACTAATGTCCATCCACCAATTTCCCTTGCTAATCTTAAAGTTCTTAAAGCCTCATCAGAAGTAAAACAACCAGCAGTATTTGGTAAATATGTGGTTTTTTTTGGATCAATAAAATCCATTAATCTTGGTTTTGATTTATCTGAAATATTAACTCTTCTGACGGCTACAGTTACTATTTCTGCACCAGAAATTTTTATTGCCTTTGCGCATTCTTTCATATTTTTGTATTTGCCAGTACCTACAATAAGTCTGGAAAAAAAATTTTTTTTTGCTACAGTAAAATTATCTTTTTTCATTAACCTCCACCTATAAAATGAACTACTTCGATTTTATCGCCATTTTTAAGAAATATTTTTTTTATATTTTTTTTATTTATTATTTCCCTATTAATTTCGATAGCTACCTTTGTTATTGGCAATTTTAACTTATCAGCTAGATTTTTTAGTGAATATTTTAATTTTACTGTCATTTGTTTGCCATTAACTATAATTTTTATTTTATTTTTATTATTCATATAATATAAAGTTTTTGTGAGTAAAATATTAATTATTAACGGCCCTAATCTTAATCTATTAGGCGAAAGAGAACAATCTCAATATGGTAAAGAAGATTATAATTATTTAGTAGAAATTTGTAATAAAAGATCCAAAGAACTAAATCTAGAAATAGAAATAAAACAATCAAATTTAGAGGGTGAAATAGTTGATTTAATTCAAAAAGCTAGAAATAACCATGACGGAATTATTATAAATGCTGGCGGATACACCCATACATCTGTTGCTATTAGAGATTCTTTAAATATTTATAAAAAACCTATTATAGAACTTCATATATCGAACATTTATAAAAGAGAAGACTTTAGACATAAATCTTTAATTAGTGGAGTAGCAACAGGAGGAATTTTTGGTCTTGGAACTAACGGATATATTTTGGCCATAAATTCAATGCAAGAATTACTAAAAAATGGAAATTGATAAAAAAATAGTAATAAAATTAATAAATGCTCTAGAAGATTTAAAGAAATCTTTAAAAGGAATTGAAATTAGCAATGAAGAAACTTCAACTGAAGAAGAAATTGAAATATCTGGAACAGTTATTAAAAGTCCAATTGTAGGAACTGCTTATCTTGCGCCAGAACCAGGTGGAAAAAAATTTGTAGAAATTGGAAAAAAAATAAAAAAAGGCGACACAATAATGATTGTTGAAGCAATGAAAACAATGAATCATGTTCCTTCATCCTCAGATGGTGTTGTGAAAGAAATCTGTGTTGAGGATGGACAGCCAGTAGAATTTGATCAAAAAATTGCAGTTCTAGATTAATGTTTAAAAAAATTTTAATTGCAAACAGAGGTGAAATAGCAGTTAGAATAATCAGGGCCTGTAAAGAATGGGGTATATCAACTGTAGCTATTCACTCTGATGTAGACCGAGATAGCATGCATGTTAGATTAGCCGATGAAAGTGTTTGTATTGGTTCACATCAACCAACTAATAGTTATTTAAATATTCCATCAATATTGTCAGCTATAGAATTAACAAATGCTGAAGCAGTTCATCCTGGTTATGGTTTTTTGTCTGAAAATTCTGAATTTGCAAAAATCTTAGAAGACTATAAAATTAAATTTATAGGACCATCATCAAAATTAATTAAAATGATGGGGGATAAAATTCAAGCTAAACAAATTGCAAAAAAATATGGTTTACCTGTAATTGAAGGTTCTGATGGTGGAGTTTCAGATATAGAAGAAGCAAAAAAATTAATTAAAAATATTGGTTTACCTATTCTTATAAAGGCAGCAGGCGGTGGTGGTGGTAAAGGAATGAAAATTGTAAGAAATGAAGAAGAGTTTGAAAACCTTTTTTTAACAGCTAAATTAGAAGCAAAGAAATTTTTTGGAAATGATGAAGTTTATATAGAGAAATTTTTTCAAAACCCAAGACATATAGAAGTACAAGTTTTATCAGGAAAAAACAGAACTGTTCATCTTCATGAAAGAGACTGCTCTGTTCAACGAAGACATCAAAAACTAATTGAAGAAACACCAAGTCCTATATTGAATAATGAATTAAGAAAAGAACTATTCGATAAAACTGTAAAAATGGTCAGTCAAATTGGTTATGAAGGGGCTGGAACAGTTGAATTTATATATGAAGACAATAAATTCTTTTTTTTAGAAATGAACACAAGAGTTCAAGTTGAACACCCCGTAACTGAAGTTGTAACTGGAATAGATATCATAAAAGAACAAATTTGGATTGCATATACTGGAGAAACAGCTCTAAAGCAAGAAGATATAAAACCAAGAGGTCATGCAATAGAATGTAGAATTAATGCTGAAGATGCGAGTAAAAACTTCCAACCTTCACCAGGAAAAATAACTATGTGTCACCAACCATCTGGATTTAGAACAAGAGTTGATGGATCAATTTATCAAGGATACAAGGTAACACCTTACTATGATAGTATGGTCTGTAAGCTTATTTGCCATGGAAGAAATAGAACAGAAGCTATACAAAGAATGAAAAGATCTTTGGACGAATTTGTTATAGAAGGAATTAAAACAACAATTGAACTTCATAAAACACTTTTAAACCATGAAAAGTTTATTTCATCAGATTTTAATGTAAGTTGGTTAGATAATGAAAAAATTATTTAACTGTAACATTTTCTAAGCCAAATATCATAAACTGGATGATCAAATGGTCTTATGGAAGGACTTGAAGCAAAGGTCCAATCATTAAAAAAAAAGACTTTATCCTTATCTTTATTTGTTAAATCTCTTACTTGCATATATGCTGTAACCTCAGGTTCGTCATCAAATTTAGAATTAAAACATTTTAAAACTTTTATTAGTAAATTTTGAAATTCTGTTTCTTCGCCTATCTTTAAAGTTATATTTGAACTTTTCGAGCTGACTTTATCCAAAACGTTAAGATCAGCAAAAATTTCACTATTTTTTTTTGTATCAGAATATAAATTTGAATTTAAAAATTGACTTACAATATATACTAAAAAATAAATTTTAATTTTGCCAGCTATTGTATTTTTTTTTAACAGCATTTTTATTTTTTTTTGGATGATATGAGTTTTGAGTGCCCGTTTGGTTTGGTAAATGTTCTTTCTGCCAATTATATTTTTTAATATTATGAGTGTTTTCTATATTATTGTTTGTGAAATGCATCCAAGAATACCATTCATTTGGTATTTTTGATGCTTCTATTTCTCCATTATAGATAACCCATCTTCTACCAGATTTACTTTTATAATATTTATTTCCTAGATGGTCTTCACCAACAAATTTTCCAAAAAAAAATGTTTGTATCCTAGTACCTAAGGTTTGTTGATTCCACCAAGTGAATATTTCTTTTAATATTGTCAACATAAAAATTTAAGTTTTTTTTCAATTCAAAATTGTAAAAATTAAATTAGACTAAAAATTTATTTTGTATATACATTTATTTAATAAGATTCAATTTTATTAATAAGGAAATTAAATGGCAAAATTTTTGGTAGAAACCTTTTATACTTGTAGCTTTAAAGTTAGTCATTACCTAGATGACATTAATGATGCTAATATTGAAAATCTAGAAAAAAGAGATGATGGCAAATTTGATGTCTTGGATGTAAAATTAGACAGTAGAAAAACAAAAAATCTTGAAAAAGTTGATAATAAAAAGACTGAAAAAATTGAAGATACGCCAAACGGTTTAGTTTCAAAAAATCCTTTAAAAACAAATATAAAAATTGATGAAAAATTTTCAAAAAATCTCCATGAAAATATTGGTAAAAGATTTAGTATGCCAGACAGAAGAAAAGGCTATATTCAAAAAGCTTCCATTGGAGATCATAAAGTTTATCTTCACACAGGAGAATATGAAGATGGAAAGATTGGAGAAATATTCATAGATACAAGTAAGGAAGGTGAGTTAGTGAAGGCATTAATGAACAATTTTGCAATAGCTATTTCACTAGGTTTGCAGTATGGAGTTCCTCTTGACGAGTTTGTAAATGCTTACGTTGATACAAAGTTTGAACCTTCGGGTAAAGTTTTTGGAAATGATCGTATTCTAAGCGCAACCTCTATACTGGATTATATATTTAGAGAACTTGCAATTTCTTATCTTAATAGAGAAGACTTGGCACATACACCTTCGATAGGTGTTGGAGAAAAATCTGATGAAAATCTAGATAGTGCAGAAAATGACGAGGATCAAACTAAGTTTTTAAAACTTGTAAAAGATATTACTAGCAAAGGTTTTGTTAGAAGTGACTATAAAAAAAAATTAGTAGATCTATCTGATATAAGAATTAACTTAAAAGGAAAAAAATAACTAGTTTTTTTTCTTTATATTTATACCTAGCTCTTTTAATTGTTCGTCAGAAACTTTCGAAGGGGCATTCATCATTAAATCTTGAGCATTTTGATTCATTGGAAACATGGTAACCTCTCTTATATTTTTTTCATCAGCTAAAAGCATCACTATTCTATCAATTCCAGGTGCAATACCTCCATGTGGTGGCGCTCCATAACTTAATGCGTTTATCATGCCGCTAAATTTTTGATCTACATCTGACTTAGAATAACCTGCAATTTCAAATAATTTATACATTAATTCAGGAATATGATTTCTTATAGCGCCAGATGATAGCTCGATGCCATTACAAACAATATCATATTGATATGCTTTTATATTTAATGGATCCAAAAAATTAATATTATTCAAATCTCCTTGGGGCATAGAAAAAGGATTATGACTAAATTTTATTTTTTTTGAAAGTTCATCCATTTCATACATTGGATAATCTATAATCCAGCAAAATGAAAATACATTTTTATCAATCAAGTTTAACTCTTCTGCAATTTTAGTTCTTGCTTGACTTAGTATTTTTTCAACTTCATTTTTTTTTCCACAAGACAAAAATACTGTATCCCCTACTGCTGCATTTGTTTTTTTCATAATTTCTTTTAAAGATTCTTCTGAAAAAAATTTACCTACTGGCCCTTTTCCAAGAATTTTATCATTTTTTTCTAAACTAAAATAAGCTAAGCCTGATGAGCCTTGCTCTTTAGCCCAATTATCTATTCCATCAAAAAAACTTCTTGGTTTTTCTTTTGTTTTTTTTGTAATTATAGATCTAACAACAGATCCTGATTTTACAAGTTTTTTAAAAATATCAAATTTTACATCTTCTCTTTTAAATATTTCTGTCAAATCATAAATTTGTAATGGATTCCTTAGATCTGGTTTATCTGATCCATATCTAAGCATTGCATCTGAATATGAAATTCTTGGAAATTTTTCATCTAAAATTTTTTTCTTTGAAAAATTTTTAAATAACTTTACAAATAATTTTTCAATAACATTAAAGACATCTTCTTGCTCTACAAAAGACATTTCTAAATCTAATTGATAAAATTCTCCAGGACTTCTATCGGCTCTTGCATCTTCGTCTCTAAAACATGGAGCTATTTGAAAATATTTATCAAATCCTGAAACCATAATTAATTGTTTAAATTGTTGAGGTGCCTGAGGTAAAGCATAAAATTTTCCTTGATTTAATCTACTTGGAACCAAAAAATCTCTAGCTCCTTCTGGGCTAGAAGAAGTTAATATAGGTGTTTGAAATTCTAGAAATCCAAAGTTTTGCATTTCTAACCTTATAAATGAAATTACTTTTGATCTTAAAATTATATTTTGATGTATTTTTTTTCTTCTTAAATCTAAAAATCTATATTTTAGTCTAATTTCTTCTGCGTATTCTTGATCAGAAAATACTGGCAATGGTAATTCTTTCGTTTTACCTAAAACAAATATTTTTTTAATTTTAACTTCTATTTGACCTGTAATAATATTTTTATTAATCGTTTCTTTTGTTCTTTCAAGAACAGTTCCTTCTATTTTTATTACTGTTTCTAATGGTAGCTTTTCCAAATCATTGAAGATTTTATTACTTTTGTCAATTACACACTGTGTTAGACCATAATTATCTCTTAAATCTATAAATAATAAATTTCCATGGTCTCTTTTTTTATTAATCCATCCAGAAAGTATAATTTCATTTCCTTTATGAGTAATATTTAACTCGCCGCAAGTATGTGTTCTGTATTTACTCAACTTTATAAAATTTCTTTAATTGTTTTTAAATTTATTGGTTTCTTTTTTTTTAAACTTAGTTCATCAACCTTATATATAAATTCATATATTTTGCTATAGGATCTGTCTATTCTATTAACTATGAATTCAATAATTTTCTTTTCTACTTTTATTTGACGATCAGAAAAATTCTTAAGTATTAATGCAAAAATTAAATCATCATCAGGATTATCTATTTTGACACTTAAGCAATTCTTTGATCTTGAAATCAAATCTGGAAGTTCAAACTTAGTTTCATTGATAGGAAATATTGAGTTAATCATCATATATTTGTTGTCTTGGTCAACTAGATTAAAAATAGAATATATTAATTTTTCATCATAATTACTTTCAAAATTATCAATAACTATATTTTCAAACATTTTTAATTTTTTAAAAATTTCATCGTTAATATCTTTTGCATCTATTATTATAGCATTAGTTTTAGATTTAAATATATTTGCAAGATGGGTTTTGCCTGAAAGTTTTTCTCCAAAAATATTAAGAATTTTTTTTTCCCACTTTGGCCATTTATCAATTATATTAAAAGCATAATAATTACTTTTTGATACATAAAAATCATGTTCATTAAAATTTTTTTTATGATCTAATCCAAGTAATAATTGATTTAACTCTCTCATTTTATTTTCCAAATACTTTTTGTTGTGTCAATCTTAAAGCCAGAAGTTATTATGTCATCTAAAAATCTTTGAGGTGTACTATTAAAAATTATTTTATATATAATTTCATTATTATTAAATTTTTCAATTTTAAAATCTGAGACAAAATCTAAATCTTTTAATGTTTTTTCAAGTTTAATAGATAAATTAATATTTTTTGAGTCAAGAGATAATCTTATAGGTAGCTCAATTGTAGTATTAAGTTTATTAAGAGATTTCCACTTATCCTCATACATGTTTTTTATTTCTAAAATAATATTTTTAATTGAAGTTTTATTGTTAATATCTATATTTTTAAAATTTCTATTTATTATCATATTTTTATTTTCAAAATTAATTTTAGAATAAAGTCTCAATTTATTGTCACTTTTTAGTAAAATCAAAATTATATGATTTTCTAAATTATATTTTTTTACTATTTCCTCAAAACTATAATTTTCTAAATTATTAATATTTTTTTTGATAATAAAATGGTCTTCAATATCCTCATTAGGTAAAATATATTTTATTAGAAAGTAATTTTCCAATACATCATTCCATAAATTAAAAAAAATATTTTGATTTAAATAATATAGTTCATTATTTTTTGTATCCAATAATATTGGCAACAGAAAAACATCAATTTCACTTGGTAGAGAAGAAAAAATTTTTTTTTTATTTAAGAATTTGATTATTTTTTTTCTATCAAATTGTACTTCTAAAGTAACCTGGTAATTTTTATCTATAAAAGTCTCATCTAATATAGAAAAATTATCGATTAAATATTTAACATCTTCAATTTGAATATTTTTAACTTTTAACTGATCCTTTTTTTCAAGAATTTTGTGAGTTAGTACTTTGAAAGCTTTTAAAAAACCCTTATCTATAACTTTTGATTTATCAAAATTAAGATTATATTTTTCTTCTATATTTATTTCTGAAATAATAAAATTTTTGCCTAATGCATTGTTTGTGGAAAACTCGATAAAATTAAAGACTAAAAATAAAAAAAGAATGTATAGATATGAATATATTTTTTTTTTAAATTTTGGCATAAAAATCAATTATGAAAACAAATAAGTTAACATATCAAAGAAGCGGAGTTAACATTAAGCAAGCAGATAAATTTGTAAACTTCATAAAATCTATAACAAAAAAAACAAATAAAAGTGTTGATTTTAAGAATATAGGTGGATTTGGTGCAATTACAGAAGTACCAAATAACCTTAAAAAACCTCAGATAGTAACAAGCACTGATGGTGTCGGAACAAAAATCGAAATTGCAAATGAGTTAAATAAATTTGATACAATTGGAATCGATTTGGTTGCTATGTGTGTAAATGATTTAATTGTTCAAGGCGCAAAGCCACACCTGTTTCTTGATTATATATCGATAGATAAAATAAAACTTAATAAACTAAAAAAAATAGTCAAAGGGATAGTAAAAGGTTGTGAGCTAGCAAATTGTTCGCTGGTAGGAGGAGAAACTGCAGAAATGCCTGGCACTTATTCTAATGGTAAATTTGATTTAGCAGGTTTTGCTGTAGGCTTTGTTGAAAAAAAAAAAATATTAATAAATAAAATAAAAAAAAACGATATAATTTTAGCTATACCTTCTAATGGTCTGCATTCTAACGGTTACTCACTAGTAAGACACATAATTAAAAAGCAAAAAATTAAAATTAAAAATAATATGTTTTTAAAAAAAGAATTAATTAAACCTACAAAAATATATGTTAATGAAATATTAAAACTTAATGATAAAAATTTATTGAACGGATGTGCAAATATTACTGGTGGTGGACTCAAAGATAACTTAAAACGTATTGTGCCAAAAAATTTGTGCGCTGAAATAGATTTAAATAAAATAAAAATTTTTGAAATATTTAAATGGCTTAAAAAATCAAAAATTAGTGAAAAAGAAATGTTAAATACATTTAATTGTGGTGTAGGATTTTGTATTATAATTAGTCCAAATAATTTAAAAAAAGTATATAAATATTTTTCAGCAAATTATAAACCCTATGTTATAGGAAAAATTACTAATAATTCCCGGAGAGTAAAATTAAGTGGCAAAATCAATTGGAAATAAAACTAACATAGCTGTATTTATTTCTGGAAGAGGTAGCAATCTAAAATATTTAATAAAAAATTCTAATTATAAAAATTCATTATTTAGAGTTAATTTAATTATTTCAAATAACTCAAATGCATTAGGTTTAAAATATGCTGAAAAATCAAAAATAAAATTTTATGTTATAAATTACAATAATATAGAAAATGCAGAAATCAAATTGTTGAAATTGTTAAAAAAATTTAAAATTGAATTAATTTGCCTTGCAGGATTTATGAAAATAATATCAAAAAAGTTTATCGATAAGTTTAATAAACCAATTTTAAATATTCATCCTTCTCTTTTACCAAAGTATAAAGGTTTAAATACTCATTTTAGAGCAATTAGAAACAAAGATAAATATTCTGGCTCAACAGTTCATTTAGTTACTGAAAAATTAGACTCGGGAAAAATTATTTTACAAAAAAAAATTAAAATTTCTAAATTAGATAATGTAAAATCGTTAGAAAAAAAAGTATTAAAAATAGAACACAAAATTTATTCTGCCGCTGTTTGTAAATTTTTATCTAATCTTTAAAAAAGAAATCAATTTCTATTTTTGCATTTTCGTTACTGTCTGATCCATGAACTGAATTTTTATCAATAGATATCCCATATTTTTTTCTTAGAGTACCCTCTTCTGCTTGATCTGGATTTGTAGCACCCATTAGCTTCCTGTTATCTAATACTGCATTTTCTTTTTGAAGGGTCATCACAACAATCGGGCCAGACGATAAATATGCGCATAAATTATTATAAAAAGGCTTCGTTTCATGAACTTTATAAAATTTTTCTGCTTCTTGTTTAGATATATGAATTTTTTTTTCTTTAACAATTTCAAACCCATTTATTTTAAATTCATTTTTTATTTCATCTTGTAAATTTCTTTCAACTGCATCGGGTTTGATTATAGATAAGGTTTGTTCTGTATTACTCATAGTTTTCCTCAATAAATTTATTTAACAATCTTACACCATATCCTGTTGCACCTCCTGAATTTAAAGCACTAGCATATTTAGAAAAGGCCATACCTGCTATATCAAGGTGTGCCCAAGGTGTATTGTTAATTACAAATCTTTGTAAAAACTGTGCTGCAGTGGTTGATCCAGCTCCACCAACATAATTAATATTTTGCATATCAGCATTTTTAGAGTTTATCAGCTTGTCAAAGTTTTTGTGAAGAGGCATTCTCCATAATTTTTCTTCAACTCTTTCTCCTGCTTCAATTAATTGTTTTGATAATTTATCATCATTAGAAAAAAGCCCCGCATACTCTGAACCCAAAGAAACAATAATAGCACCAGTTAAGGTTGCTAAATCAATCATGAATTTAGGTTTAAATTTTTTTTCTGTGAAAGTTAAAGCGTCTGCTAAAACTAATCTTCCTTCTGCATCTGTATTTAATACCTCTATTGTTTTTCCACTGTAAGATTTTACAATATCACCAGGTCTTTGTGCGTTTCCACTTACCATATTCTCAACAAGGCCTACTACACCAACTGCATTAATTTTTGCTTTTCTTAAAGCTAGAGTTTTCATTAAACCTACTACAGCAGCCGAGCCTGCCATATCATAAGTCATGTCTTCCATAAATCTTGCTGGTTTTAAAGAGTAACCACCAGTATCAAAACAAACTCCTTTTCCAATAAATGCCAAAGGTTTCGATTTTGATTTATGTCCTCTCCATTCAATAGTTACAAGATAAGAACCTCTAATACTTCCCTGTCCTACTCCAAGTAAAGCATTGCATCCTAATTTTTTTAATTTTTTTTCATTGTATACTTTTACTTTCAATCCTAATTTTTTTAATTTAATTAATCTTTTTGCATATTCATCAGGATGTAAAATATTTCCTGGTTCAGAAACTAAATCTCTAGTAAAAAATATTCCTTCAACTAATGCATCTAATTTTTTTCTTAAAACATTTGTTATGTTATTTTTTTCACCTACAACATTTAATTCAATAGTTTTTTTTTTTTTGTTATTACTTTTATAAATATCAAAATTATATGATTTAAGTTTAGCTCCATGCAAAACTTTCTCTAAATTTATCTTATTAATATTGATTTTATCTGACTCAATATAAGACTTTTCTTTTTTATTATTTTTTAAATAATCAAAAAGTTTTGATCCTATTTTTTCATAATCTTTTGATGATGTGGATTTAATACAATTAACGAATATTTTATTTTTTCCATTTAGCTCTTTTTGGGTAATTAGCTGCTCTTTAAACAATTCATCATCAGCAACATTTTTATTACTTTTGTTTTTTACAAAAACTATCTCATTTATTGCTGCTGCTTTTGAGATTTTACCGACAAAATTTACTTTTAGCTTCATTTTTTTGAAATATTTAATAGATAATGTTGTATATTTATTAAAATAGTAATTTCAATGAATAAATTAATTTTTCGCAAATTTTCTTTGGATATATTCAATTTTTTTTTAATATCGGCTTTTAGCATATCTTTCATAATTTGGATAATTCAAGCTGTCAATCTTCTCGATCTAGTTTCTGATGATGGGCACGGGCTAAAGGTATATTTTTATTATGCAACATTGAGCTTTCCTAAAATACTTAGCAATACAATAATATTTGTTTTTTTTATTTCTATTTTTTACATAATTAATAAATACAACAATTCAAATGAATTAATTGTATTTTGGAACAATGGGATTAGAAAAATTGAATTTATAAATTTTATTTTAAAATTATCTATTATTTTTTTATTTTTTCATTTAATTTTAAACTTATTTGTTGTGCCTACCACACAAAACTTAGCAAGAAATTATATAAAAGATTCAAAAATAGAATTTTTACCTAAATTAATTTCAGAAAAAAAATTTATAAATGTAGTAAATAATCTCACTATATTTGTTGAGAAAATAAATAAAGATGGTGAATTAAAAAAAATATATATCAATGAAACTTTAGAAGATAATAAAGCAAAAATAATTGTAGCAGAAAATGGAAGAATGATTAGAAAAAATGATAATTTTATTTTAAGATTATTTAACGGCGGAATTACAAATATTGATAAAGAACAAATTTATAAATTGAATTTTTCTGAAACTGACTATAATTTATCAAATCTTTCAACAAAAACAGTTACTTACCCAAAAGTTCAAGAATTAAACACATTATTTTTATTTAATTGTATAAAAGAATATTTTTATGAAAAAAAATTTTCAAGTCTTGAATGTAAAGAAAGAACTAAGACTGCCCCTGAGAAATCTCTCAAATCGTTTTTGGAAGAAATTTACAAAAGGTTAATATTGCCATTTTATACTTTAATAATATCATTGATTGGAGCTAGCTTAATAATTTCACCAAAAACAAAATATTTTAATAAATTTTATAAGTTAAATATTTTTTTAATAGGTGTATTTGCGATAATTTTATCTCAAATAGGTTTAAAATTTTTTGTATCCTCAGGAATTATTTTATACTTCATTATTTCTTTACCATTATTATTAGTTTTATCTTATTATTTAATTTTAGGAATAGTAACAAAATTTAATTTAGGTTTATTGTGATATTAAAAAAACACGAAAATTATTTAAGTAAATTATTTTTAAAGAATATTTTAATAATTGGAGTTGTTTTCTTTTTTTTAAGTTTTTTTTTACATATTTTTGAAGAATTAAAATATCTAGAAAACACAGACAGTAATATTTTTTATCCTATTTTTCTCACAGTTTTAAATATTCCATCAATAGTTTTTGAAACACTTCCATTTATTTTTTTACTAGGAGTTATGTTTTTTTTTATAAGTCTATATGAAAAAGAAGAGATAGAACTGCTAAAAAGTCATGGAGTAAATAACTTTAGAGTTACATTTATTATTTCAACGGTTTCATTGATAGTAGGTATATTGTTAATTGTTGTATATTACTCTGTTTCGTCTAACTTAAAGAGCCTATACCTTAATTTTAAATATCAATTTTCAAACTCCAGTGACCACCTTGCCGTAGTAAACTCAGATGGCTTATGGATAAAAGAAAAAAATAATGAGAAAATATTTATTATTAATGCTAAAATTTATAAGTTCAACACTTTAGAAAAGATTAAAATTACTGAGCTTAATCAAAATTATGAATTATTAAATACAATTATTGCTGATAAAGCAAATATTGAAAATAATTTATGGGTGCTTAAAAGTGTAATAATGTTTAATGAAGAAAAACAAAATAAATTACACAAATTATATAATTATAAGTCTTCTTATAATGGAAAAATTATATCAAACTTATATTCAAATTTAAATTCTTTAAATATTTTTGAACTGCTTAAACTTAAACAAAATTATAAAGATATAGGGTATTCCTCAACTGAAATTAAATTACATTTAAATAAGCTTTACAGTCTTCCTATATATTTAGCTCTGACTACTATCATAGGGTCATTACTTATGTTCAAATTTAATAACATAAAATCAAAATTCTTTTTAGTGGTTATTGGGGTAATTGTATCTGTAGTATTTTATTATATAAATTATTTTGCTATGCTCTTTGGAAAAAATGAAACTTTACCTGTAGAAATTGCCATATGGTTACCACAATTAATTATTTTTCTCATATGCACATTAGGGTTAACAAGATTAAATGAAAATTAATTTATTTTTATACACATTTATTTTTTTATCTTTTTTAATTTCAAAATCATATTCTAATGAAATTTTTTTTGACTCAGAAAATATAAAAATCAAGCAAAAAGGAAATATGATTTTTGCTACAAATGGTTTTGCAAGAATACCTTCAAAAAATATTAAAATTGAGGGTGATAAATTTATTTATAATAAATTAATTTCAGAACTTACAATTATTGACAATGTAAAATTTATTGATAGTAAAAAAAAAATTCATATTGACTCTGAAAATTTAATTTATAATCAAATCAATAATACAATTTATTCAAAAGGAAAAACATTCGTAGAATTTGAAGATAAGTACAAAGTTAATTCATCAAATATTTTGTATGACAGAAATTTTATGAAAATCTCTAGTAGAGAACATACAACTGTTAATGACCACAAACTAAATGAATACAGATTTCAAGAAGGATTTTTATTTAATTTAATTAAAGAAATTATTTCGTCAAAAAAAACCAATATAATTGATGTAAACAATAATTATTATTATTTTGAAAATTCTAAAGTTAACTTAAAGAAAAATGAGATAGCTGGAAAAGATATAAAAGTTGATTTCATAGATTCATTTTTTGGAAATAATAAAAATGATCCTATTTTAAAAGGAAAAAGCACAATCTCAAATGATGAAAAAACTAAAATTTATAAAACTGTATTTAGCACTTGTAGCTTAGAAAATAAAAAATGTAGAGGTTGGGAGCTGCAAAGCGAAGAGTTTACTCACGATAAGACTAAAAAATTATTTGAGTACAAAAATTCTTGGTTAAAAGTTTTTAATAAAAAAGCATTCTTTTTGCCTTATTTTAATCATCCAGATCCTTCAGTAAAAAGAAAATCGGGTTTTTTGACACCTTCTTTCCAAAATTCAAAACTCTTAGGACAAGCGGTAAATATACCTTATTTTTATTCACTATCTAATTCGAAAGATCTAACTTTTAAGCCACGAATTTATTTAGATAACGATTTTATAATGCATTCTGAATATAGAGAGGCTTTTGAAAATTCAAATTTAATTTCTGATTTCAGTTTGAATAGAGATGAGGATAATTCACATACACATTTATTTGCTGAAATAAATGGTAAATTAGACAATAAAACAGACTATGATTTAAAAATTCAAAACGTAAGTAATGATAACTATCTCAAAATTCATGATCTAAAACAAAATACAAAAATAATTGAAGATGATAGCTCTCTTACATCTCATTTTAAAATCAATAGAAATATTGATAAAAATACAAAATTTGATGGCTCATTTAAACGTTATGAAAATTTATCAGAAACAGACAGTGATAGATACCAATATGTTTTTCCAGAATTTAATTTTTCTAAAGCAATTGAGTTAGATCCAGATTATAAAGGTAATTTCACTTTTTTATCTTCTGGTTATCAAAAAAATTACGATACAAATATTTATGAAGCTCAAATCAACAATGATTTTAATTTTAATTCCATTGATTTTATATCAAACTCAGGTTTGGTAACAGATTATAGTTTATTACTAAAAAATTTTAATACATATGGAAAAAATTCATCAACTTATGATGAAAAAAATGACCATGAAATATTTGGAACGGCATTAATAAAAACAGAATACCCTCTAAAAAAACAATTAAAGAATTCTTCAAACTTCATAAAACCTATTGTTCAAGCTAGATTTAGTCCAACAAATGGAAAAGATATATCTTCAGACAGTTTTTTAATGGATTATAATGCATTATTTTCTCAAAATAGAATTGGTAGAAATGACATGGTTGAAAAAGGTAAATCATTGACTATAGGAATTGAGTATGAAAAACAGAATTCATTGAACGAAAAAGTTATAGGATTAAACCTTGGAAATGTTATTAAAGATAAAAAAAATAACAATTTGCCTTCAAAATCTAGACTGGATCAAACAAGATCTGATATTGTTGGAAGTGCATTTTATAACTTAAATAAAAACTTAGAATTAAGCTATAATTTTTCATATGATAGAGATTTAGATTATTCTAATTATGACTCTATAGCAGTAAATTTAAGTGTAAATAATTTTGTAACAAAATTCGATTACATAACAGAAAATTATGATTTTGGCGATAGTGAAGTAATTAGCAACGAAACAATGATAAACTTTACCGAAGAACATAGTTTGTCATTTAATACAACAAAAGATTTGAGCGAAGATTTTACTCAATTTTACAACTTAAATTATACTTATGAAACAGATTGTTTGTCGGCCTCTCTTGAATATAAAAAAAAATTCTTTAATGATGGAAGTCTTAAGCCAGATGAAAACTTAATGTTTTTGATAAAATTTATACCTTTTGCAGAAATAAGAGGAACAAATAATACAATTTTGGAAGATTAGAATGTTATTAAGAAAAATCTTAATAATTTTAATTTTTTTTTCTTTTTTGGGCAATAAATCTTTTGGCTTAGAAATTAAAATAGTGGCAGAAATTGATAATATTATTATTACAAATATAGACATAGAGAATGAAAAGAAATATTTATTTTTTTTGAACCCAAAATTAAAGGAATTAAGTGAAAAAGATACAGATAGTATTGCCGAAAATTCAATTATAAGAGAAATAATTAAGAAGAAAGAACTAAAAAAATTTTTTGATATAGATAAAAAAAATAGCCTTGTAGATAAAATAGAAAATAATCTTTTAAAACAAAAAAATATTAAAAAAGGTGAACTTGTTAATTTATTAAAAAAAAATGATTTAGATTATCTTGAAATAAGAAAAAAACTTAGAATTGAAACTCTTTGGAATCAACTGGTTTATAAAAAATATTTAAAAAATATCAAGATTGATAAAAAAGTTATGAAAAAAAAATTATTAGATGAATTTCAAAAAAAAGAAAAGAAATTTCAATACAATTTATCAGAAATAGTATTTGAAGAAAAACCAAATGAAAATTATAAAATAACTTTAAAAAAAGTTAAAGACAGTATTAAAAATATAGGTTTTGAAAATACCGCAAATACTTTAAGCATATCAAATACATCAAAAAATGGTGGACTGATTGGATGGATTAATGAAATACAAATTTCAAATAAATTAAAAAATATCGTTAAAGAACTTAAAATAGGCGGAATATCAAAACCAATTAAAATAGCAAATGGCTATCTTCTGATAAAACTAAATAATAAAAAAATACTAAATCAAAAAATTGATATTGAAAAAGAACTGAAAAATATGATTGATTATGAAACAAATAGGCAACTTAATAATTTTTCAATAATCTATTATAAAAGATTAAAACAAAATACACAAATAAATGAATATTAAGACAATCCTAGTTGTGATGGGTGAACCCAATAGTACATTTTCAGAAATTTTGTTTAAATTTTTTAATTCAAAAAATTTTAAGAAAATGAAAAAAAAAATAGTTTTGATTGGATGCAAAAATTTGCTTTTAATGCAAATGAATAAGTTAAAATATAAATTATCTTTGAATGAAATATCAAATATCAAATTTTCAAAAAATAAAAAAATCAATATAATAAATATTGATTATAAATTTAAAAAGACATTTGATACAATTTCAAATAAATCAAATGAATATATTAAAAATTGTTTTGATGCTGGTTTTGCAATTATAAAAAAAAATAAATCAATTGGATTTATAAATGGACCAATTTCAAAAAAACATTTTTTAAAAAAAAAATTTCCTGGTGTTACTGAATACATTGCTTATAAAACAAATTCAAAAAATGAAGTAATGTTAATTTATAATGAAAAAATGTCAGTTTCTCCAATAACAACTCATATTCCTGTTAAAAGTATAAATAAATACATAACCAAAAAAAAAATAATAAATAATATTTTTAAAATTAATAATTTTTTTAAAATTAAATTTAAAAAAAAACCAAGATTTGCTGTTCTAGGACTTAATCCACACTGTGAAACAACTGACAAAATAAGTGAAGAAAAGACCAAAATTTTACCCGCTATAAATTATCTAAAAAATAAGAAATTGAATATTGACGGACCTCACTCTGCAGATACATTTTTTTCCGACAAAAATATAAAAAAATACGATGTTGTAATTGGAATGTATCATGATCAAGTTTTGATACCTTCTAAAACACTTTTTGGTTTTAATGCAATAAATCTAACTATTGGATTACCTTTTTTAAGAATTACACCAGATCATGGACCTAATTATTCTATGCTTGGAGAAAATAGATCTGATCCTTCATCAATGTTTTATGCAATTAAATTTTTTAACAAATTTTCATGAAACTTCGACCAAAAAAAAGTTTAGGTCAAAATTTCCTAATAGATAAAAATATAATAAAAATAATTGCTGAACTTGGAAATATAAGCAATGAAGACATTGTTTTAGAAGTAGGACCTGGTACAGGAAATTTAACTGAAGAAATTTTATATAAAAAACCAAAAAAATTAGCTGTAATAGAAAAAGATAAAGCAATGGTTGAAATTTTAAAAAAAAAATTTAAAGAAAAAATAGATATAATTAATTCTGATATGTTAGATTTTTCTTATGAAAATAATTTTAAAAAAAAAATTATTATTTTTGGTAATTTGCCATATAATATTTCAACTAAGATTTTATCAAAGTGGGTAAAAATAAAAAAATTAGACAAGTATTGTAAAAAATTTATATTAATGTTCCAAAAAGAGGTGGCCGATAGAATAGTTGCAGAAGTAAATTCTAAAAATTATAGTAGATTAACTATTATTTCAAATTGGAAATTAGATATAAAAAAAATAATGGATATTAATCCAAAAAGTTTTACTCCAATCCCAAAAGTTGAAAGTACAATTCTTACTTTAAAACCAAAAAAAAATATCTATCCAATACAAGATGGTAAAAATTTAGAACACATTACCAATGTATTTTTTAATCAAAGAAGAAAAATGATAAAAAAACCTATGAAAATTTTATTTAAAAACTATGAGCAAATATCAAATGAACTTTCATTGGATTTAAATTTAAGACCTCAAAATCTTTCAAAACTAACTTATTATAAAATTTGTTCTATGTACGAAAAGTCAATTAATTAAATTTTTAACATGTTCTTTTATTAATTTTTTATCAAATGCTTCAAAAGCAACATTTTTTTTTTTTAAATTTATATATTTATTAATTTTTTTATAGCAATTTTGTAAATCATCATTAATGACTACAAAATCATAATTTTTCCAATGCAAAACATCTCTATTAAATTGTTTCATTCTATCATTGGCAATTTTTTTATCATTTTGATCTCTATTTAATAATCTTTTAAAAAGTTCATTTTTAGATGGAGGCAATATAAAAATAGTAATAATTTTATATTTCAATTTTTTTTGTTTAATTTGTTCTGTTCCTTGCCAATCAATATCAAATACAACATTTACTCCACTCTCTAATTTCTGAATAACTGTATCTTTCAATGATCCATAGTAATTATTAAAAACATTGGCATGCTCTAAAAATTTTTCTTTTTTTATTAATTTTTCAAATTCTATCTTTGAAACAAAGAAATAATCTAATCCATTTATTTCATTTGCTCTGGGCTTTCTTGTAGTGTGTGAAACTGAAATAAAAAAATTTTTTTCTAAAGAAATTTTTTTTGCAAGTGTTGTCTTACCTGCGCCCGAAGGTGATGATAATATTACAATTATCCCTTCATTTAATTCGGACATTCAAAGTAAAATTAATTAGCTTTATTTTCTATAAATTTAACGGCGTCTCCAACAGTTAAAATTTTTTCAGCATCGCTATCGGATATCTCTGATCCAAATTCTTCTTCGAACGCCATAACTAATTCAACTGTATCTAAACTATCCGCTCCAAGATCATCTATAAAACTTGATTCTTCAGTCACTTTGGACTCATCTATTCCAAGATGATCTGCAACAATTTTTTTTACTTTACTTGAAATATCATCTGACATTTTGTTCCTTTTAAGTTAAGTCGTTAATAAATATTTTAATAATTTTGTCAACTAAAATACATGCCACCATTCACGTGGATTGTTTCACCTGTAATATAATCTGACATTTCTGAACATAAAAAGGCAACTGTATTTGCAACATCTTTGGGATTTCCAAATTTATTTAGAGAAATTCTTGATTTTAATAGTTCTTTGTGTTCTTCATTAATTTTATCAGTCATATTTGATGTAATAAAGCCAGGAGACACACAATTTACTGTAATATTTTTTTTACCATATTCTAAAGATAGACTTTTAGACATTCCAATGACCCCAGCTTTGGAAGCTGCATAGTTTGCTTGACCAATATTTCCAGTGTGGCCAACAACTGATGTAATATTTATTATTTTACCTTTTTTACTTTTTAACATTTTTTTTATAACATTTTTGCTCATTAAAAATGTAGATTTAAGATTTATATCAATAACTTTGTTCCATTCATCTGTTTTCATTCTGATTGAAAGGTTGTCTTGAGTGACGCCAGCATTATTAATCAAAACATCTATTTTATTCCCCAAAACTTCGTAACAATCATTAACAAAATTTTCGATTTGATCATGATTAGAAATATCAAACTTTTTAACCTTTGTTTCATTATAATTCTCTTTAATTAAATTTAATTTCTCTTCATTGGTACCACTTGCTAAAACATTTGCACCACCAGATACTAATTTTTCTAATATAGAATTTCCAATACCGCCAGTAGCTCCAGTTAATATTATATTTAAATTTTTAAGATCTATCATTTTTAATTTAAATTTTTTAAATCCTCTATATCATTTACTTGAATTAATTTTACATTTCTATCTATTCTTTTAACTAATCCTGACAAAACCTTTCCAGGTCCAATTTCTACAAATTTTTCAACACTAGAATCAATCATATTAGTAACACTTTCTCTCCATCTTACAGGCTTTTCAATTTGTTGGATTAATAAATTTTTAATTTCTTTAGGATCATTTGATGGTTTTGCTGTAACATTTGAAATTATATCATTTTTTGGGGCTTTAAATTCAGTATTTGTAATTTCATTATTCATAATTTTTGTAGCATGGCTCATTAATTTACAATGAAAAGGTGCAGAAACTGGTAATTTAATATTTTTTATATTTGCAATTTTCAATTCACTTGAAAAATTATCTAAATCTTTCATTTTTCCACTTACAACTATTTGACCTACTGAATTATCATTTGCTATATAGCATTCAAAATTATTTTTATTTATTATTTCATTAATATTTTCAACTTCTGTTCCTAAAACAGCAATCATTCCACCTTCGCCTGGAGGAACGGCACTTTGCATTGCTTTGCCTCTAATTTTTAAAAGTTTAATTGTTTTTTCAAATGTAATTGAATTTGCACAAGCCAAAGCAGAATATTCACCAAGTGAATGACCTGCAAAAAACTTGGCTTGGTTTATATCAAAAGAAGTTTCATTTTTTATCACTTTAAAAATTGAATATGATGTTAAAAAAACTGCTGGTTGGGTATTTTCAGTTTGATTTAATAATTCTTTTGGACCGTCTAATATCATTTTACTTAATGATATTTGAAGTAATTCATCAGCTTCTTCAAATAAAGATTTTATATAGTTAAAATTATTATATAGATTTTTTATCATTCCCACTTCTTGAGAGCCTTGACCAGGAAATAGAACTGAAAACATAGAAAATTTAAGTAAAAATTGTATTTTTTATATTGTAATTAAAAATTTATAATAGTATATCCTCTTTTTTTTAAAAGAATTATTATGAACTTATACGAGCATACAATCATAGCTAGACAAGATACTAGCCCATCTCAATTAAAACAAATACAGGAAAAGTATTCTAAAATTGTTGAGAAAAATGAAGGAGATGTGGTTAAACTTGAAAATTGGGGTTTAATGAATTTATCTTATTTAATAAAAAAAAATAAAAAAGGAAACTATATTCACTTCAAAATTAAAGCTAGCGGTAAGACTATATCCGAGTTAGAAAAAAGTGAAAAAATTGATAAAAACTTATTAAGATATTTAACAGTCAGAGTAAAAAAATTTGATCTAGAAACAGATTACTTTAAAAAAAATGAAGACAAAGAAGTTGAAAAAAATAAATCAAGATTATAATGAAAAAAAGAAATAACAAAAAAAAATCTTCATCAAGTAACTTTTCTAAACTAAGCATATTTCAAAATCAAAAATATAAATTTAAAAAAAAATGTCCTTTATCAGGAAAAGGTGCTCCAGTGGTTGATTACAAAAATATTAAATTATTAAGAAGGTATGTTTCTGAGAATGGAAAAATTTTACCTTCAAGAATTACTTCTGTTAGTCAAAAAAAACAAAGAGAACTATCTTTATCTATTAAAAGAGCAAGAAACTTAGCATTAATGTAATGAAAGTAATTCTATTAGAAAATGTAAGAAAAGTTGGATCAATTGGAGAAATAATTGATGTCAAGAGAGGGTTTGCTAGAAATTTTCTTATTTCAAAAAAAAAAGCTCTTTTTGCCTCAAAAGAAAATATTAAAGAAGTTGAAAAAATTAAGCAAGAGTTAAATAAAAAGGATCAAGACAAAAAAAAAGAAGCCAAAACAATTCAAGAAAAAATAAAGAATAAAGAATATGAAATAAAAAAACTAAGTACCGAAAATAAAGAGCTATATGGATCGGTAAAACCAACTGAAATTTCAAAATTATTAGCAGAACAAGAAAAGGTTGAAATTAACCCTTCTTTAATTCAACCAATTAATGAAATTAAATCTCTAGGAAATTTTAAAGTTATGGTAAACTTGCATTCTGAAATTCAAACACAGATTGTAATAAAAGTATCTCCTCAAGAAGAAATAAAATAATTATACATTATTTTCCCCAGTAATTTTTATAATTGTAATATTTTTAAAATTTTATATTTTTTTATTATGTCCCAATCTTTAAATGTTATTAAAAATAAACTTGAGGAACTTCCAAATAATATTGAAGCTGAACAGTCAGTAATAGGATCAATTTTGCTATCTAATGAAATATTTGATGAAATCAGCATGTTAATTTCTAGTAAAAATTTTTATGATCCAATGCATCAAAAAATTTACAATTCTATCGAAAGCTTAATTTATAAAGGAATGCTTGCAAACCCTATAACTCTTAAAAATTTTTTTGAAAATCAACAAGATGAATTAAATATTCCTGAATACCTTGTAAAAATTACAAAATTTTCTTCATCTACTAGACAAACAATTGAATATTCAAAATTAATATATGACCTATATGTAAAAAGAGAATTAATTAAGATTTCTGGAAATGTTATAGATTCTGCAAAATTAAACGAAATAGATAATGATGGTCAAAAAATAATAGAAAATTATGAAAAATCATTGTTTGATTTAGCTGAAAAAGGTTCTTTTGCTTCATCTCTTGTCAAATTTGATGAGGCAATGAAACAAACAATTGAAATGGCTTCGAATGCATACAAAAATGAAGAGGGTATAGTTGGGGTGCCTTCCGGTCTTACAGATCTAGATGATAGACTGGGTGGATTACATAAATCTGATTTAGTTATAATTGCAGGTAGACCATCAATGGGTAAAACTGCATTGGCAACTAATATAGCATTCCATGCAGCAAAAAAAATACAGGACGAAGGAAAAAAATCTTCTATTGCCTTTTTTTCTTTGGAAATGTCCTCAGAACAATTATCTACTAGAATTCTTGCTGAACAATCAAGAATAAAATCAAATGATATTAGAAGAGGAAGAATTTCTGAAGAACAATTTGACAAATTCATTGAAACATCCAAAAATATTTCAGAATTACCTCTGTATATTGATGAAACTCCAGCCATCTCAATAGCTGCTTTAAGTAATAGAGCTAGAAGAATAAAGAGATTGTACGGATTAGATATGGTTGTAATTGATTATATACAATTAATGAGAGCTTCAAATTTTAAAGATGGTAGAGTTCAAGAAATTTCAGAAATCACTCAAGGTTTAAAAGCATTAGCTAAAGAATTATCTGTTCCAGTACTTGCATTATCACAACTTTCTAGGGCAGTAGAACAAAGAGATCTTAAAAAACCTCAATTATCTGATTTAAGAGAGTCTGGATCAATTGAACAAGATGCTGATGTTGTTATGTTTGTTTATAGAGAAGCATATTACCTAGAAAAACAAGAACCTAGAGCAGCAACTGTAGATCATGCAGAATGGCAGGCAAAAATGAACGAAGTAGCAAATTTAGCAGAAATCATAATTGGAAAACAGCGCCATGGTCCAACAGGTAACATAATGCTTGAATTTGAGCCAATGTTTACCAAATTTAAAGATATTCAAAATAATTAATATAAATTATATAAGCTAATATTGAATGTTAGCTAATTTTTATCAAAAAAATATTATAGAAAAACCTAAACTTATTTTTGCATTATTAATCTTGTGCTTAATTATTTTTGGATATAATGCAAAAAATTTTCGGTTAGATGCATCATCAGAAACATTGTTGTTAGAAGGTGATCCAGATCTAAAATATTTAAATAAAATAACGGAAAGATATGGAGCGAGAGAATTTTTAGTTCTAACGTATACTCCAAAAGAAGAAATGATTTCTTCTAGCTCAATTAATAATTTAAATGAATTAAAAAGAAAAATTGAGAATTTAAACTGGGTTCATAGTGTTATAACCATTTTAGATATTCCATTACTTGAAAACTCAGATAGTTCTTTAGTTGAAAGAATTCAAAACTACTCCACTCTTAACACTGAAGGAGTTGATAAAGACCGTGGTTTTAAAGAAATTTTAAATAGTCCTGTTTTTAAAAATTTCGTTATAAGCGAAGATGGAAAAACAAGTGGTATAATCGTTTATATAAAATCAAATAAAAATAATAAAGACTTTAAAAATAAAGAAGAATTAGAAATATATAAAGATAAAATTAAAAAACAAAATCATCAAAATATTTTAGAAATTAGAGATATAATTAAAAATTTTAACCAAGAAAGCAAAATACATCTTGGTGGGGTTCCAATGATAGCAGATGATATGATGACTTTTATCAAAAACGACATAGTTGTATTTGGATTGGGAGTTTTTTTATTTATCATCGCAACTCTTTGGTTTGTTTTTAGAAAATTGATATGGATAGTCATCCCTATAAGTAGCTGTTTCTTTGCTGTAGTTATAATGATGGGATTTTTGGGTCTATTAGGTTGGAAAGTTACGGTTATATCATCAAACTTTATTGCCTTAATGCTAATCTTAACTATGGCAATGAATATTCATATGAGTACTAGGTTTTTACAATTAAAAAAACAATTTCCAAAATTAAAAAAATCAAAAATTATTCTTATGACAACTCAAAAAATGTTATGGCCAATTTTATATACTGTTCTTACAACTGTATGTGCATTTTTATCTTTGATTTTTAGCGAAATTAAACCAATTATAGATTTTGGTTGGATGATGACCTATGGATTAATAACTTCGTTCATAATTACTTTTACACTTCTTCCTACTTTGTTAAATTTTGCAAATGACTCCAATATTTATTTTATTAAAAAAGAAAATTCTAAGATTACAAATTATTTAAAAGATAGATCGATAAAACAAAAACATATTGTATTTGGAATAACGTCAATAATAATAATTTTAAGCATTTTTGGCATTAATAAGCTTGAAGTAGAAAATAGCTTTATCAATTATTTTAACAAAAATACTGAAATTTATAAAGGAATGAAACTAATTGATGAAAAATTAGGAGGAACAACTCCACTTGAAGTAATTATTAAATTTCCAAAAAAAGATAAGAATGAAAAAAATGATGATGAAGATGATTGGGGTGATGAAAATGAAAATGATGAAAAATATTGGTTTACTAAAGATAAAATAGATAAAATCACTAGAGTTCACAATTACTTGGATGGATTAGAGCCTGTTGGTAAAGTTTTGTCTTTTTCTTCAATAATTAAAGTTGCAACTCAATTAAATAATAACAAACCTTTGGGAACATTAGAAATGGGTGTTCTTTATTCAAAAATCCCAGAGTCTATAAAAAAAGAAATAGTTGATCCATATATATCTATTGAAGAATCTGAAGCTAGAATAAGTCTTCGAATTAAAGACTCTCAAGAGAATTTAAGAAGAAATGAATTAATAAAAAAAATTAATCATGACTTAGAAAATAAATTAAAATTAAAAAAAGATGAATTTAAATTGGGAGGAATTTTAATTTTATTTAATAATCTACTACAAAGTTTATTTAAATCACAAATACTTACTTTAGGAGTAGTAATTAGCGGAATATTTATAATGTTTTTAATTTTATTTAAAAATATTAAATTGTCGTTAATTGGTGTAGTTCCAAACTTTATTGCTGCTTTCTTTATTCTGGGAATATTTGGAATTGCTGAAATACCTTTAGATATGATGACTATAACAATTGCCGCAATAACAATAGGAATAGCTGTTGATAATAGCATACACTATATTTATAGATTTAAAGAAGAGTTTAACAAATCTAGAAATTATATTAAAACATTAAAACTTTGTCACTCAACAGTTGGCATCGCTATTCTCAATACATCAGTTACAATTATATTTGGTTTTTCAATACTTGTTTTATCTAATTTTATACCAACAATATACTTTGGTGTTTTTACTGGAATAGCTATGTTGTTAGCAATGATTTCGGTTCTTACATTGTTACCTTCTCTTTTGTTAGTATTTAAACCTTTTGGAATAAAATAATTTTAATGGATACAATTTTTGATTTTTTTAATGAAATCTCTTCATTCGATACTATTTATTTAATCATAACCCTCTGGACATTGTTTGAATGTTCAAAAAAAGGTTTTTTATTAAGCTTACTTTCAGCATCGAAATGGTTGTTAGCATATGTAATTACATTATTTTTATTTCCAAAAGCAAAACCGTATGTCGATGGTTTAATTGATAGTGAGTATGTGCTAGATGTTGCTTTAGGTATAAGTTTATTTGTAATAGTTATTTTTATTATTCTTTTAATCAATAGATCAATTAAAAAAGCAATTACATACACTGGTTTAGGTGCTATGGATAGAATCTTTGGTTTCTTTTTTGGATTCTTTAAAGCATACATTATATGTGTATGTATATTTGCAACTATTAATATAATTTATAATCACAAAAAATGGCCAATTAACTTAGCTCAATCTGTTACATTTCCATGGGTTGAAAAAGGTAGCAACTATCTTATAAAAGAATTCCCAAGCCAGAAAGAATATGAAAAAGCAAAAGAAAAAGTTCAAGATTTATAATCCAAAACTAAAGGAAGAATGTGGTGTTTTTGGTATTGGTAATATTACTGATGCATCAACATTAACTGCTCTAGGACTTCATGCCCTTCAACATAGAGGGCAAGAAGGTTGTGGAATAGTATCTTTTGATGGAGAAAAATATCATTCAGAAAAAAGATTTGGACTGGTTGGAGACAATTTTAATAAAGAGAAAGTTTTAAAAAAACTGCCTGGAAAGTATGCTATCGGGCATAATAGATATTCAACAACTGGGGGTACAGCCTTAAGAAATGTCCAGCCTTTCTTTGCAGATACAAATGCTGGAGGAATTGGAGTTTCTCACAATGGTAATCTTACTAATGCAATAACTTTGAGAAAAAAATTAGTTCAAGAAGGTGCTATATTTTACACTACTTCAGATACTGAAACTATTGTTCAGCTTATTGCAAAATCAAAAAGAGAAAAAACAATTGATAAAATCGTAGATGCACTTTTTCAAATACAAGGTGGCTATGCATTAGTAATGATGACACAAAACACTCTTATTGGAGTAAGAGACCCTTACGGAATAAGACCTTTAGTAATTGGTAAATTAAAAAATTCATATGTTTTTGCTTCTGAAACTTGTGCATTCGATATTATTGGAGCAAAATTTGTTAGAGAAGTTGAAAATGGTGAAATAGTTTATGTTGAAAACAATGAATTAAAAAGTTTAAAACCTTTTTCTCCAAAAAAAATTAGACCATGTGTTTTTGAATATATATATTTTTCAAGACCAGATAGTATCTTAAATGGAATAACAGCCTATGAATATAGAAAAAACTTAGGAGCACAATTAGCTAAAGAAGACAATTTAGATGCAGATGTTGTTGTTCCTGTGCCCGACTCAGGAAATGCAGCAGCTTTTGGTTATGCTCAACAGAAAAATATTACTTTTGATTTAGGATTGATAAGAAATCATTATGTAGGAAGAACTTTTATTGAACCTACTCAGAAAATTAGAAGCTTGGGCGTTAAATTAAAATTAAATGCTAATTTGTCTGTTATTAAAAATAAAAAAATAATTTTAATTGATGATTCTTTGGTTAGAGGAACAACTTCTTATAAAATAGTTAAAATGCTATATGATGCAGGGGCTAAAGAAGTGCATGTAAGAATTGCAAGTCCTGAAATTAAATATCCAGATTTTTATGGAGTTGATATGCCGACTAAAAAAGAATTATTAGCTGCTAATAAATCTGTTAAAGAAATTTGTGAATTTATTAGCGCAAGATCCTTAAAATATTTATCTATAAATGGTCTATATAAAGCTTTGGGCTTTGAAAAAAGAAATAATACATATCCACAATTGACAGATCATTATTTTACTGGAGAATACCCTATTAAAATAATTGATGAATTAGGAGAAGAAAAAGTTACACAACTTTCTCTCTTGAGTACTGGCTCTAATAACTAGAAATGAAAAAAGTTAGTTTTACTGAAATGAAAAATGGATCAAAAGAAGATTATCTTCTTTTAGATAAACATGAAAAAAAATTTGAAAGAGAGACGGCAAATAGAATTTTAAAATTTATGTCTGGTCTTAATAATACTCTTGAAGGTTATCAAGTTTCAAGGTTAGAACATTCATTACAAACAGCAACTAGAGCTTTTAAAAATGGAGAAAGTGAAGAGATGATTGTTGCTGCTTTATTACATGACATTGGAGACGAATTTGCACCGATGAATCACTCTCAATATGCTGCAGCAGTGTTACGACCTTATGTTTCTGAAAAAACTCATTGGATTGTTGAGAAACATGGTTTGTTTCAAACTTATTATTCTGCTGAACATTTAGGAGGAGATAAAAATGCTAGAGAAATATATAAAGATCATAAGTATTATCAAGCTACTATAGATTTTTGTGAAAAATATGATCAATGCTCATTTGATCCAAATTACAAATCTATGACATTAAAAGAGTTTGAGCCAATGGTGAGAAATATTTTTGCAAGAAAACCTTTCTATCATCATTAACAATTTCTTGTATAATCAATAATGCCAAATCTTCTTAAAAAAGAAAAAAGTCCATACCTTAGGCAGCATGAGAATAATCCGGTTAATTGGTTTGCCTGGAATAAAGAAACACTGCTCAAAGCAAAAGAAGAAAAAAAACCAATATTCCTAAGTGTTGGTTATGCAAGCTGCCATTGGTGTCATGTAATGGCTCATGAAAGTTTTGAAGATGAAGATACGGCAAAGTTAATGAATGAAAAATTTATAAATATAAAAGTTGATCGAGAAGAAAGACCTGATTTAGATTATGTATTTCAAAAAAGCCTTTCTATACTTACTGGAACTCAAGGTGGTTGGCCATTATCTATGTTTTTAGATGAAAATGGAGTTCCTTTTACAGGAGGAACCTATTTCCCTCCAAGAGAAATGCAAGGTCGTCCCGATTTTAAAAAAGTATTAAATAATGTTTCAAGCGTTTACAATGAAAATAGAGAAAAAATAATTAACCAAGCACCACAAATGCAAGAAGTTTTCTCAAAAATTAATCAAAGATCAGCTGTACTAAGCCAACCACTAGAACCATTCGTGGAAAAAATTATATCTTATTTAGATGAAAAATATGGAAGTTTCAAAGGTGCCCCGAAGTTTCCTCAATTTTATATGTTTGATGCAATTTTTTATTTTTACTTAAAAACAAATAATCAAAAATACTTAACTCCTGTTGAAAAATTATTATCCAATATATCTTCAAAGGGAGTTTATGATCAACTAGCAGGAGGTATTGCAAGATATGCTGTTGATGAAAAGTGGGTAATACCTCACTTCGAAAAGATGTTATATGACAATATTCAATATATAAGTCTTTTAACCAAGTTCTACCAAAGAACTAAAAAAGAGTATTTTAAAAAGAAACTTATACAAACAATCAACTTTATTAATAAAGAATTTAAAAATGAAGAAAATTTATATGGTTCTGCATACGATGCAGATAGTGAAGGAATAGAGGGCAAATATTATGTTTGGTCTTATGAAGAATTAAAAAAACTTCTAGATAATGATTTTCCATTATTTGAAAAAAAATATGAGATTTCTAATTCAGGTAATTTTGAAGGAAAAAATATACTAGTTGAGTCGAAGAATGAATTAAGTGAAGAAGAACAAAATAAAATAACTAATATAGAAGAGAAACTTATTCAAGAAAGAAAGAAAAGGGTTAAACCTTTTTTTGATGATAAATCACAAACTGACTTAAATGCTTTTATTATAGATACTTTAATAAGTTCCTCAATTGTCCTGGAAGATAATAATTTAAAGAATGAAGCCATTAGCACTTTAGAAATATTAAATAATAAATTATCAAATAAAATTTATCATTGTTATGATACTAGCGAAATAGATGCGTTTTTAGAAGATTATGTTTATTACGCTATGTTGTTGGTTACTTTATACGAAGTTAATGGCGATGAAAAAGCGCTACAAAAAGCAATAACTATAATGAAAGAAATATGGGAAATATTTTATAATAAGGATATTCAATTATTACAAAAGAATAAAATTAAAGATAATGATCTTTTCGTAAGTCCAATAGATCTAAATGATAACAATATTCCAAATGGAAATAGTATTTATCTAAATTTGTGTAACAAAATATATACAATAACAAATGATAAGTTTTGGTTTGATAAAGTTGAAATTTTAAAAAAATCATTTCATCAAGTGCTTAATTCTTTTTTTTCTCAAATGTTTAGTTTTATTAAAACTTTAGATTTATGTGAAAATAGCATTTCATTTACTTTTTTTGGAAACCAAGATTCAATAAAAGATATAAAACTTAATTTACAAAAAGACTATTTGGGAAGAGCAACTTTTGTATACAAAAATAAAAACGAAGCAGAAGGTAGTGTTGTGGTTTGTAAAAACCAAACTTGCTCTGAAAAATTAAAAAATCTAAATGAAATTAATAATTATATAGAAAATAAATTGTAATGTTTCAAAATTCAACCAACCAACAAAAAGGTTCTTTATTAGCATTTGTAGCTGTAATGTTGCTCACACCAGACTCATTATTAATAAGGTTATCTAATATAGAGACTTGGGGAATGTTGTTTTACAGAGGTGCTATACCTTTTTTAGTGGTTTTGATTGGTCTATTATTCTTTTATAAAAGTAATTTTTTAAAAGCATTATTTGGTATTGGTTACCCAGGAATATTTTATTTTATAAGCTTCTCTGCTTGTAATATTACTTTCTTAATATCGATACAAAATACCAACGTAGCTAATACTTTGGTTATGATTGCATTGGCTCCCATGCTTTCAGCTATACTGGGAGCTCTTTTTTTAAAAGAAGCGCCTGATAAAAAAACACTTACAGCTATATTTATTACTTTTGCAGCTTGCGTGTATATTTTTCATGACTCTCTTAAATTGGGTAATATTTATGGTGACTTATTTGGTTTAGTAACAGCATTTGGTTTGGCTTGTAACGCAACGCTTGCAAGATACGCTAAAAATAGAGATTTAGTACCTTCTGCAGTAATTGGTAAGTTATGTGTGGCAATTTTTGCATTTTTCTTTGTTGATAGTTTTGAATTAATTGGAAAAGATTTATTTTATATACCTTTGATGTGTGTAATGTGTGTAGCAATCCCTTTTGTATTAGTAACAATTGCTCCTAGATTTATAACTGGCGCAGAGGTTAATCTTTTCTTTTTAATGGAAACTATACTTGGTCCAATTTGGGTTTGGTTAGTTATAAAAGAAGAGCCAAGCCTAGAGACTATCGTTGGTGGCACTATAATAATTATAACTATAGCCATTCATTCATATCTTAAAATTAAAAAATCTCAGCCAAAATTAAATTAATTTTGTCACAATTAAGACTTGATTTAGAAATAGATCGCAAATAAATAGCGTGAAATTATGAATAAAATACTTAAAAATTCCTGGGCTCTTTTTACTGGTATGGCATTAATCATGTTGGCACATGGTTTACAAGGATCTTTGCTAGGAGTTAGAGCTGTACAAGAAGAATTTAGTATTGCGGCTACTGGTTTCATGCTTTCAGGATATTTTATAGGATACTTTATAGGCGCAGGAACTATTCCTTCTTTAATAGGTAGAGTTGGACACATAAGAGTATTTGCAGCATTTGCTTCAACGGCTTCAATTATTGTTCTGCTCCACTCTATTATTGTAACACCTTTCACATGGTTTATTTTAAGAATTGTAACAGGATTTAGTATGGTTTGTTTGTACACTGTTGCTGAAAGTTGGTTAAATGATAGGGCAAGCAATAAAAATAGAGGAAGTGTTTTATCATTATATATGATCGTATTATTTACTGCTATGGCATTAGGAATGTTTTTTCTTAACTTTAATAGACCTGAAAATTTTCAACCTTTTATACTTGTCTCTCTATTTATGTCTTTGTCTCTTATACCAATTTTACTTACAAAAAAAAAAGCACCTAGATTTAAATCTATTTCAGGTATGACTATCAAAGAGCTTTATCAGGCTTCTCCAATGGGAATGGTTAGTTCTTTGTTGTGTGGAATATGTCATTCTTCGATGTTTTCTTTAATTGCTGTTTATGCTGCATCAATGAATTTTAGTATATTTGAAATTTCATTTGTATCATTCTTGATAGCTATCTCTGGTGCAATATCTCAATGGCCAATCGGAAAGTTATCTGACAATTACGATAGAAGAACTGTAATTATTTATACAACATTTGCTTCTGCTTTATTTGCGTTATTTGCAATTTTTTCAACAGGAACAATGCACCTTCCAGAAGGTTTGGCAAGTTCAAAATTTTGGTTTTATGTTTTTACTGGTTTATTTGCATTCTTCAGTTTACCTTTGTTTGCTTTAATCTTTGCTCACACTAATGATTTTATTCCAAAAGAAAAATTTGTTTCTGCTGGGGCAGGTTTACAGTTTGTTTTTGGAATGGGTGCAATGTCTGGGCCATTTTTATGCTCTATTTTTATGGATATATTTGGTGAAAATGGATTTTTTGTATTCTTAATCATTTTTCACTCTTCAATGGGTATTTATGGAATATACAGACAAAGAATTAGAAGTGTTGTTGGTAATCCTGACTCCCAATTTACTCCAATGCCTAACACAATTACTCCGATTGGAATGGAATTAAATCCAAGCACTGAGCCTATAGAGGAACCAAAAAAAGATGAACCGATAGTAGAGTCTAAAGTTTAATTAGCATCAAGAACTGCATGTAAAAATTGCTTAGTTCTTTCGTTTTGTGGATTGCCGAATAGCTTTTCTGGTGGTCCTTGTTCAAAAATTTTACCTTCATTAAAAAAACAAACACGATCTGATATTTCTCTAGCAAATCCCATTTGGTGAGTAACCATGATCATTGTTAAATTATGCTCCTTGTTTAAAGATCTAATTACATTAAGAACTTCACCTACTACCTCTGGGTCTAATGCAGAAGTAATTTCATCTAAAAGCATAACTTTGGGTCTCATTGCTAACGCTCTAGCTATTGCAACTCTTTGTTGTTGTCCTCCAGATAATCGACTTGGATGTTGGTCTTTTTTATCTGTCAAACCTACTAACTCTAATAGTTCTAGAGCTCTTTCTTCTGCTTCTTCTTTTTTCATACCTAGAACCTCTACAGGTGCCTCAATACAATTTTGAAGTGCTGTCATATGAGGAAAAAGATTAAACTGCTGAAATACCATACCAATTTTTGAGCGTCTATCTCTTAAATATTTTTCATTTGCTTCTGTTAATTTACCTTCACTATTCATATGAGTTAAAGGTTCTCCATCTAAATGAATTACACCTCCATTAATTTTTTCTAGTGTCATCAAAACTCTTAAAACTGTAGTTTTGCCTGAACCCGAAGGTCCAATAATTGATACCATTTCATTTTTTTTAATCTCTAGATTTAATTTGTCCAAAACAACTAGATCGCCATACTGTTTTGTTACATCTTCAAATTTAACAATAATTTCGTCTGAGTTTTTATTTTCCATAACTTTTATTACTTTTTAATTTTTCCTTGTGCAATATTAACTTTTCTTTCTAAGTTTCTAACCCACATAGCTGCTGGAACTGAAAGAATTAAAAATATTATACCAACCATTGTGTAAGGTTCCAAATATCTATAATTATATCCACCTACAGCAGTCGCTGCATGGAATAATTCAGCAACCCCGATTGTTGATAAAAGAGGAGTATCTTTAAAAATACCAACTAAATAATTTCCCATCCCTGGTATTGCTATTGGAAAAGCTTGTGGAAGAACAATTCTTCTATAAGTATATAAAGTAGAAAAATTTAGTGCTCTACATGCTTCCCATTGGGTTTTTGAGACTCCTTCTAATGCTCCTCTATATACTTCCGAAAGATAAGTTCCAAAATGAAGCCCAATTGTAATCATTCCGCATACCCATGCAGATAAAGTAATGCCAAATTGTGGTAGAACAAAATAAACAAAAAATAATTGTATAAGAAGAGGTGTAGAACGAATAAATTCAACTATTTCTCTATTTATTACATTTATTATTTTATATGGAGTTCTTTGCCCTAATAAAAACAATAAACCTACAACAAGAGCTATTAAATAACCTACACCAGCAGCAATTATGGTATTAAAAGTTGCCAAAAGCATCTGTGGTAGAATTTCATAAGCAAAATCCCATCTAAAACCCATTTCCATAATATTATGCCTTTCCTCTTCCAACTTTTCTTGCGGCTAAAACTTCTAACCATCTTAAAAATGGAACGAGCGCAAATCTAGCCATAAAGTAATAAATTAATAAAGCTGTACCAAAACACTGTGCAGAAAGCCAAGTAATTGAATTAATTTGTTTTGCTTCAAAAGTTAAATCAACAACCGTAACAAGCGCAACCAATGCTGTTGCTTTTAAAAGTTCTACAGTCAAATTTGCAGCTGGTGGTAAAATAATTGGAAATATTTGTGGTATAATTATTCTCTTAATTCTTTTCGCTGGACTAAAATTAAGAGCATGTGCTGCTTCCCATTGGCCTTTTGGAACTGCTAATATACCTGCTCTTACAATTTCAGCACCATAGGCTCCAAAGTTCAATCCTAAAGCAACTACTCCAGCTACAAAAGCTTCTAAAGAAATTCCAAAAAATGGTAATACATAATAAACCCAGAATAATTGAACCAATAATGAAGTTCCTCTAAAAAATTCAATATATACTGTAGCAATTCCTTGAATAACTAGGTTTTTTGATAGACGCATTAATCCAAAAATCATAGATATAACTACGTAAAGTATCATTGAACAAATCAAAACTTTTATTGTTGTAACAGTGCCTAATAGTAATGTTATTCCATGTTCGGATAAAAATGCAAAGTAACTCACTATATTACCTAAAATTAAATTAAAAAAAATCAGGCGACTTTAATATTTAGTCGCCTGATTAATAATTATATTTTTAATACTACTTAGTTGAACAAGCCCATTCTGTTGTCATGTCAGGAGGAGGAAGTTGAGCTTTATCATAGCCATACTTACCAGCTCTCTCTAACATTTTTCCTGGGTTAGCTAAAACTTTAGCTAAAGCAGCATTGAATGCTTCTCTAAACTTATCATCAGTTTTTCTAAATCCTATTCCAACCACGTTAACAGTTTCTTTTGGCATTAGCTTAGGATCAGTTACTTCAAATGCGCCGCCAGTTTTCTCTTCATGCTCTTTTGCACCAAAGAATGTTTGTACAGCAGCATCAGCTCTTCCCGCTTTCATAGCAGCAAGTATTCCTACTTCACCTTCTACTAATAACATTTGGCTATCAGGTACACCAAATTTTTTAGCAGCTTCTACAGTATTGAAACCGGTTCCTGTAACAAGTGTAGCTCCTGTTCTAATAACATCTGCATAGTTATTAATTCCCTTAGGATTTCCTTTAGGAACTAACATTGCGTCACCAAATACTCCTATTGGGTCTGAAAAGTCTATATTTTCACATCTGCTTTTTAAGATATACATACCACCAGTAATCATGTCAGAACGATCAGCATTTATTCCTGGTATTAGTCCTGACCACTCAAAAACCTTTGTTTCATGTTCAGTTATGCCCATTTCTTCTAAAACTGTTAAAGCAATCATGTTAACAAAGCCTAAAGCTTCACCATTGTCTCCAGCATATGCCCAGGGCACAGCTGTTCCAAATCCAAGTCTTAACTTGTGACCATCGGCTAATCTCTCTGTTAAAGTTTTTGCACTTACAGATGAAATGCTGAAAAGAAGAACAAGTAAAACTGTAAAAGATTTTAAAAATCTATTCATTTTTATCTCCTATTTAAGTTAAAAAAAATTATTTAACCAAACTTAAACTTATTTGTATAGTTTTTTAATAACAAAAAATTCAATCTTAGGTTGATATATAAGTACTTTTTTAAATTTTAATTTTATTTTCTATCTCTACTTTTCCATCATTCAATGCCGTTAAATAAATTCCCATATCAAAATGATTATAAGTTTTTTTTAGTGAAGTAAGCAAATTTAAAGAGTTATCATCAGTTTTTGGCTTTAAATTTATTGCAACACATCTAGGAATATTTTTTTCAACTTTAAAAGAAACATCATTAATTTTAATAATTTTACCTAACCAATTTCTTTCTTCCCATGCGTCAATTCCGTCGACATAAAAATTAGCTCTAAATCTTTGAAGTTCAACTTTTTCATTAATTTTTTTTTCAAAGTCTCTAATACTATTCAAATTTATTAAAGACACTGAGTTAAAAATATTTTTTGAATGAGAAGTATCAAAAAAAGGAAATTCTTTATTCTTTAATAAAGTTATGGGTTTCATTAAAGAACTCTCAAGTTCAGTTAATTTATTTGAAAGTAATAATCTTTCATTTTCATCTTCTGTCGAAATTGACAATATTTCCCTATCATTTTTAGTTAGAGTTAATACTTGGTTTTGATAAATGAAGTTATATTGATTTAATGCAGGAGAATTTTTTAAAGTTAAAAAATTATTCAAATTTCTTTCATCAGGGTTTTTTTCAACCAATTTTGCTTTTTTTAGTTCTATAATTCTTGAAAAGGCAAATATTCTATCATTTTCCATACCAAGATTTTTTTTAATATTACATGATTGTAAACTTTGAAATGATATAGATTTAACAGGACAATAATGTATGGATGAAATTGTACAATTCATATATTCTTTAAAATATTTTTGTATTCAAAAACAATATGACTTATTTAACTTCAAATCAACTCAAACAATATAATGATGAAGGATATGTTGCTCCTGTTAATGTATTAACTAAAAAAGAAGCAAATGAAATTAGAAAAGAAATTGAATTTATTGAAAATAAATGGCCAAATGAACTAGATGGATCTGGTAGAAACTATGTGCATTTAATTTCCACTGTATTTGATAAAGTTGCACATAATAATAAAATTTTAGACGCAGTAGAAAGTATAATAGGTAAAAATATACTTGTATGTGGAACTACCTTGTTTATTAAAAATCCTAATGAAAAAGGATATGTAAGTTTCCATCAAGATGCTAAATATATAGGTTTAGAGCCATATAATTGGGTAACAGCCTGGATTGCGGTTACTGATGCTAATGAAAATAATGGATGTATGAGAATGTGGGCTGGATCACATAAAGAAAACCTAAAACACCATAATGAAAAATTTGATGATGATAATTTGTTAACTAGAGGTCAATCTGTCGAAAATGTTCCATTATCAAAAACCAAACCTGTAATATTAAAAGCGGGACAAATGTCATTACATCATCCAAAAGTAGTACATGGTTCAGGTTTAAACCAAAGTAATGACAGAAGAATTGGTTTTGTTATTCAAAGCTATATAGGAAGTGACGTAGATCAAATATTAGGCAAAATGTTTGTACAAAAAGCAAGGGGTGAAGATAAATTTAATTATCATGATTATGTTTCAAGGCCAAAACGATTAATGGATCCAAAAGATATAATATCAAGAAAAAAAGCAAACGAAGAACTAAATAAAATTTTTTATAATGGTTCAAAAAAAATAGGAAAATATTAAAAAATGTATAGTGTTTTTCTGCCTAAATAAATTTTACCCGTTTCGATAAGTATAACTATAACCATTGATTGCAGGAGCTCCTCCTAGATGAGCATAAAGAATTTTAGATCCTTTTGGAAAAAAACCTTTTTTTGCCAAATCGATCATGCCTTGCATTGATTTACCTTCATAAACTGGGTCTGTTATCATAGCTTCAGTTCTAGCAGCTAGACGAATTGCTTCATTGGTTTCGTTGCTTGGAACTCCATAGGCTGGATAAGCATAATCTGGATTTATAATTATTTCATCGTCACGCACTATTCTTCCTAATTCAACAAGTTTGGCAGTATTATCAACTATTTCTTTTACTTGTTTTTTTAGTTTCTCAGGAGTTCCAGAGCCATCAATTCCAATCACTCGATCTGCACGATCATCAGCGGCAAAACCAACTATCATTCCTGCTTGAGTTGAGCCTGTTACAACACAAACAATTATATAATCAAATTTAATTTCCATTTGATTTTCTTGTTCTCTAACTTCTTCAGCAAACCCAACATATCCAAGACCACCATACTTATGTACTGATGCTCCAGCTGGAATAGCATAGGGCACTCCTCCTTTATCACGAACAGACTGAAGTGCGTCTTCCCAGCTTTTACGAATTCCAATATCAAAACCTTCGTCAACAAGACGGCTATCAGCCCCCATTAATCTAGTTAATAAGATATTCCCTACTCTATCATAAACTGCATCATCATGTGGAACCCAGCTTTCTTGAACAACCACACACTTCATTCCTATCTTTGCTGCAGTTGCAGCAACCATTCTTGTATGGTTTGATTGCACTCCGCCAATTGAAACTAAAGTATCAGCGCCAGATGAAATAGCATCTGGAATAATATATTCAAGTTTACGAAGTTTATTACCACCCATGGCAAGACCCGAATTACAATCGTCTCGTTTTGCATATATTTCAACATCTGATCCTATGGCCTTTGTTAAACGCGGCAAAAATTCTATAGGAGTTGGACCAAAAGTTAATGGATAACGTTTAAATTTTTTTAAATTCATATTATAAATTTAATATTAACTTAATTATTTTATGAAAAGAAGAAAATTTATAAAGGTAGGTTGCTCTTGCTTGTTTATATCTTATTTTTTTTCAACAAGCTTTGCTAGCTCAAATACTCCTAAAAAAATAATTAACAAATCATTATCAGAAAAACAAAAAAATATTATGTTTAATGAAGGAACTGAAAGACGATTTTCTAGTCCATTAAATTATGAAAAAAGAAAAGGTTTTTATCATTGTGCAAATTGTGATGCAAAATTATTTAAATCTGACAATAAATATGACAGTGGTACTGGTTGGCCTTCATTTACTGAGGCTTTGCCTGGAGCATTCAAAACAAAAATTGATTATTCATTTGGGATGAAAAGAACAGAATATCATTGTGCAAATTGCGGTGCTCATCATGGACATGTTTTTGATGACGGGCCAGGAAAAAATGGAAAAAGATATTGTAATAATGGACTTTGTCTAATTTTTAAACCATCAGATTAAACAATAAACTATACCTAGAAGTATACTTATTTGAGAAAAATCAAATGGTACATTCTAATGTCTTTTGATAACATTTTATTATGAAAAAACTTTTAGGGATCGTGGTTCTGGGTCAATGACAACTGAAAAAGAAAATTTTATAGTAATTTATGGAGATAATTAAATGAATAATAAAATTTTTGAATGGGCAGGTGTTACGACAGCAATTTTGTACTCTCTATTTGTAGCATTAAATATTGGTATAGAATTTATTGGTTTTTCATTATTATTATTATCAGCAATCTTAATAGGTATTTGGGCTTATCGAGGAAAACACAAAGGAATATTATTATTACAATTCTTTTATGCTAGCGCTGGCGTTATTGGAATGATTAGATGGTTTTGATTAAAAAATGAAAAAACTTTTAATATTTTAATTATATTTCTTTTCCAATACATTAAAAATTTTTAGAATTATATTTAATGCATCTTGTAAACTTTTATTTGAAACGCATAAAGGTGGTACTAATCCTATTACCTCAGAGTTTTTGCCACATTCCCAAGTAATTAGGCCATTTTCTAAAAGCAAACTTCTTATTTTATTAGTAAAGTCTTCTTCATTAAAAAATTTGTTATCTATCTCAATGCCCCACATGGAACCAATACCTTTAAAACTTATGACAAAATCGTATGAGTTCATTATTTTAATTTTTTTTTTGAAAAAAGTTTCAATTTTTTTTATTTTTTTTAAATAATTTATTTTATTTAAATATTTCATTAAATTATATGAATTATTAACAGAAAGAATGTTCCCTTGGAAAGTTGATGATTGTGCTCCTGTATGATTATGATTAATATTTTTATTAAAAGCAATAAGTCCTAAAGGTAATCCTCCACCTATTGATTTTCCTAATATTAAAACATCTGGTGTAATTTTATAAAGTTCGTAAGCAAAATTATAACCTGTTTTACCGAATCCAGTCCAAGTCTCATCAAATATTAGTAATGCGGGACAATCTTTTAGAGATTCATATAAATATTTTAAAAACTTTTTGTCAGAAAAGATAAAACCTGATGTTCCTTGTATGGGTTCAATAATTACAGCTGCTAGGTCTTTTTTATGTTTATTAAATTTTTTTTTAAAATCATTTATATTATTAAATTCACACTTTATAAAATTATTATTATAAAAATAATTTTTATTTACACCCTTCATATCTGAACTTAGAAGAGAATAACCTGTTCTTCCATGATATGATCCATCAAAATAAATTATTTTTTTTTTCTTTGTGTGATGAAAAGCTAATTTTAAAGCTGTTTCTGTAGCCTCTGAACCGTTTGTTGCAGTGTTAAAAATATTAAATTTATATTTTAAGAATTTAGATAGCTGATTGAAAAATTTTATATGAGAGGTAGTAATAAAATGTGGCCCTGCATGAAGAATACCTCTATCTATATTTTTTTTTATATTTGAGTTTAATACATTTATATTGTGTCCTAGCATTGTAGTACCTGATCCACAGGCAAAATCATAAAATTTTTTATTATTTGAATCTATTAAAAATTCTTTTTTACCATATAAAAATATAGGAGGTTTATTAGATAGTTTAAAATACTTACCTAATCCAGATAAAGTTTTAAGATTAAAATGTGCTTTCATTTATTTAATTAAAGTAAATTTAAAATAATTAACAATTGTTTTTAATTTTTTCCTGCTATCAAAGCAATCTCGATAAGAGCTTCTTCGCCAATATCAGATACCTCAACTAAATTTCTAGCTGGGGCATCTTTAGGAAAAAATTCACTAAAAACTTTATTAACATGTTTTTTTATAGATAAGTCGGTGACATAAATAATAGCCAAACCTATAGTATCTATTGATCCACCGGCTTCTTTCAAAATTGTTAAGCAGTGCTCTAGTGAAATTTTTGTTTGTTCGTAAGCGCCTTCAACTATTTTTCCTGTTTTCATATCTCTAGGCATCTGACCACCAATATATATAGTTCCATTAATAATATTACATTGAGATACTGGAGAAGTGGATAAGGGTGCTTTATTTGTATTGATCACTTTTTTCATATTATTTTTTTATAACATAATTTACAGTAGTTAAAAATTCTTCAAAACCCCAAATTCCACCTTCTCTGCCTATTCCTGATAAATTATTACCTCCAGTTGGACTTCCTGGGCTCTGTATTTTTGTAGTATTTATACCAATGCTTCCAAGATTTAGATTTTTTGAAGAATTAATAATTTTTTGGTCTTTAGTAAACAGGTAACAAACTAATGAATAATCACTTTGAGAAATTTTTTTTAGCACTTTATCACTATTATTAAAATAAGATACTCCAAGTAAAGGTCCAAATGTTTCAAAATTATCAAAAATTTCATCATTAAATGGAACCTTAATTAAACTTAAAGGAAATAAATTTTTAGTATCATTTCTACTATTTGATTCACAGATCAGATATCCATTTTTAATAGATTTTTTTTGAAGCTTTTTTAAAAAATTATAATGTCCGCTAGAGATAACAGGTCCAAAATCTGTTTCAGATTTTATTCTCACAGATCCACATTCAATCTTTGAAACTTTTTCTTTTAATATTTTTTCAAATTTTTTCTTAATTTTTTTACTGACAAATAATTTGTTTATAGAGGAACAAGCTTGTCCTGCAGCTTTAATTTTACGTATTAAAATTTCTTCAATAACATTATTTAAATTTTTGTCGTCAAATATTACAGCATAGTTAATACCACCTAATTCTAAAATTTTTTTTTGAAGATGTTTAGTTTTTATATCATTTAGTTTTAAACCAACACTAGTTGAGCCTGTAAAGGTAACTAATTTTATATGATTATTTTGAACAATCTTTTCAATCAATTTTCTATTTTTAATAAATACAAACTGAACGATTTTTTTAAGTTCTTTTGGAAGATGTTTTTCAATATATTTACATAGATAAATACAGTGAGCAGAGGTCTTCATGATCATAGTTGAGCCCGCAGCTATTGATGGTGCAATTTTCCTTATCATACCAGCCAGTGGATCATTATAAGGTGTTATTGCAAAAACCGATCCTGAAGATTTATAAAAAATTTTTCTTGTTTTGGAGGATTTTTTTTCAAAATCATAACTTGATATTGTGGATATTGAATAATCAACAAACTCTAAAGCGTAATTAAATTCATTTTTTGACTCATCGATAGTCTTGTGTGCTTCTAAATTAATAAGTTTAGTAAGATTTTTTTCATGTTTTTTTAGAAAGCTTTTTAAAATATTTAAATATTTTTTCCTATATTTTATATTTTCAATTTTAATATTATGATAATTAATTAAATTAATTTTTGAAATTATATCATTTTTATTGTTGTATCTTATTTTATTGAGTAATTTTTCTTGCATTTATTATTTAGTATATTTTATTTTTATTCATAATTTGAATAATTTTTTTTAGTTCATTTATGTTTTTTTCAAAACAAAATCTATAATGATCTTTATAGATTTTGCTTCCAAAATTTTCTCCACCTATATAAAATAAACCATATTTTTTTGATAAATTTTTAAAGTTTTTTTTGTTTAAAATTTTTGGAAAAATATAAAATGAACCCTCTGGTTTATAAAAATCTACTCCTTTTGAAAAAAGAAAATCTGTTACAAATTTCATTTTATTTTTAATATCTTTAGTTTTCAGTAGTGCCTTATTATGATTTATTATTAAATTTTGCGATATATTGTTTGGGGCGCCATTGATTGCTATATGCAAATTGGAAAATTCCTCAACTAATTTTTTTTTTGCAAGAACAACTCCTAATCTAAGGCCTTGAAGATGGTAATTTTTAGAAAATGAATTTATTATTATCAAATATTTGCTTTTGTAATCCTTTTTGTTTTGCGTAAACTTCTTTTCAAAAACATGCGAAGAAAAACTCTCGTCTAATACTAAGTAACATCTATTTTTTTCACAAATATTGATAATTTTTTTTATAATTTGATGATTATAAATCTTTCCTGAAGGATTGTTTGGATTTGAAATCACCAAAATTCGTAATTTTTTTTGTTTTATAAATTTTTCTAAAGTCGCTATATTAATTTCATATTTATTTTCTATTTTTGTATTGAAAAATACTGGAATTGCTCCTGATATTTTTATTAAGTCAATGTAAGTCGGCCAATTAGGATTTACTATACCAAAATTATTTTTTTTTTGCCTATTAGCAATTACCTTAAATACACAATACAAAGCTGCTTTTGCTCCATTAGTTATAATAATATCATTTTCTTTTGGTTTTTTTATGATCCATTGTCTTAGTAAATTTTTTTTTGCCAATTCTATTAATTTTTCTTCACCAGATAAAGATTTTTGGACATTAAAATTTTCTAAATTAAAATTTCTTAGATTTTTTTTTTCAAACGATGGGTTGCTAAGAGAAATTGCAAATTTTTTTCTTTTTTTTAAAAAATTAATTTCATCTTGTAATGATAAAGTAATTGATTTTCTAAACATCAGATATGATTCTAATTAGTTATCCTAAATAAGTTTTAATTAAATCTTTGTCATTTATCAACTTTAAACTTTTTTCAGTTTTTACAAAAATCCCATTTGCTAAAATATTTGCTGTATCCGTTAAGTCCAAACCAACTTGTACATTTTGTTCAACTAATAACATTGAATATTTATATTCTTTAATAGTTGACTCAATAACATCGTATAAAATGTCTATCCAAACAGGGGCTAATCCAGCTGATGGCTCATCTAAAAGTAAAACTTTTGGTTCACACATTAAAGCTCTTCCAATTGCTACCATTTGTTGTTCCCCACCACTTAAAAGACCACATTGTGAATTTAATTTTTCTGATAGACGAGGAAGGGATGAAATTACCCTTTGTTGTCTTTTTTCAATTTTTTCCTTTGACATTCCGCTACTCAAACAAGCCAGTTGAAGGTTTTCTAAAACAGATTTGTTAGCAAAAAGTTTTCTATTCTGAGGAACATAAGCAATTCCTAAATGAAATCTTTCATGAGCTTTAAGTTTACCTATTTCTTTATTTTGAAACTTAATTGATCCTTTTCTTAATTCAACTAATCCAAATAACCCTTTTATTAAAGTGCTTTTTCCAGATCCATTTCCGCCTAAAAGACAAATTCTATCACCATCATTTAAAGTCATAGAAACACCCTGCACTACAAGTGAGTTTCCATATCCTAAATACAAATCATTAAATTCTAAAGACATAAATTTTTTAAATTACATTTTTTCTTTTACCTAAATAGGCTTCTTTCACAACAGACATATCTTTAACTTCTATCGGTGAACCTGAGGCTATTATTTTTCCTGAATTCAAAACAGTTACTTTATCAGATAAATCCATTACTAATCTTAAGACATGTTCTACTAAAATAACTGTAACACCTAACTCATCTCTAAGTTTTTTTATAACTTTTGCTGCGGTTTCAACGTGTTTTAAACTAAGTCCTGCGGCAGGTTCGTCTAATAACATTATTTTTGGTTTTGACATTATACCTCTAGCAAGCTCAACTAACCTCATTTGACCACCCGATAATTCATTTCCTTTTGAATTAATAAAATCTATCATGCCTACAAATTCTAATGCAGCTAGAGCCTCTTCAATTAAAATTTTTTCCTCATTTAAAAATTTCTTAGATCTAATTATAGCCCCACTCTCATGCTGTTGACGAATATTTGAGCCTAAAAGAACGTTTTCTAAAACATTTAATCTTGAAGATATTCTAAAATTTTGAAAAGTTCTTGAAACACCTAATTTTGCAATTTCATGAGATTTTAGGTTGTTAGTTTTTTTACCAAAGATATCAATAGTGCCTGAGTCAAAAAAAACTGCTCCAGATAAAACATCAACAAATGTTGATTTTCCTGAGCCATTTGGACCAATTATTGCATGAATTTCTCCTTCTTTTATTTCTAAATTAATTTCATTAAGAGCTTTTACACCTCCAAAATTTTTAGAAACATTTTCTATAATTATTGAACTTTCTGAAATTTTTTTATTATTTTCAATATTATTTATTTTCTCTGGTATTAGTGTATTTACATTTAATGTATTTATTGCGTGCCTTGGTTCTCTCCATTGAGGAAGTATTTTAATCAAAAATCCATAAAGTCCATACGGCGCTAAAATCATTAATAATAATAAAATTGCTCCTAAAACGATTTCCCATAATCCTTCAAATTCTCTAACCCATTCCCATAATCCTGTTAGAGTAATAGCTCCAATTAAACCACCAAATATAGAATTAAGACCACCCAAGATTACCATTAAAAATTGAACTATCATATTAACAAAATGAAAACTTTCGGGATCAGCAAATCCTAAAATGCCCATTAACAAACCTCCAGCGAGCCCAGCAATAAAACTAGAAATAATAAACACCTCATATTTTAGTTTTTTTGTATCTATTCCTAAATTTCCACAAGCATTTTCAATATCAGCTAACGCTCCCAATCTTCTTCCGAAAGGTCCTGCAGCAATATTGGATCCAAACCATAAAACAAAAAAAGCAAGAAGTAATGAAAGATAAAAAATTCCATTGTGACTTGAGATGAATCCAAATTCTGGTTTTGGAATAAACCATCCACTTGCACCTCTGGTTATATCGCCGCCATGAACAAAAAACCAATGGGAGAGCATAGTAAAAGATAAGGTCGCAATCCCAAAATAAAACTGTTTCAATCGGCTTGATAGAAATCCTAGAAAAATTCCTATTAATGAAGCAAATATAGCTCCACAGAAAATTGAAATAATATATGGGAATTTTAGTACAATATAAAAGTTAGCAGTTGCGTATGCTCCAAAACCATACACCGCAACATGAGCTAAAGTTAATTGACCTGCAAATCCCATGACAAAATTTAAACTTACAGCTAATAAAATGTGAATAAATGTTATTGTTGCTACATGTAAAATATATTGATTAGCCCAAAAAGGAATAAAAAATGAAAAAATTGCTAAAATAATATAAATATATCTATGAAGTTTTAATCCTACTGGAGCACTAAGTTTCATACTCTTGATAAATTCTTAGAACCAAAAAGTCCTCTTGGCATAAATGTGAGAATAAATATTATTACAATAAAACCAATTACGTCTTGATATTGAGTTCCAACAAAATAACCAAAACAAACTTCACTTAGCCCTAATAAAAGTCCGCCAGCTACGGCACCTGAAAGTCTATCAAATCCTCCAACAACTGCTGCTGCTACAGCTTTAATTAACATAATTAGACCCATATCTGGGAATATTAATGTTACTGGAGCCATCAGCACTCCAGCAAGTGCACCTAAACAACTTCCGGCGCCCCAAATCCATAAAAATATTATATCAACATTTATACCAACTACCTTTGCAGCCTCAGAGTCTTCAGCAACCGCTTGCATTAGCCTTCCTGGACCAGAATAAGTAAAAAAGGCGCCAAAAATAAACATAATTAAAGTTACACAAATTATTATAATTAATTGCTGACTAGGAATTATAAATTGTCCAACAATAATTGGAGAAAATGAAAAAAGTGGCGGAAGCGATAAGTAATCTCCTAATCCCCCAAATCTCCATCTTATTAGTCCTATAATTATAAAAGCGCAAGCAACAGTAGCACCTTTAAAAATTAGTGGATCTGCTGTTTTTATTAATGGTCTAAAAGCTGTCCTTTCAATAATCATTCCAATAAGTGTAGTAATGATAATTGCAAATAAAATTGATAAAAAATAAGAAAATCCTAAATTTAATAATGTATGAGCAGCATATGCTGAAATTGTAAAAAGAGCACCGTGTGCAAAATTAACTATGCCTGAGCCTTTAAATACTATAACAAGACCCATTGCCAATAAAGAATAAAGCCCGCCAACAGCAATACCGTTGACGAGCAATATACTAGTATCTAGCATCTTTGAAACCTTACAACTTTTTTATTTGTAAGAAGTTCCAATTTTTACTACTTTGCCATCTTTCAATTTGGTAAATAGACCCATTTCATATCCGTCATGGTCAGTTTTCGAAAATGACAATGGAGCTGGATATGGAGATGCCTTGAAAGAACTTGTTGATCTAAGAGTATCAACCATTTTTTGTCTTGTTAAATCTTTTCCTGCTCTTTTAAGCGCATCTACAATAAGTTCTCCTGCTGCAACTCCCCATAAATGATATTGCGTTAACTCTTCATTAGGCAAATGTTTTTTAAGCATTGCAGTTGTTTTAGCTGCTTCAGGTTCTCCCGGTGTAAAAGAAGTTAATGAAATCGTATAAAAGTTATCTAAAGCTCCTGGCAAATTAACTTTACCAGCTAGATCTTTCACGTCACTAACTGATGTATGACCAATTGTAGGCAATTTCGTAAGACCTAATTGATGCGCAGATCTTAAAAAAACAATTGTTGGTTTTGGATACAAAATTGTAACTATAGCATCAGGATTAGCATTTTTCATTCTCAAAGCTTGAGCTGTAGCATCTGGTGTATCTAATGTCATTTCCTCAACAGCAACAACATCCAATCCTTTAGACTTCGCTGCAGACATAAAACCTTCCCATTTTGCAGTTCCCCAAGCATCTTTTTGGGTTACTACAGCAACTTTTTTAACATTTGGAATTGTACTTACAAAATTAGCCTGCATTGCACCTTCCTCAGAAGCTTTCATAACTACCCTAAAATAAAGTCCATTGTTTGGAGTTGTTATTTTGTCATTAGTAGCTCCAGCCACTATTGATGGTATTCCAGCTTCTAACACTATTGATTGGGATGCAAGAGTGGCATTTGAACATCCAAAGCCAACTAACATTAATGGATTATGTTCAGCAATAACTTTTTTTGCAGCTGCTATAGAGCCTTCTCCCTTACACATGCTATCTTCTTTTTGCAGTTCAATTGTTCTACCATTTATAGCGCCTGCTTCTTTGAAAACAGCTTCTGCTCCATTAAGAACTAATTCACCGTAAAGATAGTATGGCCCTGAAAGAGCTCCTATTCCTCCGATTACTATTTTATCTTTTGTTACACCCTCATTGGCTATTGATTGAGTAGAAACAAAAGAAAATAATAAGACTATTAAACTTAATAATCTAAGTGTTGATTTATATATTTTCATTATATTATCCCCTCTATATTTTTTCTTTCAATATATCACCTACAATAAAAAATTGCTATCGTTTTCATTTAAAAATGCTATCGTTTTCATAAAATTGCTATTATTTTCACTTTTTAGTTGAGGTATAAACATAACGCTTTGAATTTAAAATTTTTTAATTTAAATTATTTTTATGAGCGAAGATAAAAAATTAAATAATGCAAAAAAAGTTGTAGAAATATTAGGTAAAGTAGAAAAAACCTCAAAAGTTCTTCTCTTAACCGATCAGGAAACTGAAAAAAATAGAGAATACTTAATCTCATCTTTAGAAGACTCAAAATGTACTTATAAACATATACAGATTGAAACAGCTAAGTCACATGGATCTGAATTATCTGAAAAAATTGCTGAAGAAATGAAGTTAGTTGATTTAGTTATTGGTTTAACAAAAGGTAACATTACTCATACTAAAGCAAGAAAAGATGCTCAAAATGAAGGTGTGCATGTTATAGCTTTGCCAGAGTCACATCTCGATAATTTTTTTTTAGCCAATGGATGGAATTGTGATTTTGAAAAAACAAAACCTCAAATTGAGAAACTCGCTCAAGCACTTACTGATGCAGACAGAGCACGCGTTCATACTGAAGATGGAACTGATATTGAAATGAGCATAAAAGGTAGAAATGGAAGAGCATTAACAGGTTATGGTAATTCTATCGATGTTTCAGCTGGTTATTGCTTAGAGTCCAGTTTAGCTCCTGTTGAGGGAACAGCGAATGGTACTATAATGGTAAACACTAGCGTGCCTGGACTTTGCCTTATTAAAGAAAAAAATATAGAAATCAAAATAAAAGACGGGCTAGCTACAGAAATTAATGGTGGAAAAGAAGCAGACGCTTTTAGAAATTTGCTTAAAAGTTTTAATGATGATAAAGTTTATAATTTGGGTGAATTGGGTGTTGGTATGAACCCAGAGTGTTCTGTCGATGGAACAATGTCGAGTGATGAAAGTGTTTTTGGTGCTATCCAACTAGCTCTAGGAACAAGTCTATATATTGGAGGAACAGTTTTAGCTGCTGCACATTATGATACGATAGTTACAAATGCTAGTTTAGAATTAGATGGAAAACTAGTTTTAAAAAATACTGATTTATTAATTTAGTAATTTTTAAATCTTAATAAATACAAAAAATTATAATTAAAATGAAAAATAATATTAATAAAATTTTTAAAGATTTAGAATCAACTGGTACTAAAACTTTTAGTTTATCGGATAATCCTCCTATATTTATTAAAGGATATGGGTCAACTTTAGTTGATACAAAAGGTAAAAAATATATTGATATGGCTACTGGATCAGCTGTGTCAATTATGGGGCATGGTCACAAAAAAATTAGTTTTGCATTACAAAAACAACTTGATACAGGCATTTCTCATCTTGGACCTCATTTTCACACAAAATCACATATTGAAATTTTCAAAAAATTAAGGAAGTTATTTCCGAAAGAATTTACACATTTTCATCCTGCTACAAATGGAACAGAGGCAACCGAAGTGGCTCTTAAAGTAGCACAATATAAAACAGGTTGTAGCCAATTTTTAGCTTTTTGGGGATCGTATCATGGAAGAACATCAGGATCTCTAGCAGTGTCTTCTTTAAAAGGTGGAAATAATGCGAAGTATGGTCCTTATATGCCTCTTACTCAATTTCTTCCATACGCAACGAAAAAGTCTGAAGTGGAACCATATTTAAAAATTGCACGTTCAACAATTAATAGTAGCTGGACAGGTTCTGGTCCATATGCTGGGATTATATTAGAGCCAATGCAAGGATCAGGGGGGGTAAGAATACCTCAAAAAAAATTTATTAAGGGTTTAGCAAAAATTGCAAAAGAAAAAAATATTCCTTTAATTTTTGATGAAATATTTACTGGTTTTGGAAGAACAGGTAATTTATTTGCACATCATTACTTTAATGTTACTCCAGATATTTTAATATTGTCAAAAGCAATAGGTGGAGGTATCCCAACAGGAATGGTAGTAGCTAAAAATAATTTTTTAAATAAATGGTCGTCTGGTACACAATCATCAACATTTCAAATTCATCCATTTGCGGCTGCCGCTGGATGTGCATTGATTGAAACGCTTGACGAAGAAAATTTACTATCAAAAGCAAAAAAAATTGGAAAAATTTTTAAAAAAAGAGAAAAAGAAATAAACAAATTTTCATGCGTCAAAGAATTGAGAGGATTGGGAGCTATGCAAGGTATAGAAATACAAACAAATGGTAAACCTGATAAAAAATTGACAAAAAAAATAAGATTAGAGGCTTTAAAAAAAGGTTTAATAACTTATGAGTGTGGAATAAATGGTAATGTAATTGGTTTGATGCCTCCATTGGTTATTACAGATGATGAACTGAATAAAGGTATTGAAATAATAATAAATTCAATCAAAAAAAACTAATTTTTATTTTCGAAAAATTTTTATAGACCATTTGTTTTAATTTATATTGTTCTCTATTGGTAAAAGTTTTTTTTATGTTTTGAATTTTATTCATTGAAAAAATAATTGTTAGTTTTGAAATATACTAAATAAAAAAGTAAATTTAGGTAATTTTGATAATGTTAATTGAAATTTATTAAGTTAAGATATATTTAATTTAAATGAGAATTGAATATTATTATAGTATTACGTCTCCTTTTGCCTATTTAGGAACGATAAGATTTAAAAAATTGGTAAGAAAATATAAAGTCGATGTTATAGAAAAACCATTTGATTTAGTTGGAAATATTTTTCCAAATACTGGTGGATTACCAATTTCTAAAAGACATCCCGCTAGACAAAAATACAGACTTTTAGAATTAATAAGAATTGCAAATAAATTAGGATTGCCAATTAATAAACAACCAAAATTTTTTCCACCTAAAGACCCACATCTACCAGCAAAATTTGTAATAGCCTCAAATAAAATTGGAAATAAACTTAATTTTGGTAATGAATGCTTAAAATATCTTTGGTCTTTAGAAAAAGATATTTCAGATTATAAATCTCTTCAGGAAATTTGTGAAAATTTAAGTTTAAATTTTAATGTGTTAAAAGAGATAGCATTAACTGATGAGGTTAAATTAGAATACGAAAAAAACTCTAACGACGCAATTGACAAAGATGTATTTGGTGCGCCTTCTTATGTTCTAAATAACGAAATTTTTTGGGGTCAAGATAGATTAGATTATTTAGAAGACGCTTTAAAAAAATCAAGATAAATGAAAAAAAAAACAACTATAAAAGAAATTGCTAAAAAAACTGGGTATTCAACTTCTACTATTGCACGATCCATTAGCAATCCAAGAGTTGTTTCTTCAAAGACTAGAGTTAAAATTGAAAAAATCATAAAGAAAACTGGCTATGTTCATAATTATTTAGCTAGTAGCCTAAAATCAGGAAAATCTGGATTCGTTATCGGAATAATTCCTACTCTGCGATTATCTGTATTTGCAGATTATATTTATGGTATTAAGGAAAAATTAAGAGAAAACGGTTTTGAACTTTTAATAGGTCTTACAAATTATAACCTTAAAACAGAAGAGGAATTAGTTACAAAATTTTTAAGCTATAAGCCTGAGGGTTTTATAGTTGTTGGAACGCAGCATACTGAAACTACAACAAGATTATTATTAAATTCAAAATCACCTATAGTTGAAACGTGGAATATTACTGATAAGCCACTTGACATAGTAGTGGGTTTTTCAAATTTTTCAGCAGGTTATCAAATTACTGACTATATAATCAGCAAGAATTATAAAAATATAGCTTTTGCAACTCCTGCAAATAAACAAATGGGAAATGAGAATAGATCAAAAAGAAGATTAAGTGGTTATGTGTCAAGAATGAAAATAGCTAAATTAAAAACCACTATTTTTTATTTCACAGAACCATCGAACCACAAATTATCTGGTAAGCAAATCTTTAATCAATTTAAAGAACATAATTCAAAGATTGACTGTATTATTTGTGGGTATGAAGCTTCTGGAGCAGGATTAATAAGTGAGTGTAACAATAGAAATTTTCAAATTCCTAAAAAATTAGGTATCGCAACATTTGGTAGCTCAGATATTACATTACTTCTTCATCCTCAGTTAACTACAATTGATTTTAAGGCTGAAGAAATGGGTGCAATCGCTGCTACTAATTTAATTAGTAAAATTAAAAATCAAAAGATAAAAAAAATACATGATGTTGGTTTTGATCTAATAAAAGGGGCTAGCATTGTAAATCAAAAAACTAAATAATTATTACTTAATTTTAGGGAAAAAAAACGAAGATTGGAATAATTATCCACAACCCACAAATCCAGGAAAAGGCCCATTTTTGAATCCAAAACTAGAGCAGCGATCCTTTATTTTTTATTAGTGATTTCTTTATTTATTTAGTCTAAACTAGTGTCCAGACTAGAGACTTTCGAGATAAAACAAAGTTTTAGTAGTTATGACGCCAGAAAACTCGCAGAAACTCTGGAAAATTATTCAGGAAGCTGGCGATTATTTGGGGTGCTAGTGGTACAACCTACCTGACACTACCTCACACTACTTCACACTAGTTATGCGGACAATTTAATTTTCACCAAAAATAAATTGCTTAAAGACTCATCAATTTAAGCAAAAAACTATGCCACAGACTAGGCCAGATTTAGATAAATCAAATAGCTATTTTCAAAGCAAATAGACTCTCAGTTCAGGATTTGTTAATCTTAAAATATGTCTAAGTATGGTTTGATTTATATAGTTAGTAATTCTGAACAGAAAAAAAATCTCTTTAAAATCGGAAAAACATCTAGAACGATTACTGAAAGAATAAAGGAATTAAACAGTGCCACTGGTACTCTTGGTAAGTTTAAACCACATGCAACTTTTTTAGTTGATGATATTGATTACATGGAAAAACACATTCATAAAAAATTATCTTCAAACAGATATCAGAAAAATAGAGAGTTTTTTGAAATGGAGTATGCTGAATTACTCTTTAAAGTTGAAGATATAATCTCCGAACATTGTATAAAAAAGGAAATTTTATTAAAACCTAATCCAAAGCAACTCAAAGAGTTAGAGAAAAATAAATTAAAGAAAGAAAAGGAATTCATCGAATCTGAGTTTGATTTAGACTCATTATTAGAAAATGAGCTTAAATCATCTCAAAAGGAAAAAGACGAGCAAATTAAAAGAGAAACTGAAGATAAAAAGATCATAAAAAAATTTGTAAATTTCCAAGAAAAAAACTTTAGAAAAAATATTGTTAAACTTGTTAAAAGCTTAAAGAAGTTTGATTTTATTAATTTTTATGAAAACACAGAAGATTTAAGCGCAAAGTTTAAAAGTGATCATTACGGAAATTTGATAGAAATTTTAGTTGTAATATCACCACCAAATAATCCTGAAAAAATCAAACAATCTAAACAACATCATGAAAAACAATTAAATTATTGGAACAAAAAGAAAAATTGGATGGGTAGATCTCCACATGCCTCTGATATAGATTCAGCATTTATCAAATTTAATTGGGGTCGTGTTATATTTGGTGAAGCACGTGTGCACTACAAATATAAATATTACGAAAATACAGGCAGTTGGTCTGATAATAATATAGTAAATCTTGATAAGTTTTTTAAACAAATTGTTAAAGATTTTGCGAAATTAATTGTTGAAAGCAAAAAAGATAATTTTCGATCACCTTTTTATCGTTGGAATTATTATACACCATCACTTTATGATGTAGGAGTAGTAAATAGAGATGAGGAGGAAAATGATGATGATTATATCTTCAAATATATAGATTGTGATTTTGACAAGGCTTTAGAAATTTTTAAAAAAAATATACTAAATATTAATTAGTTATGGGATTTTATAAAATACTATGCCACAGACTAGGCCAGATTGAGATAAAACAAGAAAAGTGAGTGTGTGAACAAAGAAAACGCAAGTAAACTCTGGAAAATTATTCAGGAAGCTGGTGATTATTTGCGGGAATAGAGGGACACATTATTCCACATTAAACTGCATTAAACTAAAGTACTTATGCGGATATTAAAAAGTTAGTTTGAAATAAATCGCTAAAAGATTCATTAATTTAATTAAAAAACTACATTACAAACTAGATACAAAAGAGATAAATCAAATAGTCATATTTCAAGCAAATAGACTCATGGTTCAGGATTTGTTAGTCTTGGGTTATGGATAAATCACTATTTGCAAACTTTAAAAATTGGTTTTTAAAACTTAAAAAATCTAAGAAATATTGGAATTCAGAATGTGATATCCTATTCATGAATGCCGAAAAAGAATTTAAAACATTACTTAAATCTAATGAAAAAAAAATATACCTAAATATAGATAAAGAAGTTTCTTCAAAAAAACATGATCGAGCCATTATGATGAAAGCAATAAGACTATCAAAAAATAAAAATGCAGACTCAAAGTATATTGACCTGAGATTTGAAGAAATGTGGGAAGAGGCTACTGAAAATGAATTTGAGCCTTATATTGGAACTATGATGAGACATATACTAAATATGTCAGATCAATATGAAAGACAAAAGATTAAGCAAAAAGAAGAAGAAACAATTGGTGGAGACTCTCTTTTTGATAAAGATTAGATAATGAAAAAACTTTTAGGGATCGTGGTTCTGGGTTTATTGTTAATTAGCAATAATTCTTATGCAAAAGATTTAAATGTAATTTGGAATGTAGAACTTGATGATGGATCAGCATATAAAATTCAACTTCTAGGTGGAAATTTTTGCAACGTATTTGGTACCTTTGGCAGCGGATGTTCTTACACCAGTAATGGTAATAAGGTTTATATTAATATTAGTAACTCAGTATTTATAATGAAAGGTTCAAGGTCTTATTTTTCGAACAAAATAAAAGGTACATGGAAAAGCACAGGTACAAATAATCAAGGAAAATTTTGGGGATATGAAGAAAAGATGTAGAAAACTTTTAGCTTACTTTGATAAAAGAATATCGCTCCAAGAATTTGATAATCAGATACCTAAATTAATAGATAATTTTCCTAAAGATATCTCAATACTAATAAAAGTAAGAATTAAAAAAGATTTTATTGAGGCAAAACTTTCAGAAAATCCAAATAAAAAATCAATTAAAAGATGGGAATGGGATCTAGAAGATGCTGTTAAATTAAATTAAATGTCACTCTCTTATAAAAATGCTGATCCTCTAATCCATGGAGCTGTTAAAAATCTAACGTGTATTACTAAGGTAGACAAGCAACCACACCATGAAGAACAATACTATTATATATTTTGGGTATCTCATATTAATAAAGTTCATATTTCTGGTGGATTAAATAAAACTGAAGTGATTGAAAGATTTAAAATTTCAGCAGAGGAATTTGATGATAAGCTAGAGCTAAATGAATTTTTTTGTAAAGTTTGTGATAGTGAAAGCAATACTGCTTTTGCAAGATTGGCTAAAATTGGTGACAAAACTTGTATTAACTGTTTAGAATAAATAATGAAAAAACTTTTAGGGATCGTGGTTCTGTTTAAAATATGGTAATTTTATTTGCTTTTGTACTTGTAGTATTTATCTACCTAATGAAAATTGGTTATGCATTTGGTTTAACTGATGGTCAAACTTATTTGTTAATTATATTAGCTTTTTTATTATTTTACTTTGCGAATACAAATAAAAAGAAAAATAAAAAAAAGACTAAGAAAAAAGATGGAGAGGGTATTTTAAGTATTTTATGGTGGGATTTTGTTAATATTATTAACTTACCTTTAATGTTAATTATCTTACTTTGTATTTTAATTGCAGGCATTTCATAATATGGGATTTTATAGGATAACTAGATACAAACTAGATACAAAAGAGATAAATCAAGTTTTGAGGGTTAATGACGCCAGAAAACGCAAGTAAACTCTGGAAAATTATTCAGGAAGCTGGCGATTATTTACAAGGTCAGCTACCAGATCACCCTAACCATCCCAAAGGAAGAAACCCTTATGCACATGTAGCAATATGTATAAAAAATAAATTTAACGCAAGTTATAAAGATATAGAGGATGAAAAATTTTATGAAGTTTTAAGATACATAGAGTTTTTAAAAAAAAACCCAAGCTAATTTATAAAATTTTAAATTTTTCTATTGTATGTAAGTTGTGTAAATCCAAGCCGCAGCTGCGATAACAATTAATACTTCCATATTTTCTCCTTATTTTTGATTCGAAACTATTCATATCATTGTTTGGGAAAATAATCTTCTAATTTTCCCTCTCTATATACATCAGCTGTACAACAATGCAGACCTCCTCCAAAAGCATAGGCATCTCTGAGTTCAACAGGCACAACTTCCATTCCCAATTTATCTAACTGTTCTGCTTGATAAATTTCACTTTTTTCAACACAAACTGTTTTTGGATCAAGGACAAGCACATTCATAGATAACCACGTTGAAGAATAACATAGTGGAGGTGGTTCATTATGAGATGGTTGTGCACTATCTACTATTTCCCATCCGTTATCTTCGAAAAGTTTTCTTTGTTCTTTAGGCAATCTTCTTTGGGGGTTATTGATTATCAAACCTTCTTTAATTGGTGTAAAAGTTGCATCAATATGAATTGGATAAGGATCTCCTGGAAAATTTACTGCGTGAACTCTGTGGTCTTTATAGTGTCTTTTAATCCAATCAATTCCTTGAAGATTTGTTGTAAATCCATGCTGAACTACTAAATCTTTTCCAAATCTTAAAATATCAGCCGCATCAAACAAAGGTTCTTCCTCTGTTGTTACAAAATATTTTTGCTCAGTCCATTCTAGTCTTTTTTGCACACCAATTTTATCTGATAAATAATCTTTTCTATAATCTGCATCAGTTAGTCTTGGTTTGGGAGCAGATTCATGTCTCATGTTAGGATCCTCATTATAATACTGTTTTAATAATGGTCTGTAACAAAGATATTCAAACCATCTACATCTATAACTCATAGTTGCTTCTAAAATTTCATTTCCAACTGTTAGCAAGACATCTCTTGGGGGCATACACCCAAACATTGTTTCTGTTTTCCAGTCTGGTGTTGAGGTGGGTTGATTAAAATCTAAAGGTGTTGGTCTATCAACTTTAATTCCACGTTTTTCAAGCATTGACGAAAAGTTATCTAAAAGTTCATTTGCTTTATCTACTGTATCTTTTGTTCTTGGACCAAATTGACCTCTCATGTCGCTATCCTCTGGAACTTTTGCATCTAAAGCAGGTTCTGGTGCTGGAATACAAGTTCCGTCAGCACGTCCTACTATTACGTGTTTTAATGGGTCCCATTCATTCCAGCTATTTACAATTACTTTATCTGACATTTAATTTTTTATAATATTATGATCAGTTCTTTCCATAAAATATTAATTTAAACCAATAAATCTTCTATTAGATTGCATAATCAAGCTATAATAAAATATAGATATAAAAATAAAAAAACCTCCAATTATAGTATTTGTTGAAGGTATTTCATTAATCCCTAACCATGGCAACCAAACCCAGAATATTCCACCTATGACTTCTGTTAAAGAAAGCAAGGTAAGATCAGCAGCAGGAATATTTTTTGATCCGATTGAGTACAAAATTAAACCTAGGCAAACTAAAGTTCCATGAGTTGCAAATAAAGCTTCATTTTTTCCAGAAGATAAAAAATTTGCTCCGCTACTAGACATCATTACTGCTGAAAATAAAAAACAAAAAAGTCCTGCTATAGCTACTGTTGTAAATTTAGGAGTTTCTTTTCTCCATCTTAAAGATACAGAAAATATTGAAAAACCTAATGCAGAAATAAGTCCAAAAATAAGCCCTGGTAAAGAATTTTGTGCAGTATTATCATATGCCATAACTGTTATACCAAAGGCAGCAACAATTATTGATATCCACACTGTTAAAGAAATTTTTTCCTTTAGAAATAAAAAACTTAGTAAAGCTGTAATAAAAGGCATTGCTGCTAAGCATAACAATGTAACTGCAGCTGTAGTATTTGTTATCGACCAAATAAAAGTTATCATTGCAGTTCCAAGTCCTATTCCTCCTATTAGACCTGAAACTCCAACTTTAAGATAATTTTTATAAAATTTAATGCCCTCTTCTAAAAATAAATAAATATTTAAAAGAAAAAAAATCACCAAACCTCGTGTAAATAGATATTGCCAAGGAACTGTATCTGGTTGATCTATATGTCTTACAACATAAGGGCCAAATGACCAAAGTATTCCTGCAAATAAAACTATAGGAATAGCTATTTTTGGATTTTTTAAATCAGACATTTGCAGTTTTTATTATTTTTTTATTTCTGAAACAAGAAAATATATTTAATTAATCAAAAATTCATTAAATCCAGAAGATGAATAACATTCAATGTATTGGCCCTTTTTAAATTTACTCTTTCCATTTTTAAATACACCCCAAGAATTTGATTGAGTAAAAGGTTTAATTTTATAAGACTCTTGACCTCTTAAGATTTCAAACTCAGCAATTCCTTTTTTTGAAAAAGTTAATTTTCCCTTAATAAATCTAGTAAATTTATTTTTTTTTGAGAAATTATTTTTTAATTTAGCAATAATAGGTTTTTCTATTGAAAGATTTAAAGATTTAAAAATATAAGGCAAAACAAAAAATCTAAAGCATGCTGCAGTAGAAATAGGATTGCCAGGTAATCCAAAAAAACATTTATTATTAATAAATCTAGCAAACATTATTGGTTTTCCTGGTCTTATAGCTACACCTTTAAAAATGTCTTTTGGTTTAAATTGTTTAATTATATCAGGAACAAAATCAAATTTTCCCGCAGATATTGCTCCAGAAGTAATTATAATATCTATATTTGAACTAATTTTCTTTTTAATCTCCTTTTTAAAAAAAATGGTTTGTTTATCTCTTACTATTTTTTTTATTGTAAAATTTATTGGTAAATTTTTTATGTATGAATTAAGATAACTAGAGTTTGAATTTTTTACTTTCCAAAAAGGAATTTTTTTTTTGTCAGACAACTCATCTCCGGTTGGATAAAAAACAATATTTAATTTTTTTTTAACTTTTATTTTTTCAATGCCAAGTGTTTTGAGAGCCAAGATATGAGAAGAGTTTATATATTGGCCTTTACTAATTATTTTATCTCCCCTTTTATAATCTGATCCCGCTTTTCTGATAAATTCATCTTTTTTAATTTTTTTATCTAAAATAATATATTTTGGTTTTTTATTATTTGGATAAAATTGAATTTTTTCAATAGGAATAACAGTATCAAAAGGTTTTTTAATAATTGCTCCAGTCATTACTTCAATAGATGAGTTTTTTGGTATTTTATTAATTTTAGGATTGTCTCCAGCGCTAAGAGTTTTAATTATTTTAAATTTTTTTGTTTTTTTATTTGATAAATGAAATGTTTCTTTTGAATTTATTGCAAAACCATCAAATGCTGTATTGTCAGATGAAGGATACATATTTTTAGTAAAAATATCTAATGATGAAACTCTATTTAAAGCTTTTTTAATTGAAATAGTTTCATTTTTAATAAATAAATTATTTTTTTTTAATTTACTTAAAGCTGAATTGTAAGATCTCATTTAATTTTTTTTTCTGCTTCTTCTAAATCATCTTTAGTATTGATATTAAGAAAGCTGTATTCATTTTGAGTTTGTGTCTCTATAATTTTACAACCTGTTTTATTTGCCCATTCTTCTACTTTTCTATGACCATTTTTTATATCGCTTAGCAATGTTTCTTTTAATTCAATAGACCATAAACCAAAAATATTGTGTCTTCTATTTTCATTTTTTATAAAAAACAATTTTTCTTTAAATTTTTTTGGACAATTTTTAATTAAACTAATAATACTTTCATCAAAAAATGGAGTATCACACGGATAAGTTGCTATCCAATTATATTTTTTTTTATTTTGCTTTATCCATTCCATTGCAGATACTACACCTACTAGTGGTCCAAGATGACCTTCGATTAAATCTTGAGTCAAATAAACATCTTTTTGTTTTAAATTAATATTTTCATTGTTTGATATAACTAATATTTCTGAGTAATTTTTTTTTAATTTAGTTATTGTGTGATCAATTAGCGTTTTATTTCCTAATTTTGCATATATTTTTTCATTTCCAAATCTTTTTGATTTACCGCCTGCTAAAATTACTGCTAAAATATTGTTTTCGCTCATTAAATTAAATATAAGTCATATATCTTTGAAATAAAGGTCAATAAATGGATTTAGAAATTTTAAAAATAGCATCTTATACTGAAAATCACAAAATTTTATCTAATTATACTCATAAATCTAAATTGAAAAATTCTCTATGTGGTGATGAAATGCAAATAAGCTTGAAGGTTGAAAAAGATGAAATTATCAATTTTGGTTATGAATGCAAATCATGTATTTATTGCCAAGCTTCTGCTAGCACTTTATCTAGAGTATCTATAAACAAATCTTTAAACAAAATTATTGAACTTATTAATTTGGTATATAATTTTTCTGATAGTTCTGAACTTAAATTTCCTAAAGAATGGAAAGATTTCAAAATACTCTTTAATAAAAAAAACTTTCCAAGAAAAGAATGTATTTTACTACCCTTTAAAACTTTATCGAAAGCCATAAAATATTAAATGCAAAAAGAAAATTTAATAAAATCTTTAATCGCAGGTATTTTATCAACCTTTACTATAGGAATTTTAACCTTTCTCACATACAAAACAGAGCTTGGTTTGTTTTTAATCGCATCATTTGGATCTTCAATGGTTCTGTTGTATGGATATCCCGAAAGTCCATTTGCTCAACCTAAAAATATTTTTTTTGGACACCTTTTAACTTCAATCGTGGGAATTGTATTTTTATATTTTTTACCTTCTCCCATTTTTATAACTATTCCTTTGGCAGTAGGATTTGGTGTTACTTTAATGATTGCTTTAGGAGTTACACACCCACCAGCTGGGGGAAATCCGATAATAGTTATAATTGGTAGTGTTTCATTAGATTATTTAATAAACCCAATCATTACAGGTTCAATAATTATATTAGCTTTTGGCATAATTTTAAATCGACTAATTTTAAAAAAGAAATATCCTGTCTAAATGGATATAAAATATAATGTTTCAAAAGTAAAAAATTCTAAAGTTGAAGAAGTAAAAGATTCTATATCAGTAGAAGAGCCTCTCGAAATGAGACTAAAATTTAAAAATAATGATAGTTGGGAAATACAAAATATATCTATTACAATGAGAACCCCTGGAAATGATGAAGATTTAATTAGAGGCTTTTTATTTAATGAAAGAATTGTAGAAAATTTAAATAATATAACTTCCATAGAAAAAAAAGGAGATGATGTTGGAGATTATAATTTAAAAAATATCATTGAGGCTACAATAAATGATACTAAAAATTTAGAAATAGGAAAACTTAAAAGAAACTTTATTACCAATTCATCTTGTGGTGTTTGTGGCAAAACATCTTTAGATGCAATTGAAATAATTAAAAATGAAAAATTAGATTTAAATTTTCCAAAACTAAAAAAAGAAATTATTGTTAAATCTCCAGAGTTATTAAGAAATATGCAATCAGAATTTTCAAAGACTGGAGGAATACACGCTAGCGCAATAATAGATATTAATGGCAAGGTTATTGCAATTAAAGAAGATGTTGGAAGACATAATGCATTGGATAAACTTTTAGGATTTTCTCATTATAAAAAATTAATTGATAATCATTCTCAATTTATTGCTTGCTCTGGTAGACTAAATTTTGAATTGGTACAAAAAGCATTAATGTCTAACATAGCAATTATGGTAGGAGTAGGAGCGCCAACAAGTCTCGCCATAGACCTGGCAAAAAGATTTGACATGACTCTAGTTGGTTTTGTAAAAAGCGACAGTTTTAATGTTTACTCTAACGAAAATAGAGTAATAATTTAAAAAAATATATGTCAAAAAACATTAGTAATTTATCCGGAAGAATTGGTTTAAAAAACAACCTTTTTCAAAAAATTTCAGACAGATCTTTAAAATCAAAAGACTCAGAAGGAATGAAAGAAATAGCAAATGAATATAGGATGGGGGTTTCAACTATCCACGGAGCTGAAAGTTTCTATGAATTTCTTAGACCTTCACATAGAGAGAAAAAAGCATTCGTTTGTAATGGTAGTGCATGCATGTGTGCAGGAACACAAGGGCCTTTAAAAAAAAAATTACAAGACAAGCTAGGTTCAGATAAAGTCGGTGAAATGTTTTGTCTAGGATACTGTTATGAAAATAATGCATTTCACTATGATGGAGAAAACTATGCAGGTAATGATGTAAATAAAATTGACCAAATAATTAAAGGAGAGTCAATAACTCAAGAAAAATTTATTTCTAAAAGTTATGCTACAACAAGTTTTTTAATGGATGATAAATTATCTGATCTAGATAAATTTAAAGATCATTTAAGCAAATTTCTTAAAAAAGATAAGAAAGAAATAATAAAAAATTTATTATCATCAAATCTTACTGGAAGAGGTGGCGCTGGTTTTCCAACTGGAATGAAATGGGATTTTTGTAGCAAAGCAAAATCAGAAAAAAAATATGTAATCTGTAATGCTGATGAAGGAGATTCTGGAGCATTTTCAGATAGATATTTACTAGAAGATCAACCTCTTAAAGTGATTTTTGGAATGGTAATTTGTGGATATGTTATTGGAGGAAATGAAGGTGTTCTTTATATTCGAGGAGAATATCCAAAATCAATTGAAGCTTTAAATGGCTCTATCAATTCATTAAAAGAAGCAGGTCTTTTGGGAGATAAAATTTTGGGAACAGATTTTTCTTTTGATTTAAATATTTGCATAGGCCAAGGTGCATACATATGCGGTGAAGAAACAGCCTTAATTGCTTCTATTGAAGGAAGAAGAGCTGAAGTAGATGTTAGACCACCATTCCCTGTTACCGAAGGATTGTATAAAAAACCAACAGTTGTTAACAATGTAGAAACGCTAGCTGCGGCAGCAGGAATTTTATTAAATGGTGCAGAAAAATTTTCATCAATCGGAAATAAAAAATCAGCAGGAACAAAATTAGTTTGTTTAGATAGTTTTTTTAACAATCCTGGTGTCTATGAAATTGACATGTGTACTCCAATGAAAAAAATATTTTATGAAATTGGAGGTGGTCTAAAAAAACCTGTTAAAGCTTTTCAAATAGGTGGGCCTTTAGGAGGAGTTGTTCCAACCCAAGAAATTGAAAACTTAAATTTAGACTTTCAAGAATTTACAAAAGCTGGATTTATGTTGGGACATGCAAGCGTGGTGAGTATTCCAAATGATTTTAATATGATTGACTACATTCATCATTTATTTGAATTTTCTGCTGAAGAATCATGTGGAAAATGTTTTCCTGGAAGACTTGGATCTTACAGAGGTAAAGAAATGTTTGATCAAGTTAAAACCAAAAGTGCTAAAATACCGCTTAAATTATTAAATGAATTACTTGTGACAATGCAAAAAGGATGTCTTTGTGCCCTTTGTGGAGCTATTCCAACACCAATAATGAATATATTGAAATATTTTGGTGATGAAATGAAAAATGATATAGTAAAAGAGAATTAAAATGAGTTCTGAAAAAAGAAAAATAGCATATATTGATGGAAAACCCTATGAAATAGGTTCAAATCATACTTCAATTTTAAAATTTGTTAAAAGTTATTTGGGAGAAAAAAAAGTTCCAACTTTGTGTGATGACCCAAATTTAGCACCATATGGTGCTTGCAGAATTTGCTCTGTTGAAGTTGCTTTAGAAAAAGATGGTCCTACAAAAGTAGTAGCATCGTGTCATACACCCGTAGGAGAAAACCAACATATCTTTACAAACAACGAGGAATTAAAAAATTTAAGAAAAAATATTGTAGAATTAGTTTTAACAGATCATCCTATGGAATGTAATACTTGCGAGGTTGATCAAAACTGTGAATTACAAGATGTAGCTAATGATCTTGGTATAAAAGATCATAGATATAACAATCCAAAACAACATAAAGGAATACCTAAAGATACATCGCATGATTATATGAGAATGAACTTAGACAATTGTATAAATTGTGGAAGGTGTGTAAGAGCTTGTGATGAAATTCAAGGCTCATTTGTTCTTACTATGAGTGGAAGAGGCTTTGAGTCTAGAATAACGACAGATAATGATATGTTATTTGGAGACTCTTCTTGCGTATCCTGTGGAGCCTGCGCACATACTTGTCCAACTGATGCGATATCAGATGTTTTTCAATCTAAATCTGTTAAAGTTGATAAAAAAGTTAGAACTACTTGTTCTTATTGTGGTGTAGGATGTAATTTAGAAGCTTCAATAAAGAACGATAAAGTCGTTGCAATTGATACACCTAAGGAAACAGAAGTTAATGCTGGACATACTTGTATTAAAGGAAGGTATGCTTTTGGCTTCTACGATCACCCAGATAGACTAAGAAGTCCTTTAATTAAAAGAAATGGGAAGTTTGAGGAAGCTACTTGGGATGAGGCATATGATTTTATAAAAAATGAATTAAATAGAATTACTAAAAAAAATGGGCCAGATGCTGTAGCTGGTATTTCTTCTGCAAGATGCACTAATGAAGAGAATTACGTTTTCCAAAAAATGATTAGAGCTGCTGTAGGAACCAATAATATAGATTGTTGTGCAAGAATTTGTCATTCACCAACTGCCTGGGGAATGCAGCAAACTTTTGGTACAGGAGCGGCAACTAATTCTACGGAAGATATATATCATGCAGACTTATTTTTAGTTATTGGAGCTAACCCAACAAATGCACACCCTGTAACTGGAGCTAAAATAAAACAACAAGTTATGAAAGGGAAAAAATTAATTGTACTAGATCCTGTAACAACAGAAATTGCAAAATTAGCTGATTATCATATTAAATTAAGACCAGGTACTAACGTTGCAGTTTTAAACATGATGCTACATTTTATACTTAAGCATGAAATGTATGATAAAAAATTTGTTGATAGTAGAACTGAAGGTTTTGAAACTTTTGTAAAAGAAATTTTAAGACAAGATGTTGATAAACTTGCGGAAGTTGCTGGGGTAGATAAGCAACAAGTTAAGGAGGCTGCAATAGCATATGCAACTGCAAAAAATTCTATGGAGTTTCATGGATTGGGAGTTACAGAACACACACAAGGTTCAAAAACTGTAATGTTAATTGCCGACTTAGCAATGATAACTGGAAACATTGGAAGACCTGGAGTTGGAGTTAACCCATTAAGAGGACAAAATAATGTCCAAGGTGCTGCGGATATGGGATGTCAGCCACATCAAGGTGCGGGTTATTTTCCTGTAGATGATAAAAAAATTCAAGAATTTTATACAGAAAAATATGGGGTTATTCACCCAACAAAGGCTGGTCTAAAAATACCTCAGATTTTTGATGCAGCTATTGAGAAAGAAGTTAAAGCACTTTGGATAATTGGAGAAGATGTAGTTCAAACAGATCCCAATAGTGCTCATGTAGTTAAAGCAATGAACTCATTAGAGCTGCTAGTTGTACAAGAAATATTTATGAGCGAAACAGCAAAACTTGCTACTGTGGTTTTGCCTGGAACAACTTTTCTCGAAAAAGATGGAACTTTTACTAATACTGAAAGAAGAATTCAAAGAGTCAATAAAGCAGCCGAACCTCTTCCAGGAACAAAACCTGATGGTGTTATTGTTACAGAAATGATGCAAAAATTAGGTTATAGCCAACCTATTTATGATGCTGATCAAGTACTATCTGAAATTGCAGATGTTGTGCCTTTTTTCAAAGGAGTTACAAGAGAAAGATTAGGAAAATTTGGTTTGCAGTGGCCTGTGCAAGAAGATGGCACTGATACAAAAATACTTCATAAAGAAAGTTTCAAATTAGGTTTAGGAAGATTGAAAAATTTTGATTGGCAAGAAACTCCGGAAATTGAAAATAATAAAAAGGATTACCCTTTAATATTAACTACTAGTAGAGTTTTGCAGCATTACAATGCTGCGACAATGACCAGAAGAACGAAAAATGTAAATATAGTTGATGAAGATATATTATTAATCCATCCTAAAGATGCCGAATATAGAGACTTAAATACAGGAGATATTGGAAGACTATACTCTGGAAGGGGAGAAGTTGCTTTAAAAGTAGAAGTTACTGATAAAGTTAAAGAAGGAATAGTTTTTACAACATTTCATTTTCCAGAACATATGGTCAACATGGTAACTGGTCATGGTAAAGATGAAGAAACTATGTGCGCTGAATATAAAGTTTCTTCTGTTGAAGTTCAAAAAATATCAAATCAATTTAAAACCGAAATAGAACCTTCGGAAAAACAAGCTCAAGTATCTAAAAATTAGCTGTAAATAATAATTTATCATACTATACTGTTATCAATGCTTAAAGATAGTTTTGGTCGATCATTTCCATATATAAGACTTTCCATTACTGATGTTTGTAATTTCAAATGTGGTTACTGTTTACCAAATGGATATCAAAAAAACAAAAGTGATAATAGAAAGTTTTTAGACATAAATGAAATAAGAAGATTAGCAAAAGGTCTTTCTGAACTAGGTGTTTGTAAAATTAGATTAACAGGAGGTGAGCCTACTGTAAGAAGAGATTTTTTTGATATTGTCGATATCCTTAAAAAACAAAGTGGAATAAAAAAAACTGTTATTACTACAAATGGATATAGGCTTGACAAAATTGCAAAGCAAATAGCTGAAAGTGGATTAGATGGAATTAATATCAGCATAGATTCTTTAGATAAAAAAAATTTTGAAAAAATCACCGGCCATGACAGACTTGCTGAAATTCTTAAAGGAATAGAAAATTTACAAAAGCTCAATTTTAAAAATATAAAAATCAATGCAGTTTTACTTAAAGGAGTGAATAGCTCAAATAAAGATTTTGAAGCTTGGGCAAATTTTATTAAAACAAATGAAATTGATTTTCGATATATTGAATTGATGCAAACTGGAGAAAATTTAGAATATTTTAAAAAATATCATATATCTTCAAAAATACTCACAAATTACTTAAATGAAAATAAATGGATTATCCAAACTTTAGGAAAAGACGCAGGTCCAGCTAAAAATTATATAAATCCTTTGTATAAAGGAAAATTTGGCTTGATTGCACCTTATTCAAAAAACTTTTGCAAAACATGTAACAGATTAAGAATTACTGCTAGAGGAGATTTGAGACTTTGTTTATTTGGAAATACTGGCATTAGCATTAGACATTTAATTCAAAGAGATAATCAATTAGAAGAATTAAAAGAATTAATTTCAAAACAATTAAATTTTAAAAAGGAGTCACATTATTTAGAATTAGGAAATACTGGATTGACAAACAATTTATCAACAACAGGTGGTTAATGAAAAATATTAAATTAATTAAAAAAGAGGAATTAAAGGATTGGGCTAAAGAAATATTTAAAAAAAATTCATTTAATATGGTTGATGTCTCTTTAAAAAAAGAAACTTTTAGACGTGCATTGGCATCTGGTAAAATTTATGTAGGCAAAGAAGTTTTTGATTTAATTAAAAACAATAAGATGCCTAAAGGAGATCCAATAACTTTAGCTGAAATATCTGCCGTACTTGGAGTTAAAAAAACTAGTGAAATAATTCCACTCTGTCATCCATTGCAAATAGATCACACTGCTACAAAAATAATAATGAATGAAGTTGATAATTCATTAGAAGTTTATTGTATTGTTTCTGCAATAGCAAAAACAGGAGTTGAAATGGAAGCTATTATGGGTGTGAATGCAGCATTAATTACAATCTACGATCTAAGTAAAATTGTTAATCCACATCTTAAAATAGATAATATAAAATTATTAATTAAAGAAGGTGGTAAAAGCGGTTTATGGAAAAACCCAGAAGGACTACCATCATTTTTAGAAGATATATTTTAATACATGAAAGTTATAGTTGAGTTATATGGCGCAACTAAAGATTTAAGCGATAAAAATTTTCTAGAGTTCAAATTAAAGAATAAAGTTTCAATAAAAGATATTAAAAAAGAAATATTAAATCTTATTGATAAAAAATTTAAAGGCAACCAGAACTATAAAAAAATAATTAATAATTCTGCATTTTGTTCTAGTAAGGATAATATTGTTAAAGAAAATTATATTATTTCCAAAAATGAAGTTATTGGAATCATACCACCTATCGGAGGCGGTTAATGCTTCACGCAAAAATTATTTATAGCAGTAAAGCAAAAATTCAAATAAAAAAAGCTGAAAGTTTTTTAAGTTCATCAAAATTTGGTGCGATTATTTATTTTATTGGAACGGTTCGAAGTTTTAACGATAACAAAAAAGTAACTGGCATTACATATGACTCCAAGGACACTATGGTCCTTAAAAGTTTTAAGGAAATATACAAAGAAGCAGGCAATAAATTAAAAATAAAAAGAAAGTCTGTATTTATAGAACATGTAAAAGGATATGTTCCAACAAAAGCAAAAAGTATAATAATTGGTGTTGCATGCGAACATCGAAATGAGGCTTATAAATTATCTAGATATATTATTGAACAAGTAAAAAAAAGAACTCCAATTTGGAAAAAAGAGCATTATGGTAACAAAAAAAGTTTATGGCTCAAAGGAATTAGTTTAAAAAAATAATTTAATTTCTTTTGTAATTTTCTAAGACTATTTCGGAAATAATTGATAGAGCTATTTCTGGAGATGATTTCCCTCCAAGATTAATTCCTATTGGACCATGAATAGCGTTAATCTCTTCATCTTTAAATCCTAAAATTTTTAATCTTCGACATCTATTTAAGTGAGTTTTTTTACTTCCTAAAGCTCCTATATAAAAAAATTTATTTTTTAAAGCATGTTGTAATGCAGGATCATCTATTTTTGGATCGTGAGTTAGGGCAACTAGAGCGGTATGAGAATTTGTTTCAATTTTTTTAAAAGCTTCATCAGGCCATTCATTTATAACATTAATATTCTTAAACCTCTGTTCAGTTGTAAAATATTTTCTCGGATCGATAATAGTAATTTCAAAATTAAGATTTTGAACAAAATCAATTAAATATTGGGTTATGTGGACAGCTCCTACAACTACTACATTAATTGGTTTAATATAGTTCTGTATAAATATTTCTGTTTTTTCTATGATGCCATTTTTTTTTAATTTAAAATAATTTTCTATTTCAGTCTTATTATTTTCAAATTCTTTGCTTAAATTTTTTCCTAATTCAAATATTTCGCTATTACTATTTTGCAAATTTGTTAATACTGCAAATTGTTGTTTTGATGATTTCTTTTTTATTATTTCTTTTAGTATTTCAGTTTTCATTAGTTAATTTGTTCAATAAAAATTTTAATCTCTCCTCCACATGCAAGACCAACATCCCATGCATTTTCATTTGAAACTTCAAATTCCAATTTTTTGAATTTAGAATTTTTTTTGATTAGCTCAATACTTTCACTGATTACGGATGACTCAACACATCCTCCTGAAACAGATCCTGAAAAAATACCTTTTTCATTTACTATCATTTTACTTCCCACTTGAAGTGGAGATGATCCCCAAGTTTGAATAACTGTAGCTAGAACAACTTTTTGGTTAGATTTTATCCATGTATTAGCTTCTTCTAAAATATTTTCCTTAAATAAACTTTTCATTAAATAAATTTATTGCATAGATATTTTTATTTTTCTAAATTTTTTGATAAGATTAATAAAATTTCAAATAAAAAAAACATAATAATTTATGGATGAAAATACTAAAAAAGAATTGCAGTCAGCAGCTTTTGAAAGATTATTAAATCATTTAAGAGATAGAAATGATGTTCAAAATATAGATTTGATGAATCTTGCTGGATTTTGTAGAAACTGTTTGTCTAAATGGTACCGTGAGGAAGCTGAGAAAAAAGGAATAGAAATTTCTGATCCTAGTGCGAGAGAACATGTTTACGGGATGCCCTATTCTGACTGGAAAGAAAAACACCAAAAATAATTATTTTTCTTTTAGACGTGGAAACAATTCAACAAAATTGCAAGGTTTGTGTTTTATATTTAATTGATGAACTAAAATCTTATCCCATGCATCTGTAACTCCTCCTGAAGAACCTGGTAATGCAAATATATATTTTCCTTTTGCTAATACAGCGCATGCTCTTGATTGTATTGATGAGGTTCCAACTGTTTTAAGACTTAGAACTCTAAAAATTTCACCAAATCCAGGTATCTCTTTATCTGCCAAATCACTAACTGCTTCTGGGGTTATGTCTCTACCAGTTAAACCAGTTCCTCCTGTGGTAATAATCACATCTATTATTTTCTTTTTAAGCCATGATTTAATTATTTTTTTAATGTCTTTTTTATTATCTTTGCAAATTTTTCTATCAATTAAATTATGTTTTGCTTTTTTTATTTTGACAGAAAGTAAATTACCTGATTTATCAGTTTTTAAAGTTCTTGTATCCGTAACTGTTAATAATGCTATATTTACTTTCATAATTTTTATATGATTATATTATCAATTCTTTTTTTTGTAACTGCGTTAATTTACTCTAGCGTAGGTTTTGGAGGCGGATCTACATATCTTGCTTTACTTCTTTTAGCAGGTGTACCTTATAAAATTTTTCCTATAATTGCTTTGGCTTGTAACATTATAGTAGTTTCAGGTAATTCTTTTAATTATATAAAAGCAGGAAATTACAATTTTAAACTTCTTTTACCATACTTGTTAGGTTCTATTCCTTTTGCATTTATTGGCGGCTCAATGCAAATAGAAAAGGAGTTATTTGAAATACTTCTATTTTTTGTACTGGCGACTGCTGGATTTTTATTGTTAATCAATTTTAAATCATATGAAAATAATCCAAAAATTTATAAAACTTTACCAATTTATTTTTCTTCTACAATAGGCATTATTTTAGGTTTTGTTTCAGGCGTGGTAGGTATAGGTGGTGGAATTTTTTTAAGTCCAATACTTTATTTATTTAGAGCAGCAAATCCAAAACATATAACAACAACTGTTTCTTTATTTATTTTAATAAATTCTATTTTTGGAATAATTGGACAATTGACCAAAAATCAAGTTTTTTTTGAATTTAAAGATTACCTTATTTTATTACTAGTTGTGTTGATTGGAGGTCAAATAGGAAATTTTGTAAATTTGAAACTATTTTCAACTAAAATTTTGGCATTAGTAACTTCTATATTGGTAATTATTGTTGCTTTTAGAATGGGATTCAATATTTTTAATTTTTAATGAAAGTTTTTTTTTTAAGTTTTTTAATTTTATTTAATTCATCTGCAATTTTAAGCGCCCAAAATTTATCAAAAGCTTATTTCGCAGGCGGATGCTTTTGGTGTATGGAAGAGTCATTTGAACAACTTAAAGGAGTTAATGAAGTTGTTTCAGGATATTCAGGAGGCATAACTGCAAATCCTACTTATAGAGAAGTTACATACGGTGATACAGGACATTTTGAAGTTGTTGAAATAATTTATGATAAAGAAATAATTTCTTATGAAGAATTGTTAAAAAATTTTTGGATTAATATTGATCCATTTGATGCTTATGGTCAGTTTTGCGACAAAGGATATAGTTATAGATCTGTTGCGTTTTACCAAAACGAAAAACAAAAAAAACTAATAGAAAAAGATATAAAAAAATTTGAAAAAAAATTTAAAAAAAAGGTCGTTACCTACATAAAAAAATTTGAAATTTTTTATAAAGCTGAAGACAAGCATCAGGATTATTATCAAGAATATTTTGTAAATTATCTAAAGTACAAAAAAGCTTGTCGAAGAGAACAAATATTAAGTAATATATGGGGTACTTAAAAAAATTTTATCGCCCTTTTTTGTTAACATATATTTTTTTTAGTATTGCTATAAGTTTTTATCCTTCATTTAACTTTTATTCTTTAAAAGGGCAGTTAATTATATTTTTGGTATCATTATTTAATGGAATTTTAGGAATTTATATAAAAAAACTATAAAACGTAAGGTTCTGGTCTTGCACTACTATTAAGAACTCTTTCAACTGCAAAAACACTAATATCAATTGTTTGATAACTACCAGTTGTTATTAATTCTGTTAAAGCTCTTCCAATGCCTGGGGCTTGCATTAAGCCTCTGCCAGTAAATCCTGAAGCCATAAAAACATTTTCATACTTTGGATGCTTTCCAACTACTGCATTATTATCAAGTTTGTTGCAGTCATAATAGCCTGCCCAACCTCCTGTTAATTTTAATTCCTCAAAAGCTGGTATTCTTTTTGCAAGGGCTGGCCAAACCAACTCTTCAAAATCATTCCACGAAGGTTCAAGGTCTGCTGCATCAAATAAAGATTTAGGTGAACCTGCTAAATATTCTTTTCCTTCAGGTCTCCAGTAAACACCAGTTGTTAGATCTCCTGTTAATGGCATTTCAGGATAGTGTTTTGGACACTTAACTCTAAAAACAGTATGTTTTTGTGGTACCACTGGAATATCTTCTAAAAGATCTTTTGTCCAACAACCTGCTGCAGATACTATTGTCTTGGCTTTTATTTCAGACAAGCTTTTTACTTCTCCTTTTATAAATTCTGCACCAAGTTCAATTGCTTTACTTTTAAGAGCGCTATGAAACATAAATGGATCAATCCAACCTTCACTTTTGTTGTCAGTATAAGTTGCTGTTTCAATTCCTTCGTTATTTATGTAAGGAAAAATTTTAGTTAATTCTGATCCTTTGATATTTTTTGTTCCAGCATCACACTCTTTATGGTTTTCTAAAGCTCTATATTGTTCTTCAGCATCATCTGGACCAAACATTAGCAAATATCCATTCGGTACCATGCTTGCAGTTGGGTTGGGATTTTTTTCTGTTTTTAACAACTCAGGAATTTGAAAAATAAACTCTTTAGCAAATTTACCAAGAAGTATATTCTCTTTTTGATAAAACTGTCTTCTGAAACCGCCTAATGATAGTGGAAAAGATGCCGTTTTATATGTGGGGTCCCTTTCTATTACTTTTACTTTTCTTCCTTCTTTAGATAAAAAATAAGCTGTAGCCGCACCTATTATTCCGCCTCCTACTATTACAACATCATCCATAAAATTTATTTATATATTATTTTTTCTCCATTAACCATAATGCATCTGAGCTTAAAAAGAAAATTTTTCCACTTTCAGGATGTATTTGAATATCTCTAATTCTGCCAATTTTACCCTTAAAAATAATTTTTTCTTTAATGTTAGATAAATCATTAAAAATAATTTTTCTTAACGATTGATCTTTTAGAGAGGTAATTAAAGCATTTCCATTCCACTCTTCAAATTCATATCCTTTATATATTGTAATAGCGCTTGTCGCTATTGAAGGAACCCAATATTGTATCGCTTTTGTAAAACCTGGTTTCCATTTAGGACCAATGGGTATTCCAGAATAATTTTTTCCTCCCCAGCCTAAAATTTTCCAGCCATAATTTTCACCAATTTTCACTTCTCCAAACCAATCTCCTCCTCTAGCACCATGATTGCTCATGTAAACTTTTCCATCAAAATCTGATACAGTTAACCCCTGAGGATTTCTTATTCCAATTTGATAAATTTCAGGCAACCAGTCATTTTTATTTTTAAATTTAGGATTGTCTTTTGGGACACTTCCATCTTTATAAACTCTAATAATGCTACCTGGATGTTTTGTTGGGTCTTGTGCTATCATTCCTTTACCTCTTTCGCCAACAGATGCATATATATAATCGTCTTTAATAGCTAATCTAGATCCAAAATGATATGGGGATTTAATAGGTGGTTCTGCTTGAAAAATATTTTTAAAAAATAATTTTTTATCATTAAATTTTGATTTGGCAATTGATGTACTAGTTTTTGAATTTCCTCTGTCTTCTGTGTAAGATACCCAAACATAACCTTTTTCATAAATAATATCTAACAATCCGCCCTGCCCATACTCTACAAAATTAATATCATGTTCAATATTTTTTATTTCTTTTGATATAATATTAATAATTTTAATTTTTCCACTTTTCTCAGTTATTATCATTTCATCTTTATTTAGAAAAGACGATCCCCATGGTTCATTTAAACCAATTATTTTTTCTAATTTGAAATTTTCTGAAAAACTTTTTGATGTAAGTAATAAATAAAGAAATATAAAAAAAATTATTTTTTTCACTCTAAGAAAGTTTAGATCTTCCTCCGTCTACCGCTATTATTTGTCCTGTAACCCAAGAACTTTCATCTGAGAGTAAATATTTTGCAAGACCCGCACCATCTTTTCCTTCTCCCAATCTTTTTAATGGGTGAGCCTTAGCAATTCCTTGTGCGATAGCTTCATTTTTTAACATTGGTTGTGCAATTTTTGAATTAGTTAAACTCAGTGCAACACTATTTACTCTTATATTTGGAGCAAATTCAGCTGCCAATGAAACAGTTAATCCTTCAATTGCTGCTTTAGCTGAAGCAATAATTGAATGGTTAGTAAACCCTCTTTGCGCTGCAACTGTTGAAAAGAGCACTATAGAACCTTTGTTTTTTTTCAGTGAATCTTGATAAGCTTTGATTAATTCAACAGCAGAATATAAATTAAGTTTCATACATTTATTGAAGTCATCTTCAGAGGTCATTCTTAGTGGTTTTAGATCTATAGATCCAACACAATAAGCTATTCCTTTTATATCACTAATATCTGATTTTATAATATCTACATACCCATCCTTTAAAACGTCGGCTATTGAATATGTACAATTTAATTTTTCAGAAATAGATTTAGTTTGTTTTTCGTCTCTTCCAACTAGATGTAAGTCGTGTCCTGACTCATGCATTTTGTCTGCTAAATTGGAACCGATAGAACCTGTCGCACCGACAATTAGATATTTTTCTGACATATAATATTTTTATGAAATTATTCTTTATACTTGGAAATCAATTATTTCCATTAAAATATCTTGACCGCTACAAAAATGACCACCTATTTTTTATGTCAGAAGACCAAGAATTATGCACATATGAAAAACATCACAAATTAAAAATACTACTTTTTTTATCATCCATGAGATCATATGCAGATAATTTAAAAAAAAATAAATTCAAAGTTGAATATAAGAAAATTGATTCACTTGATTTTAAAAAAGATTATTTAGAAAAAATTAAAAAAGTTATTAAATCGAATAAAATCAAGGAAATTACAAGTTTTGAAATTGAAGATAAATTTTTTGAAAAAAAAATTAAAAATTTTGTAAAAAAAAATGAAATTGTTTGGAATAAGATTAAATCACCAATGTTTTTAAATTCTAGAGAAGATTTTAATAATTACTTATCAAAAAATAAAAAACCTTTTATGGCTACTTTTTACAAAGGTGCTAGACAAAAATTAAATATATTAATGAAAAAAAATGGTACTCCAGAAGGAGGAAAATGGAGTTTTGATGAAGATAATAGAAAAAAACTTCCTAAAAATATCAAAGTTCCAAGTTTTCCAAACATTACTGAAACAAAACACACCAAAAGTCTAAAACCTATTATTGAAAAAATTTTTAAACATCATCCAGGCAGTACTCAAAATTTTTGGTTTGCAACTGAATATAATGATGTTGTTAAACTTCTAAATTTTTTTTTAAGAGAAAAATCTAATTTATTTGGTGATTATGAAGATTCAGTGGATCAAAATAATAATATTTTATTTCATAGTGCTCTCAGCCCATATATTAACTTGGGACTTATAACTCCTGAATTATTAATTTCTAAGACTTTAGAATTTCATAAAAAAAATAATATCAAACTTAATTCTCTAGAAGGTTATGTGAGACAAGTTATTGGCTGGAGAGAATTTATGAGAGGTATTTATCAAAATTATAGTTATGAAATGGAAAATAGAAATTTCTTTAAACAAAGCAGAAGAATGAAAGACACTTGGTACAAAGGTACAACAGGTCTACTTCCTTTAGATTATGCAATTAAAAATGCATTAAAACATGGTTGGTCACACCACATTGAGAGATTAATGATACTTTCAAACATTATGAACTTATGTGAATTGAAGCCTAAAATTGTTTACAAATGGTTTATGGAGATGTTTGTAGATTCTTCTGATTGGGTGATGGTGCCAAACGTTTATGGAATGGGTTTGTTTAGCGATGGAGGAATTTTTGCAACTAAACCATATATATGTGGATCTAGTTATTTTATGAAAATGATGGATTTTAAAAAAGGAGATTGGTGTAACACGATGGATGGTTTGTATTGGAGATTTATCAGTAGGAATAGATCTTTTTTTTTAAAAAATCCTAGGCTTTCGATGATGGTAAAAATTTTTGACAAAATGAAACCTGAGAGAAAAAAATTAATATTGTCAGAAGCAGAAAAATTTATAAATAAGAATACATATGGGAATTAAAGTTTTTTTTAATAATTCATGTAGTATTTGTAGATTTGAAATTAATCATTACAAAAAAATTGCTGAAAGCAATTTAGAATGGATTGACATAACAAATAATAATGAAGCTTTAAAATTAACATCAAAATCACAAAAGGAATTATTAAGAAGGCTTCATGTTATCAATGATGGAAAAGTTATAGGTGGAGCTAAAGCTTTTATTATAATATGGTCAAAAATTCCAAAATATAGGTTTTTAGCTAAAATATTTGCATTTAAACCTTTATTTATTTTATTTCACTATTTTTACGAAGTAGTTGCTTATTTTTTATTTTTAAAAAATAAAAATCAACTTAGATGAAAAAACAAAATTTACCTTCTAAAATATGTCCAGCTTGCAAGAGACCATTTGTTTGGAGAAAAAAATGGAGACTAAATTGGGAAAAAGTTAAGTACTGCTCTAAAAGATGCTCTTTTAAATAAATTCCTGAATTATCTTTGGAATATAATTCTTAAAATTAAAAAAACCTTTGTTACAATATTTCCAAGAATACTGATCAACTTTTCTGTATAAATAAGAAATATTTTTGTTACTATTTAATTGAATGTAATCAAGATTTTCACCAACGCAAGGATATAAAGCAAATAAATCTTCTTTCATATCTTTAAGATCTTGAATATCAATTATTTTACAATTTAAAGATTTATTTTTTAAATTTTCTACTTGATTATTAATAAGAGACTTTTTGAAGTTAAGCACTTTTTCATTTAATTTTATTTTTCTAGTCATATTTCCATTAATTATAAAATATATTGTTTTAAATGATTGATGATAAAATTCAGATTGTTCAAAAGATATATTATTATCAAATATCAAAAGATCTTTGTTGTTAGATAATGATGTGTTTTGAAAACTATTATTGACAATGGAATAATATCTATCATCTTCTATTGGGTTTGGTTTTTTGTTTAGCTTGATTTCATTAAATTTATTATTGGTAAATTTTTTTATATTCCATTCTGACGCAACATAATTTTTTCCTTTTGTTTGAATTCCTGCTACCCATCTCCATCCCAAAGTATTAGATGCGCTATCTCCATCAAAAAGATACTTCATAAAAAATTCTGCACCCAACTGCCACGGTAATCCAAGGGTAAATATCCAAATACTTGCAAACCACATTCTTGTATGATTGTGAAGATAATTGTAATTTTTTAGTTCATTTGCCCATTCATTAAAGCATACAATTTCGGTTTTACCTTCGATGGCTTCAAGATATTTTTTATTTTCCCTGTATTCTTGCTTAAGTCTAGTTAAATCTATAATAAAATCCGACCAGACTTTAGGTCTTAACTCTAACCAGCCTTTCCAATAAACTCTCCATAGTATCTCTTGAATAAATTTTTCATTTTTAAAAAATGAGTTTTTTTTTAAAGTTTCATTAATAATCTCTAATTCATTTATCACTCCGTGAGAAATATAAGGTGAAAGACAAGAAATATTAGACCTTTTTTCTGGACCAAAATCAAAATTTCTTAATTTAGAATAGTTTAACAAACCATTATTCAAAAAATTGTTTAGATTTTCTACTGCCGCAGATCTTGAAGGTTCAAAAACCATTAAGTTTTTTAGTTTTTTCTTGGATCTTTTATTTTTGATAAGAATCTAGATAAACCAGTTATTTGAAAGCTGTAGTAAATTACATAAACCATAGTTAAGCCCAAAGCCATAGTAGATAAAAAAGTAAAAATAGCTGTCAAAAATTTCTCTTGAAACCAATTTTCTACACTTGAATTCGATAAATATAAAAGATTCCAAAACAGAACAAAAACAAGTTCATAAATTATGATTATTTTAAACACATTTTTGGTATAGTTTTAAATAATTTTAATACTATTTACTTCTTGTCGCATGCTGTTAGGTTTTTTTATGATAGATTAATTAATTATTTATATGAATAAAGTTATATGGATTACAGGAGCTAGCAGCGGTATTGGAAAAGCCCTAGCATTAAAGTTTGCTAAAGCAGGATGGCAAGTTGCCGCGTCTGCAAGAAGAGAAAATTTATTAAACGAAATATCAGAATCAAACGAAAATATTTCCTCTTTTCCTTTAGACGTAACCAATAAAGATAATTGCAATGAAACATTTGAGCAAATTAAAAACAAATATAAAAATATTGATATTTGTTTTTTTTCTACCGGTACTTGGGATCCTAAAAAAGAAAAAGAAATTGATGTTGATCAAATGAAAAAAGTTATGGAAGTCAATTTTTTTGGAACTTTAAATTGTATTAAAGCTGTAGAAAATTATTTTAGGGAAAAAAATAGTGGTCATATATCAATTGTTTCCTCTATAGCAGGTTATAGAGGTTTGCCAAATTCTACTGGATATGGAGCTTCAAAAGCAGCATTAAATAATTTAGCTGAAAGCCTTTATTTTGATTTTGGCAGATATAATGTCAGGGTTTCATTGGTTTCACCAGGTTTTATAAAAACACCAATGACCGATAAAAATGAATTTAAAATGCCATTTTTAAAAACGACTGAATTTGCTGCTGATAAAATCTATAAAGGTTTAATGCATGGTTCTAGTTTTGAAATTGATTTTCCAAAAGAACTTACCTTAATTTTAAAATTTCTTAAAATATTGCCTGACTGGCTATATTTTAATATAATAAAAAAATTAACTAAATATCAAAAACGTTAGATTAATCTTTTAAAAAAATAACAGTTAATTCGGCAACTTTAATACCAAATTTAGTCATTTTTGCTCTATTAATTGCAACTCTTTCATTTTGCATAAAAATCCAATCGTCAAAAGTAATTTTCATTTCTTTACCTTTTACAGGAACTAGCAAAACATATTCAAACTTAAACGCAGGTCCATAAGAATATCCTCTAGCTTTACCGACTACATCTTCTGCAATTCCTTCATAATTGTGTTCATCAATTTTAGTAATGTGCCATTGTCGTGACTGTACTTCTCCATCATTCCAATTAAATTTTTCATCTAATATCAGCTGTTTACCATCCCATTTTCCGTTCAAATCTGCTGAAAATTGTCTTGTTACTTTTCCAGATCTATTTTGCAAAATTCCCCAAGCCTTAACATTTCCTGAAAGATACTCTTCAATTATTAGTCTTGGTTTTTTATTTTTAAAATCTTCTGGCTTCATATCTTTTTTTAATATTAAATTTACAATAAAAGCAATAATTATTATTATTAATAATGAACTAATTAATTTAGTAAGCTTCATAAAAATATTATCTATTTTGTAAAGAAAATTGTATAAGGTCAATGTTTTTTGATTTAAATCCAGCTTCACAATAAGAAAGGTAAAAGTTCCACATTCTTTTAAAATTTAAATCAAAACCTTGCGTAGAAATTTGATCCCATTTGTTTAAAAATTCATCTCTCCATATTTTTAATGTATTTGAGTAATGAAAACCATAAGAGTCATAGCTTTTTATATCCAAACCTTTACTTAAAGAAAGTTCATACAGACTTTTTTTTGATGGTAAAAATCCTCCAGGAAAAATGTACTTTTGAATAAAATCTTGCTTTGTTTTATATCTATCAAACAATGCATCATCTATGGTTATTGCTTGAATGGCGGCTTTACCATTATCTGATAAATTTGTCTTAATTGTATTAAAATAGCTTGATAAATAATTTTTTCCAACTGCCTCAATCATTTCTATAGAGGCTATTGAATTATACTTGGCCTCAACATCTCTATAATCTTTTAATTTTATTTTAATTTTTTCATTTAAACCGTTTTTAAAGATTCTTTTTGAGGCATAGTCAAATTGCTTTTGAGATATTGTTATACAATCCATTTTAATATCATAATTTTTACCTACAAACTCTGCAAAACCTCCCCAACCACATCCTATTTCTAATATTTTATCTCCTGGCTTTGGGTTTATAAGAGATAATAATTTTTTATACTTATTCATCTGTGCTAATTCTAAATTTGAGTTTTCTTCTTCGAAAATAGCGCTGGAGTAAGTTAAACTTGGATCCAACCATAAAGAAAAAAATTCATTTCCTAGATCATAATGTTTTGAAATATTTTTCCTACTTCTAGATTTATTATTCTTTATGAATAAACTTTTTACATTATTTATTAGAGAAAAATCTAACAATCCTGAAAATTTATAAACTAATTTTATATTTTTAGCAGTTAGTTCAATTAAATTTGTTAGATTATCTGTTTCAAAATCTCCTCTCATGTAGGCTTCAGCCATACCAATACTTCCACTTTTAATTATATTATAAGTCAACCCAGGTCTGTTGATTGTGACATTTACTTTTAGTTTTTCCTCTGGATTACCAAAATTGTATTGTTTTCCATTATAATTAGTTAATTTAAGGTTTCCATATTTGATAAATTTTAGTGATTTGAATACAATTTTGTCTGAAATAATATTTAAATTCATTTTTGCTCTATAGAAGTATTATTTTTAATTTTTAAATTTTTTCTTACAAGTTTAATACCTTTTATCCACAATTTTAATGCCTCATAATGAATTGCGGCAATAATTTTAAATGTCATTAATGGGTGAGAAATAAAAGAAAATAGTAGATTTTTAGTATTTAAATCTTTAGCAATACCATCTTGAGACGCATAAAGAAGTTTCCCATTTTTATCTCTTTGATCAATAACTACTGAAATTCTTTCAGAAGGTTTTAAAACTTTAAAATTATATACGCAATCCATTTCTATAAATGGAGATACATAAAATTTTTTACTACAATTGTTTAATATGACTTCATGGTTATTTGTTTTAAATATATAAGTATGTTGTTCACCAAATGTATTTTTTACTTCATATAAAATAGAAATTAACTCTGAATGTTGATTATATATAAAAAAAACACTTAAGGGGTTAAAAACATACCCAAATATTCTTGGATAACATAATAATTTTATTTGAATTACATCCTCATAAATTCCTATACTTTTCAAATTTTGTTTTACCCAATCTTTTATTGATGTGCCATCTCTTGGTCCATGATCATTGTCGAAAAAACTTAGAATATTAAATTTGTTATAAGAAAATATTTTAATTTTTTCTTTTATTATATTTAATTCATCCAAATCAATTAATAGTGAAAAAACTTTATACTTAAAATAATGCTCTTTAGGCTTAAACCTTTTATGAATAACATTTCCGTTATAAATTAATGAATGTTTAATCATTTAGATTTTTAATCATTTCAATTGAAGATTTTATTCCATCTTCATGAAAACCATAACCAAAATAGCTTCCACAAAATAGAATATTTCCTCTATTTTGTAAGTTTTTTAATTTAATTTGATTATCCAAAGCAGATTGATCGTAATATGGGTGTCTAAAATTTACTTTTTTAAGAATTTTATCTTCAGAAATTTTTTTTATAGGATTTAATGTCAAAAAAATATTTTTTTCTGTCTTTAAATTTTGTAGAAGATTTAACCAATAAGTTAATGAACTTTTATTTAAATTATTTGGGTCCACAAATGAATTCCATGATGACCATATAGTTTTATTTCTTGGCATTATTTTTTCGTCAGTATGAATGATAGCTAAATTTTCTTTATACTTGAAATTTGATAAAATTGCTCTTTCTTCATATGTTGGTTTTTCAATTAAGGATAATGCTTCATCAGCGTGAGTTGCTAGTACAACTTTATCATAATCGAAAAATTCATTTAATCCTCCATAATAAATTTGTACACCATTTGATAACCTTTTTATTTTGCTAATTTTATAATTTTTAAAATATTCGCCACTAATTTTTGATAAAACATTTTCTACATACGATCTACTTCTGTTAGTTACAGTAAACCATTGTGGTCTTTTTTTTAATTTAAATAAACCATGGTTTTGAAAGAATTTTAAAAAAAACTTTAGAGGCATTTTGCTAGCTTCAAAAGGTGGCATTGACCAAATGGCTGAAACCATTGGTATTAAATGATAATTTATGAAGCTGTCCGACCAATTATTTTGTTTTAAAAAATCACCTAAAGTTATTTTTTCTTCATATTTTTTAATCTGATCACAACTTTTATAAAATTTAATTATATCAAAGAACATTTTTACAAATTTAAAATTCATAATATTGGACTTGTTTGCGAAAATTCCTTTTAAACCTCTTCCGCAATACTCAAAATTAGAGTTTTCAACTGAAACTGAAAATGACATATCGCTTTTCTCTATATTTACATTTATTTCCTTAAAAAAATTAATAAGATTTGGATATGTTTTGTGATTAAAGACAATAAAACCTATATCAACAGATATTTTTTTTTTATCAATATTTAAATCTAAAGTATATGAGTGACCACCAAAATGATCTTCTCTTTCAAACAAATCTACTTTGTGCTTTTGTGATAAATAATATGCTGAACTTAACCCTGATATTCCGGATCCAACAACTGCAATTTTCATTAATTTCTATGCAGCATCTTCTTTGAAATCATCCATACTAGGACATGTGCAAAATATATTTTTATCTCCATATACATTGTCAACTCTAGATACTGGTGGCCAAAATTTGTTTGCACGCAAAAATTTTGCTGGGTATGCTGCTTCTTCTCTAGAATATTTATGATCCCAGACATCTGATGCTAGCTCTAAATCTGTATGTGGGGCATTTTTTATAGGATTATCAACTTTATCAAAGTCTCCGGATTTAATTTTATTTATCTCAAATTTAATTTTTATCAAAGTGTCACAAAATCTATCTAACTCTGCTAAACTTTCACTTTCAGTAGGTTCAATCATCATAGTTCCTGCTACAGGCCAAGACATCGTGGGTGCATGAAAACCAAAATCTATTAATCTTTTTGCAATATCTTCCTCGGTAATGCCTGTTTCTGATTTAATAGGTCTTATGTCAATTATACATTCATGAGCAACATTGCCATTAGCTCCTTTATACAATATTGGATAATGATCTTTTAATTTATTTGCTAAATAATTTGCATTTAAAATAGCAATTTGAGTTGCATGCTTAAGACCTTCTGACCCCATCATTTTAATGTACATCCAAGAAATTGATAAAATACTTGAGCTGCCCCATGGTGCAGCTGATACTGGGCCTATTCCTGTTGCTGGACCACAATCTTTTACTACTGGATGATTGGGTAAATAAATTTCCAAATGTCTCTTACATGCAATTGGCCCCATGCCTGGTCCGCCACCGCCATGAGGGATGCAAAAAGTTTTGTGTAAATTTATATGACAAACATCAGGTCCAAAGTTTCCTGGTTTTGCTATTCCAACAAGTGCATTTAAATTTGCACCGTCCATATAAACTTGTCCACCATGTCGATGTATTAAATCACATATGTCTGTAATTTTTTCCTCAAAAACTCCATGGGTTGAGGGGTAAGTAACCATTAGAGCACCAAGGTTTTCAGAATGAATTTCGGCTTTTTTTCTTAAATCTTCAAAGTCTACGTTTCCTTCTTTATCGCAGTTGACTACAACAACTTTCATGCCAACCATCTGTGCGCTTGCTGGGTTTGTACCATGAGCAGAGCTTGGTATTAAACATATATTTCTATTGCTTTCTCCTCTTTCAAAATGATATTTTCTTATAACCATTAAACCAGCATATTCGCCTTGAGCACCTGCATTTGGTTGAAGAGAAACTCCTGAAAAACCTGTAATTGATCTTAACCAATTTTTAAGATCGGTAAAAAGATTTCTAAATCCATCCATCTGTTCAATTGGAACAAAAGGATGAGGTTCTGCAAATTCTCTCCACGAGATTGGTATCATTTCAGCAACAGCATTTAGCTTCATTGTGCAAGAACCTAATGCAATCATTGTTCTGTTCAGTGCAATATCTTTATCTTCTAATTTTTTCAAATATCTAAGCATTTCAGTTTCTGAATGATATAAATTAAATACTGGATGTTCTAAATACTTTGATTTTCTCAACAAATTTTTTGGGAGATTTGGTAAGCTTTCAGTTGGATTTTCTTTTATAGACTCAGCTGCATTAAATATTTTCAATAGTTGATTTGCTCTATAAACATTTTTCTTTTCATCAAAAGAAACTGACAACATTTCTGAATTAACTTTTCTTATATTGACTTTTTGATCCAAAGCATTTTGGAATATTTGTTCTGTTTTCTCTCTAGTTACAATTGTAACTGTATCAAAAAAATTATCAGAATATAATTCATAACCAGACTGCTTTAATTTATCTGCAAAATTTTTTGCTAACTGAGAAACTCTTTCTGAAATTTTTCTAATTCCATCGGGACCATGATAAATAGCATAAGCAGCTGAAACAATTGCTAATAGTGCTTGAGCAGTACATATATTGCTCGTTGCCTTGTCTCTTCTTATATGTTGCTCTCTTGTTTGAAGAGACAACCTATAAGCTTTATTGCCATGTCTATCAACAGATACTCCAACTATTCTTCCAGGCATTGATCTTTTATATTCATCTTTAGTAGCAAAAAAAGCTGCATGTGGACCACCATATCCCATTGGTATTCCAAATCTTTGTGAACTACCTACAGCTATATCTGCACCTAGTTCTCCTGGCGTTTTTAATTTAGCTAATGCTAATAAATCACATGCTAAAATTGCTTTGCCATTTAATTTATGAATTTTACTTATACTTTCACTTGGATCTTTAATATCCCCCAAGGTTCCAGGGTATTGTAGAATTCCACATACCAAATCTTCTTTTAAATTATCTAAAACCTCATCTTCTTTGCCAATTAAGACTTTTAGACCCATTGGTTCTGCTCTTGTTTGAACAACATTTATAGTTTGTGGATGACAATCTTCGGATATAAAAATTAAATCACTATCTTTCTTATTAAGTCTATGACTTAATCCCATTGCTTCTGCTGCTGCAGTACCTTCGTCAAGTAAAGAAGCGTTTGCAATATCCATGCCTGTAAAATCAACAATCATTTGTTGAAAATTTAAAAGCATTTCTAGTCTTCCTTGTGCTACTTCTGGTTGGTAAGGAGTATAAGAAGTATACCATCCTGGATTTTCTAAAATATTTCTTAAAATGACATAGGGTGTGTAGGTACCGTAATATCCCATACCAATAAAGTTAGAATAAATTTTATTTTTTTTTGAAATAGCTTTTAGTTTTCTTAAAGCTTCATACTCAGAATTTGAATCGCCAATACTTAGTCTATCTTTAAAATGAATTTTTTCAGGAACAGTATTATTAATTAAATCATCAATCGAGTTATAACCTAACTCTTTTAACATTTTCAATTGTTCCTCTTTTGTAGGACCGATATGCCTTTTAATAAAATCTTTTTGAGAGTTATGCAACATTAGCTGGCATTCTCCTTTGCAAATTTATCATACTCTTCTTTATTCATAAGACTATCCATCTCAGACTTATCTTTTAATTTTAACTTAAAAAACCATGCTGCACCTTCTGGGTCTTCGTTAATTTTAGATGGATCATCAACTATTGTCTGATTTATATCAATTACTTCTCCACTAACAGGTGTATAAACATCGCTCGCAGCTTTTGTGGACTCTACAACTCCGGCTGTTCCATCTTTCTCAACATTAGATCCTTTTTCTGGTAACTCTGTAAAAACAATATCCCCTAACATTTCGGTTGCATGTTTAGTTATTCCAATTGTTGCTTCATCACCTTCTAGGATAATCCACTCGTGTTCTTTTGAATATTTTACATCAGGCATTTATTTCTCCTTTTATGTGGTTTTTTTTATAAAATGGTAAATTACATACATTAGCTATAACTTTTTTTCCTCTAACTTCTAAAAAAACTTTAGTATCTATTGATGAATAATTATTTTCAACGTAACCCATAGCAATTGATCTCTCTACACTTGGGCCAAATGTACCGCTAGTAATTTTACCTATCTGTTGGTTGTTATCATTAAATATTTTTGTCTCTCCTCTTGCGATTACTCTAGTTTCAGGTTTAATGCCAACTCGTAATCTTTTAACCCCGTTTTCTATTTGTTTTTTTAAAACATCTGAACCCGGATACTCACTATTAATTCTATTTTTTGGAATTGCCCATTTCAAATTTGCTTCAATAGGACTTGTTTTTGTATCTAAATCATTTCCATATAAGCACAAACCGGCTTCTAATCTTAAAGTATCTCTAGCACCCAAGCCTATCATTTTAGATCCTTTTTCAATAAGTTTTTCGACAAAATCTTCGGCTTTTTCATTCTTAATTGATATTTCAAAACCATCTTCACCTGTATATCCTGATCTAGTTATATAAATATTGGTATCTTCAAAAATAAAATTATTTCCATTCATAAATTTTAGATCATTGCAGCCAGGTATAATTTTACTCAAAATTACTTTTGCCTCTGGTCCTTGGATAGCAACTAAAGAAAGTGTTTCATCTAATTTAATTTCATATTTGTCTTTAAGTTTAGACTTAATAATTTCATAATCATTGTATTTGCATGCAGCATTAAGTATTATTAAATATCCTTTCTCTATTTTAGTAATAATTAAGTCGTCGTATATTCCCCCTTCATTATTCATAAGAAATGAATATTTGCTTTGATTCAAATTTAAATTTTCTAAATTTGCAGGAAAAATTCTTTCTAAATCTTTAGTTAAGTTTTCAGTGCCAGATATAAACAATTGACCCATGTGTGAAACATCAAATATACCTGAACTAGATCTGGTAAATTTATGCTCTTGGACTATTCCATCTTTATACTGGATTGGCATTTCATAGCCTGCAAATTCAACAAGCTTAGCTCCATATTTCTGATGCAAACCATTTAAAGATGTTTTTTTCACTTCCATATTAACTCTTTTTAGCCCCCTCTGTCTTGTTGCCTGAGAGATTTGCTCCTTCGGCGAGAATAATTCTCTTTCCAGAGTTAATATGTACGGTCCTTTTGCCTGAGAGTTTCCGGGGTGGTTGCTCCTTCGGCGCTACACTAAGTAGTCTCTCCCGTAAGAAATTTATAACATATATATTTAAAATATTTTAGTTTTTTTTTTCTTTTTCTAATAAAGAGTAAAATTGAATAAAAACTGCAAATAAAATAATAAATCCCCCTATTAATGCTAATAATCGAGGATTTTCATCTAAAAAAATCCATGCCCAGAGAGGACCAAAAACTGCTTCGGTCATCATTAAAATTCCAACCATTGCCGACAAAGTCTTTTTTGCTCCGATAGTTATAAATATAAATCCTAATCCAACTTGAAAAAATCCAGCTACAAAAGCTAGAATTAAATCATACATGGATATATTTATTTTTGAAGAAATAAAATAACCTATTAACATAGCAACAATTCCAGCAAAAAGTTGTAAAGGTATCATATCAACGTTAGGATATTTTCTTACTATTACTATTAAAACAGCAAATGAACATGGCATTATAAAAGCAACAAGATTTCCTGATAATTGTCCAGGTGAAAGAGAGCTGCCTACCATCAACAATATTCCTGAAATCGCAAGAACTATAGAAGCTAAAGTTAGTTTAGATATTTTTTCTTTTAAAAATAAATATCCAAAAATAGCTAAAAAAATTGCTTGAGTTTGAATTATAAAATTAGCATTAGCAACTGTTGTATTGTACATCGCAAAAACATATGCACTAAATCCACAACCAAGAATAATTCCACCAAAGAAGCCTGGCAACCCAGAGTTATATAAAGCAATTAAAATTTTTTTTTTGTACGTAAATAGTAAAAAAATAGTAACAAGAATAACAAAAAAAAATTGTCTCCAAAATAATATTTGCCAAAGTGAAGCGCCTTCAAAAGATTTTACAATTAAGCCTCCAAAACTTAAACAAAATGCACCTAAAAAAACTAATAAAGGACCAGGTAGTCTTGAAAAAAAATTCATTTAATTTTTGCAATTATATTTTTTGTTTCCATTTGATAGAGTTTAAATAATAGTTCAGCATCAGATAACTCTATTTCTTTAAATTTAATTTTAGATCCTGGCGGTAGTTGAACCAATTTGTCATAGTCTGAACTTATAACAACGCCTATTTTTGGGTATCCTCCAATTGTTCCATGATCTGAAAGCATGACTATAGGATTACCATCAGTAGGTACTTGAATAACTCCTTTTACGATGCCTTCAGATTTAATATTTGTATCAACAATATTTTCAATTTTAGTTCCTTCTAATCTCATTCCCATTCGATCAGTTAATTTTGTTACTGTAAACTCTTCGTTGAAAAAATTTTTTTTACCATTTTCTGAAAAATAGTTAAAATTTGTTCCTCTAATAACTCTAATACTTTCAATTTTACTATTTAAATATTCTAATTTTCTTTTTGAATTGTGAGAATGAGTATCCAAGATTTTAATTACTTGATTTTTTTCTATTTTTTTACCATCATTAGCTCCAACATTTGCTTTTGTATTAGTAGAGCAACTGCCCCATTGGATTTGAACTTTAAAATTTCCACTAATGGCTAAATAACCATAAACAGATTTGTTTGTAGAAAGTATGTCTAGCTGATCTCCATCTTCTAAAGTATAATTTTCGTAGCAATTACCTTCTATTTGATCATCTTTTTTAATCAAATTGAAACTTACATTTCCCGTTATATTGAAATTAATTTTTTCACCTTTAAATTTTAATAGTGGCCCTTGATAAGCAAACTCAATTATAGGTGTATTTTCTTTGTTTCCGGCAATAGCATTGGCTAAAATAAAATTTCTATTATCCATTGCCCCACTAAAAGGAATTCCAATATGATATAAATTTTTTCTTCCCAGATCTTGAAAAGTTGTGTTTATTCCAGGTCTAATTACTTCAAAATAACTTTTATCCATTGTGTTTTTCAAATTGATCTATTGAAATTTGTTCAAAAACTAAAGTATCTCCAGGATTAATTAAATTAGGTTTAAGTTCATTTTTCTTATCAAAAATATTTGTTGGAGTATTGCCAATTATATTCCAACCACCTGGGCTTTCGAAAGTATAGATATTACAAAATTGTTCCGCTATCCCAACTGAACCTTTTGGTATTTTAACCCTAGGAGTTTCTAATCTTCTTGATTTTAAAGATTCATCTAAATCACCTAAAAATGGAAGACCCGCAATAAAACCCGTCATATAACAAAAATATTCTTTAGAAAAAAATCTTTCATAAATCTTTTCCTCAGACATTTTTAGTTTCTTTTCTAACTTTTTTATATCAAGAGCAAATTCTTTGTCGCAACAAATGGGAATTTTAATTTTATTACTTTTTATTTTTTCTAATTCATTTAATTCTAAATTTTCAATTATTTTTTTTAGGTTATTAAAATTTGTTAAATTTAAATCAAAAGAAATGATTAATTTGTTATAAGATGGCGTAAGATTGGTAATTCCCTCAATCTCTTTTTCTTTAATATTTTTAAAGTATTTTATTACTTTGGAATTTACTTCTTGATTTACTTCGTTTCCAAAATCGCAGTATAAAGCTGCGTCACCAAGATTTGATATATTTTTTATCATGCCATGTTATACTTCAACTAATAAAACTATGGAAATTAATATAAATTGCGATTTGGGTGAAAAATCAAAGCTTCATTCAAATGAAAACGATCCAGATCTACTTAATATAGTAAATTCAGCAAATGTCGCTTGTGGCTATCATGCTGGAGATGATGAATCTATGAATCAGGTAGTTAAAATTTCAAAAAAAAATGGAGTTAGTATAGGAGCTCATCCTTCTTTTAATGACCCTGAGAACTTTGGAAGAAAAAGAATGAATCTGCCTTCATCTGAAATAAGAAAACTAATTATTGATCAATATGCAATTTTACAAGAAATATCTTCAAAAAACGGTGAAAATGTTACTCATATTAAACCACATGGTGCATTAAATAATATGGCTTGCGAAGATATTGATCTTGCAACAATACTTGCAAAAGCAATTAACGAAATAAGTAAAGACTTAATTTATTTAGTTCCTACTGGATCTAAAATGGAAGAGGCTGCAAAAAAACTTAATATGAAAATAGCTTGTGAAATATTTGCAGATCGTAACTATGAAGATGACGGCAACCTGGTGTCTAGAAAAAAACCTAATGCTTTGATTACTGATCCAGAAGAAGCAAAAAAACATGTACTTAGTATGGTAAAAAATCAGGCAATTAATTGCCTCAGCGGCAAGCAGATACCTTGCGAGATAGACTCTATTTGCATACATGGAGATAATGAAAGTTCTTTGGCAACTGCTAAATCAATTAAGCTTAACTTGATAGAAAATGGACTTAATTTAAAACCTTTAAACAAAATGAAGAAATTTACTTAAATGCTGATCAGAACCTTTTATATAATAATATTATTTTTTATTTTTTTAAGCAATTCTTACTCTGCTGGAACTACGTCTGCAGATACAAAATCTAACTATGATAAAGCTACAATTTTGATAAAAGCTGCAAAAAAATACGAAACTAAAGGAAAAGATAAAAAAGCAAAAAAAAGATATGAAAAAGCTTTAAAACTACTTGTTAAAGCTAATAAGGAAAAACCAAACCAAGCTGATACTTTAAATTATTTAGGATTTACTACTAGAAAATTGGGAGATTATGAAAATGGAGAAAGGTATTATTTATTAGGATTAAAAATTGACCCAACGCATAAAGGTATTAATGAATATCTTGGAGAATTATATGTCGTAACAAATCGTATAGATCTTGCTAAAGAAAGACTGAGTGTTTTAAAAAATTGCAATTGTGAAGAATATAATGAACTAAAAGAAATTATTGAAGGAAAAAAGAAATCTAAATATTAATTTAAATCTATGCACATCCTAGAAGCCTTTGGTAGAATTTTTATTTCTACTTTGTTTTTATTTGAAGCTGGAAGTAAATTTTTTTACCAAATTGAAACCATTGATTATATGGAAAGTTATGGTTTACCTGAATTTCTTTTCTATCCTGCTTTAATATTTGAATTAATTGTTCCAATTTTTTTGATAATTGGTTTTAAAACTAGAATTGCAGCATCAGCAATGTGTTTGTTCACTTTGACTGTTTCAGTAATATTTCATTCTGATTTTAGCAATCATATGCAGGTTATTGCTTTTTTAAAAAATTTGTCAATATCTGGGGGTTTCTTAATAATTGCATCGTGTGAAGCAAAAAAATATACTTTGGACTATTATCTAAAGTATAAAAAAAAATAATATATGAAACAAACTGAGGGCACTGCTTTATTTTAAATATACAAATTTTTTATTTAAAAAATCGTATAATTTTAGAGAATTTATTTTAATTAACTTTTTATCTATTCTAAAAGTGGGAGTTCTGGGTAGCTTATCAACATAACACCAATATCTAGGATTATAATTTTTTGGCAATTTTTTTTGAAAATATAATGCAACCTTATCTAGATTAGGTTTTTTGTTATTTTTTAACATTAATAAAGCTATTATATCTTCCTCTCCTATATCTGCCTTGGTAGATAAAATTGCACTTTCTGAAATATCACTATGCATGTTTAAATTTGTCTCTATTTCCCATGAAGAAATATTTTCTCCTTTCACTCTTACAAAGTCTTTTAATCTTCCAATATAAAAGACATTGCCCATTCTATCTATTTTTCCTAGGTCCCCAGTATGAAGTCCATCTTTTTGTAAAAGCATTTTTGAAGATTTATTATCTTTATAATAGCCTTTTGTGAATAATCCTTTTTGTTTTTGATTTATAACTATCTCACCTATTCCATTAATCTTATTAACTATTTTTAATTTAAACCAAGGTAAAACTCTTCCTATTGAACCTAATTTATTTTTAAAATTTATTGTTGTAAAACTAGAGGCTTCTGTCATGCCATATACTTCTCTCAAAGGAATATTAAATCTTTCTTTAAACTCATAGTAAGTTTCTTTTCTTGAACCGGCCCCAAAGGCTAATTTGACTTTATGATTTCTATCAATTTTTTTTGATTTTTTTTTTATAAGTATATCAAGAATTCCTCCTAAATAATGTAATTTTGTAATTTTATATTTCCTTATTTGTTTCCAAAATTTTTTTGCTGAAAATTTTTTTAGTAAAATAAATCTGCTATCTGCCATTAAGCAAAGTATCAATACTTCTATTCCTCCAATATGTGATAAGGACTCCCATAAAAGAAACCTATCCTTATTTTTTATATCACATGCTATTCCAGTCGCATAAGCTGATGCTATTAACATTTTATCACTTACTATAACACCTTTTGGTGGTCCCGTTGTCCCTGAAGTAAATAAAATACATTTAATATTTTTTTCAAATTTTAAATTATAATCGTGTGTTGATTGTGAAATATTCTTTAGATCTTTATTCACAATAATTATTTTTTTGCTAAATTTTTTTTCTAAATTATTTTTTGTCTTAGCAAAAATAGCTTTTGGGTTAACTAATTGTACAATATAGCTTAGACCTATGCCTTTCCTTTTTGGTTCTATAGGCACCCAAACAATGCCTAAGGAAATACAGGAAAGAAAAAGGATTATCTGCTCATAAGAGTTATCTAATAAACAAACTACTTTATCTTTATTTTTAAAACCTTTTTTTAATAGTCCTGTTCTTGTTTTCAAAATTTTATTATATAATTCTAATCTGCTGATTTTTTTATTTCCATAAATAAAAATAACTTTATTTTTTTCTTTTCTTGATAAATTTTTTATTAATTTATTTACTGAAACTTTAGGTAATTTTTTCATTTACTGAGAAATATTTTATTTTTTTAAAAAATATTTAGTTTTTTTTTGAGGCTCGCCTGAATTAAATGACTGCTTATGGTATTTTTTTGCTTTTTTAAAAACTTCATTCATATCTTTTTTAAATATTTCCCATATTCTTTTTTTTGTAAGTTTCATTGCTCTTTCAGGTTTTTCCGATAATTGTTTGGCTATTTTTATTGACAAAGACATAACTTTTTCTTTTTGTGTTAGATAATTTATAATTCCATTTTTTTTTGCTTCTTTTCCGTCTATCAAGTCACCAGTTAGGCATAAATGAATAGTTTTTGACATTCCAAGTACTTTTTCAATAATCCAAGGCCCAATTATACTTACAACTCCAGAATTAATCTCCACTTGACCAAATCTTGCTTGAGGGTGTGAAATTCTTATATCTGTTAATAAAGCTAACTGAAAACCTGATCCTGCAGCTACTCCATTTATTGCACCAATTACAGGTATCTCGGCTGATCTGATTGCTGAATAAACTTGTTTAAACTCTTTTAACCATTGATTAACATTTTTTGATTTAAAATTTTTTATCTCGTTTAAATCTTGCCCTGAACAGAAAGCTTTTTTACCAGCTCCAGTTATAATTATTGCTTTTATGTGTTTTCTTTTCTTAATTTTTGAAAAAATATTACATATTTGC
>CACDJC010000001.1:75000-117186 GCA_902552475.1 uncultured Pelagibacteraceae bacterium | reverse complement strand
ATTTTTTAAACTTTTTTAATTTTTTATCATAATAAGCTGCGTTTTTATTTCTTTGTTGTATAACTTTTTTAAGTTTTTTTAGTCCCCATAAACCAACAACACATTGTAAAGGTTGCATTCTATTGTTAATACCCCAGATATCAATTGTATCTCTGTTGATCATTCCGTGATTTCTGAATTTCAAAAGCCATTTGTACATTTTTTTGTCATTGGTAACTACTGCTCCTCCATCACCAATTGCATTCAAAGATTTTAGAGGATGTAAACTAAAAGCTGAAATATGTCCAAAACTACCAGGTGACTTTCCTCTTAAAGAAGCTCCAATACCCATGCAAGCATCCTCCACAACCTTTAAATTGTGTTTTTTAGCTATCTTCATTATTGCATACATATCTGGTGATGCTCCACCCCAATGTACTGGCATTATAACTTTGGTTTTTTTTGTTATTTTTTTTTTAATATCCTCAATGTTAATTTGATATCTATCATCACAATCACAAAATACAGGAGTTGCCCCAACTGCTTCTATTGCTCCAACTGTTGCATAAAAAGTATTCACAACTGTGATGACTTCGTCTCCTGGTTTTACATTAAGAGCTTTAAGACATAAAATTAGTGCATCAGTTCCATTATTTGTAGAAATACAATGCTTTGAGCCAATAAATTTTGAAAACGAATTCTCAAATTTCGCTACATATTTTCCAAGAGTAAAATCAGTAGATTTAATTAACTTTTTCCATTCTTTAATAATTTTTGAAGGGTTAGAAAATTCTTGTCCAAGATAATTATAATTGACTTTCATTTATAAAATTTTTTGACTATTTAATTTTTAAACTTCATATTTGCTGCAAAAAAAAGATCAATAGCAAGTCTATCATATGGTACAATATTGGCCAAACTCTTTATTTGATGATAATTTAAAAATTTACATTTCTCTCCTTCACCTAATATAAAATTTTTTTGAAATTTACTTAAATCAATGATTTGGTAAGTATATATTTTTCTATTAACAATTTTAAAATTTGGAAAAGAAAACTTAATATCAGCCAAATATTTAATATTTTTTTTGGATACATTTAAATTAGTTTCTTCCAACAATTCTCTTTTTGCAGTATCTTTATACGTCTCATTTTTTTCTTTTGCGCCTCCAAAAATACCATAATGGTTTGGATAAAAAATTTTTTTATTATTAGATCTTAAAACTAATAATAATTTTTTTTTGAAATGAATTATTATAGCTGAGGCATTTTTTGGGTTATTTTGTATCAATTTCATATTATTTAATAATTTTTTTTAAATTTCTAAAATTTTTAATTATAAAATCTGGTTTAAAAATTTTTTTTTTCATAATTACTTTATTTTGGTCTCTTTCTACTAAAATAGTTTTACAACCAGTTTTTTGACCCAGTGAAATGTCACGCCAACTATCACCTATCACATACGATTCGCTTAAACTAATTTTATATTTTTTTTTTGCTTTTAATATCATGTCTGTTTTAGGTTTATAACAATTACAATTTTTCTCTGTTTTTAAACACTCACACGAAAAAATATCTTTTATAGGGATTTTTTTTTTTATTTGATTGTTAATAAAATTATTAAATACTTTAGTTTGTAATCCTCTTTTTAAATCTGGTTGATTTGTACATATAATTAAAAAATATTTTTTTGAAAATAACTTTAAAAATTTTATATCCTCAAATATTTTTAATTCTTTTTTGTTATATGGAGGTCTATATTTAAACTTACTTTTTTTAATTGCTTTGATTAATGTTCCATCTCGATCTAAAAAAATTGATTTATTCTTGTGCTTAATTCTCATATAAGAAATATTTTTTAAAAGTTAATTTAATAAAATATTAGAATACTTATTTTATTAACCATTTGTCATCTTCTAAAATTGTGTAATCATAAAAACCCGAATAACCCACTTCATTAAACATTTTTCTCCATTCAAGTGGTTTAAGATATGTTTTTGCAGTTACTATCCATTTCTTTAAAATTTTTAATTCATTTTGATTTCTATATGCATCTACTTGAATAAAAGCTCTACCATTCGAAACTCTTTGTATTTCTTTTATTGATTTTTTACATAAATTATAATTTAAATTATGAACTACATTTATCGCAACTACTAAATCAAAATAATTATCTTTAAAATCAAGTTTTTTACAATTCATTATTTGAATTTTTGATTTTACTGAAATCATTGCTTTTGATTTTGCATATTTTGATACATCAATTCCATAAACTTTTATTTTGTTCTTTGATTGTTTTTTTAAATCATGAATTAAAAAACCTTTTGCACAACCAATATCAAGAACCTTAGAGCCTTTTTTCAAATTGAACTTTTTAATAAGTTTTTTTGCAATTTTAATCCATCTCCCGTCATAATAATATCCACCATATCCTTGGGATCTTGTTCCATCAAAATATTCTTTAGAAAATTTTGATGCCAATAGTTTATTTTTTCTAGATGTATCTCTATCTCTTATATTTCTATAAGACTTCTTACTTTTTAATAAATTATACTTTTTGGCCATATCCATATAGAGTGGATTATATTTTATCAATTTAACAATATATATTAAATAGAATAAATATAACTATAATGTTTATATATTTACCAATTACATTTAATCGATTAATTTCAAATGATAGCAATTGCAAATAATTTTGGTATAAGAAAATGAAATACTTTTTAACACTAGTATTTGAAAAAATTGTAATAATATATGAATATCAATAAAATAATTATATATTTATCAAGTTGCTTGGAGCTTAGCTGGATAGATGTTAAATTAAGATATGCAAGGTCAGTTCTTGGACCTTTCTGGATTGTTTTAAGTTCAATAATTTTAATTGGTGGATTAACATTTGTTTTTCACTCTTTATGGGGAATGGATGTCAAAGCTGTTGTGCCTTGGATTGCTATAGGGGTAATTATATGGGGATTTATTTTGACAGTAGTTGAAGAAGGATCACAAATGCTAATTAATGATGTTTTTAATAATTTAGCAATCAAACCTATTAAGTGGTGTTTAATCCACGTGTTTAAAAATCTCATTATACTAGGCCATAATTGTTTAGTAATATTTTTAGCTTTATATTTTACTGATGTTAAATTGACATTAAATGCCTTTTGGATTTTTTATGGGATTATAATGTTGCTAATAAATGCATTATGTTTTTCAATAATTTTAAGTTTTTTATGTACAAGATTTAGAGACTTCATTTTAATAATTAGAAATCTAATGTTTTTACTTTTTTTAATAACTCCAATTTTTTGGATGCCTGATTTATTGAAAGGTAATAGAGCACTCCTAGCTGATTGGAATATTGTATATCAATTAATACAAACCATTAGAGATCCACTATTAGGAATGAGTCTTTCTAAATTTAATTTGCTTTACACTTCAACATTTACATTTATTTTAATAATTTTAAGTATTTTAATTTATAAGAAGTACGAGAAGAAATTTAATTTATGGATTTAGTATGGCTAAGGTAGTTTTTGAAAATGTTTCTCTAAGAATACCAATATTCAACAAAAGATTATTTTCTCTGAAGAAGTTGACTGATTTTTCAAATAATTTAGTTGGTGTAAAAAAAGGATCAGAAAATGGAAATTTATACTCTGAAATTTTAAGTAATATAAATTTTGAGGTAAAGGATAATGATACTGTTGGTATAATGGGTCATAACGGATGTGGTAAAACTACACTTCTAAAAGTTATTTCTGGTGTCTATCATCCTGAAATAGGAAAGGTACATATTGAAGGAGATATTTCTCCTTTTTTAAACGTACATGCAATAACAAAACCTGATGCTACTGGTTATGAAAATATCAAAATTTTTTGGTTATATTTTGATAAAAGTACTGAATTAAAAATCTTAATTCAAAAAGTAGAAGAATTTTCTGAACTAGAAGAATACTTAAATTTTCCAATTAAAACATATTCCTCTGGGATGCTAACGAGACTTTTTTTTGCAATATTAATGAATATAAAGTCCGATATAGCTGCAATAGATGAGGGGATTTCAACAGGAGATGAAAACTTCAAGAAAAAAGCTGGCGCTGAATTAGATAAGTATCTTAGTGAGAAAAAAATTAAGTTTTTTGCATCTCATGACTTAAACTTTGTTGAAAAGTACTGTAATAGGCTTTTTTTAATGAAAAAAGGTACTCTTGAAGTATTTAATGACATTCAAGCGGGATTGGACTACTTTAGAAATAAATATTATCAAGAAAATTAATGAAAAAAATAGCTCCAGTTTTTGAAGATTTTCAAAGTCCCTATAAAGTATTTCATCACACTAAAAAAATTGAGCAATTAAAAAACAGTGGAGACACAACACCTATCCATATAACTGTAGGTTTAACAAATTTTTGTAATCACAAATGTCCATGGTGTTACATTAACTGGAATCAATCTGGACAGCAAAATAAAAGGTCTGGTACTAATAGACCTCCTCCAAAACCTATCCAAGCTGATTTAAAAATCATAGAAGCTCTAAAGGAAGCTAAAGAAATGGGATTAAAAGCTATTACTATTGTGGGTGACGGAGAACCAACTTTACATAAAAAGTTTAACTACATAATTGATGAAATAAAAAAACTTGAAATAGATATTGGTATATTCTCTAACATGTCTTTTAAAAAGAAAGAAATATTTGACTCGTTTTTAAAAAACTTTTTCTTTGTAAGATGTAGTATTGATGCTGCTAATAAATTAAGCCACCAAAAAAGTCATTTATCGGACGATTTTGAACTTATAATTAATAACATAAAAAATTTAGTGAAATTAAGAGGTAAAAATAAATACCCTGTCATTGGAGCCCAGTATGTCTGTAATCACTGGAATTACAGAGAAGTACCAGAAGCAGCAAAGTTTTTTAAATCTCTTGGTATTGATTATGTAACTTTCAAACCAATGTATAAAAATGACTTAAACCCTAATCACGAAATAAATCATTTAAAAAATGAAGAAGTAATCCCTTTCCTTAAAGAAGCAAAAAAAGAGGAAAATGAGGATTTTAAAGTTTACATGAAAATTTCACAGTTCAAAGAGGTTTTGGGGAAATCCTATAATAACGGTGTGTACTACAAAAAATGTAATGCAACTCCACTAGCTCCGTATCTTGATGAAGATGGATCGGTTGAGTTATGTGGAAATCTTAAAGGAAGAGGATTTAAATTAGGAAATATTTATGAAAATTCATTTAAAAATATTTGGTTTTCCGAAGAAAGAAAAGAAATAGTAAAAAAAATTAATTTAAATAAATGTCCTGCAGGTTGTAAGCTTGACCCATTAAATAAAGTTCTTTGGGATAATTTCAATCAAAAAGGTGCATCCTCAGACAGTACAAGTGATTTAAATCAAGAATTTTCTCTAGTAGAAGATTTAACAGAAAATGAAATTAAAAGCATTCATCCAAATTTTATTGGTTAAATTTTAAAGTATGAAAAAATTTTCTCTAAAAATTATTCATGAACTTAGTCCCTCAATTTGATATTAAAGATAACGAAGATTATAAAGTTATTATTAAAAATTTTGATCTAAAAAAAAAATTTTTTAGCAAATATATTGATAACTACATAAAAGTAAATTCTTGTCCAATATGTAATCATACTAATTTTAAAAATATAACTCCACAATATAGACAGTTTTTATTTTATGATTTTAAAGAAGGAGATAAAAATTTAAAACACTATTTCAATAATATAAAATTTCAATTAAACAATGAACAATTAGTAATGTGTAAAAATTGTGGTTTGGTTTTTTCTAACTGCCATTATGATAATAATTTTTTTTTCGACTATATGCAAATTGAAGATGGAGCTAACCCCTCAATTTATGATGAAAATCTTTTATCAATTGATAAATATTACGGAGTAGCTAAGCATAATGCTAGAGTAAAAAAAATTCTTAATTTAAAATTTTATACAAAATTTTTCTTTTCAAAAATATTTAATAAATTTTTTAATATAAAAAAGTCAAAGTTTTTAGAAGTTTCTAGTTACAGATCGTGGGCCCTTGAAAAATTAGATTATTGGTTTGATGCATATGGCATTGAACCTAATTCAATCTCAGTAAATTTTTCTAATAAAAAATTTCCTCATCTTTCTAAAAAAATTAGAAACAACTTATTTGAATTGGAAGAAGATAAATTTCTAAGTGAAAATAAATTTTTTGATTATGTACTATTTTCTAAGTGTTTTAGACACATGCAAAATCCTTATAAATCTTTAGAAATTTTAGAGAAAATTACTTCAAAAGATTCGGTAGTAATAATTGATGAAAGTGAATATTTAGATGGTGTTTGTGAAAAAATTAATACCAAAAAAAGTAAGGCTGAAGATTTTTCTTATTTATTCACACAAGGCAAAATGTTTTATTATAGTAAAATCCATATAATTTATCTTATGAATAAGTATTCATTTCAATTAATTGAGGATTATGAAACAAAGGATAAAAAATATCCCAATCTAATTCAATCAACTTTAGTATTTAAAAAAAAGTATAAAAAAAACGAAAAAAATTTTGATGAAGAATTTAAAAAAAATTATCAACATGTAAAAATTTTAGATGAGGATTCTAATATAATAAAAAAATTTATAGCTTCCAACAAATCAGTTTATTTTAATATTAATTAAATTTTATTTTTTATAATAATATTATTTAAGTTCGATCTCTTGAGAGAGCAAAATTATAAAGTTTTTGATCTGGAAAAATTGTATTATAATTTACATTGCTAATTTTAACTTTACAAATTTTTTCAAATAAATCTTTGTTAATTATGTTTTTAATAACATAATAATCAAATTCAGAGTGATCAAAGCCAGATTTAAAATACTTTAAATTGTCTGATCCTCCACCCAAGTGTATAAATTTTATATTCTTTTTTTCTGAAGAAATTTTCTTGATAAATTTGTGAAAGAGCAAGTGGTTACAACCTTTAATTTCTTTTGCCTTAGGGTAAGAAGCGGCCAAATAAAGATCCAAAAATTCCTTGTTTTTTAGAAAAATAGCTCCAGCTATAATTTTGTCATTAAGGCTAATAGTTGGAAAATAAATATCATTCTTTAAATTATTATAAAAATTTTTAAAGAAATTTTCATCAAATTTGAAAAAATTTTTCACATTTTTTACTTCCATATTATAATTATACATGTGAAAAAAACTTTCAAAATTTACTTTATCGTCAAAATTAAAAATTAAATTTTTTTGCTGACTTGCAGATTTTATAAGTCTTCTATGATTTTCCCTTAAAGGTAAATTATATCCATTTTTTAAATTAACATATAAATTTTTACCGTGAAATTTATAATAATCAAAATATTTTTTATAATAATTATTTCCATGATGGATTATTGGACTTAATCTTATAAATTCAGTAATAATTTTATTTTCATTGCAATATTTAACAAAATTTTTCCTAAATAATGAAAAAAAGCTTTCGGAATGATCATTTGTTGAAAACCCACCATAACAGTAAGGGGTGTGTAGATGGTAGTAATTTCCAATTGATGTTTTACTTTTAAGATAAGTGTAAGTACATTTTGAATTATTGTCTTCAAAATAATATATTTCTGGCTCAGTATTAATTAAGTATTTTTTAAAAATATCACAAAAATGGTAACTATTTTCTAAAATTGTAGAATTCGCTTTTCTTAAATATAATTCCCAATCTTCTCTATTATCTAATTTGATTACTTTAAATTGAGTCATTTAATTATTTTATAACTGCCTAAATAAAGAATATCAGCACCACTTGAATAAAAGGTCCTTAAAGCATCTTCAGGGGTTTCGACTATTGGCTCGTTATTTATATTAAATGAAGTATTTAAGATAATTGGTATTCCTGTTTTTTTATAGAAATAATTGATTACTTTATAGTATAAATTATTTTGTTTTATATTTACCGTCTGAATTCTTGTAGTTTTATCGATATGTACAATTCCAGGCACAAGATTATTTCTATTTTTTTTTATATAAAAAACTTTCTCCATATATGGAGAAATAATCTTCTTAGGAGATACAAAATAATCATTTGCAAATTCTTCTAATATTGATCCAGCAAATGGTCTAAAGCTTTCTCTAAACTTTACAGATAAATTTACTTTATCTTTTACATCTTTCCTTGTTGGATTCGCTAATATTGATCTATTGCCTAAAGCTCTTTGACCAAATTCAGACTTTCCTTGAAACCAGCAAATAATTTTATGTTTAATTAATTCTTCAGAACAGTCTTGCGCTATATTTAAAATTTTTGTGTGTTTAATTTTGTTTCTCTTAAGGATTTTTATAATATCTTTGTCAAGAAAATCTGATCCTTGATAAGGGCTTAAATTCTTAAATAATTTTTTATCTTTACTTTGCCAACAAACTGCTCCAATTGAGTTTCCACTATCATCAGGAGCAAATGGAATAAAAACATTTTTAAACAAATTGGATCTATATATTTTTCCATTCATAACAGAGTTCATAAATACTCCTCCAGAAAGACATAAATTTTTTTCTTTAGTCTTATTTTTCAAATAAATCAATGCGTTTTCTACACAAAGTTCTACGGTTTTCTGCAGAGCGGCGGCTATATTAAAGTGTTTGATGTTTAATTTTTTCTGTGTATCTTTTGGTTTTCCAAATAAATCTTCAAATTTTTTTGAAAAATAATTTTTTTTATCAAAATTATAAAAGTCAAAATAATTAAGATTTAATTCGAATTCTCCATTACTTTTTATCTTCACTAAATTTTTAAAATCTTTTAAATATTTTTTATGATTGCCGTACGATGCTAGTGCCATAACTTTCCATTCATCAAAATTTGGTCTAAAACCTAAAAATTGAGTAATAGTGCTATAAAGCTGTCCTAAAGATTGAGGAAAATTTGTAGTTTTTATTTCATCAATTTTATTACCTTTTCCAACACCCCAAAATGTGGTGGCATTTTCTCCATAACCATCACATGAAAAAATTGCAGCGTTATTGTAACCTGAACAATAAAACGAATTATAAGCATGTGCCAAATGATGATTTAAATAAATAACTTCAGCCTGGCTATATTTATCAAATATAATTTTTGAAGAATCATTTAAGTCCAAATCAAGGTTTGGTATTATTTGGTTAACATTAGAATATAATCTGTCCGCAGGATGTCTTGACCATTCTGAAATACTAGGTCTGTATTTTTCATTAATATTTAGTATTGGATTCCAAGCTATAACAATTTTTAATTTATTTTTATTATTTATTTTGTTTTTAATTAAAAAAAGTTCTAAATTTTTTCTTGGAAAATATTTATCATATTTTATTCTTGATAATCTTTCTTCAGGGATTCCAAATATTCTTTTTTTTGATAATGAAAATAAAGACGATTGAATACCAGTATTATGAATTCCTATAATATTTGTCATTTTAATTATAAAACTTTTTTATATATCTCGAGTTGCTTTTCAGCTTGTAATTTTGCAAGTATTTCACCACTAGTAAATTCAATTTTTTTTTTATTTGCAAATTTAAATAAATTTGTGATTTCTGGATATGCTACGACATCAATAATTTTTTTACAATTTGAAAAATTAAAATTTTTTATTGGAAATCGCTGAAAACCAATCATTCCTAAAGGTGATGCATTAATCAAAACATCAAATTTAATTTTATGTGTTTTGCTTAATTTTAATTGATTTTTATATTTTGGTTTTCTACTAACAAAAAAAATTTTGTTATTTTTATTATTTAAAATTTTATAAAAAATTTTTCCCATTGAGCCTGTTCCAACAATGATTATTGATTTAAATTTTCGGATATTGTTTAACTGTATTACCTTTCTCACTGCATAAAAATCTGTCGAATATCCATATGTTGTTTTATTATTAAATAATATTGTGTTTATTGATTTTATTTTATTTAAAAAAAAAGATTTTTTTTTTACCAATTTCCATGCTTGTTTCTTAAATGGCATTGATACACTACAACCTTTCACTCCAATTTTTTTAAAAAATTCTAAAGTTTCTATAAAATTATTCGATAGTTTTAGGGGGATATAAATTGCATTAATTTTATTTCTTTTAAAATAATTATTATAAAATTTAGAACCTTTGTTTCCCGGATTAGATGCTACAGAAAAAAAAATTTTTGTATTTTTATCTATCATTTTTCAAAGCTTTAAATAAATTATACCTACCAAAATTATATAAAAATTCTGAATAAGGATAATGATGTAAAGACGCAATATTTAAGTAAATTAATGAACTCATTATTCTTAGTTTTTCAACATTCCAATTTTTTTTTTTAACAAAGTTTTCTAACTCATTTAAGAATTTGATTAAATTTGATCTTTTTTTAATTTTTACAGTTATTCTATCATTTTTGATATTTACTTTAAATTTATTATCTCTAATTATTTGACCATTAACAATTAAAGCATGATGTAATTTTGCAAGATCATAATATAAATCTCCTAAAATTTTTAACCCACCAAAATCTTCTCGCCAATCAATTAAATAAAATTTATTATTTTTTGTATATATTATATTTTCAGGTTGAAGATCACCATGAAACAGAACTGGGTGGGGAGTTGAAAAATTCTTCCAATTTATTTTGTTTAATAATTCGGAAGTCTTTGGAATTTTAATATTATTTATAATTGATGATGTATCTATTTGATTATATTTATCAAAATATTCATTTACTCTTTGGTAAGTTTTTTTTTTATAAAAATAATTACATGCAGAACTTAATTTTTTTAATTCATTTTTATAATGGAACTTTTTATAATTTTCATTCCATAAATTTTTATCACAAAATGATAAAAAATTTTTAAAAATATTTATATTGTTCACATTAGATAATAGATTTCCACTAATATGTCTGTAGCTAATAAAATTTTTAGATTTTTTATTTATAAGTTTTGGAGTTAAATTTTTTAAATATTTGCTCCTCTCAAATCTACCTAGGGATTTTTTTTCATTTTTAAAATATTTTATTACTAAATTTTTTTCTTTATAGAAATATTCGTCAGGTTTTGGTAAAATATAGTTTTTACTGAAAAAATTTAACGTTTTGATATAATTAAACTCATTTCCTGTATCAAACCATTTAAATCTTTTGCATATTATCTTTTTTTTTCTAAGACCATCTAATCCATTTGAAACCTGGAGTTCTCCATCGTTTAAAGACTTATTTTTTTTTAGTGACTCCCAAAAAGTTTTATAGTTTTTAACACCTGCTAAACCAATAAAACAATTACAATTCGAATTTTTATATCCATTCCAATATAGAAAATTTTTACTTTTTTTATCAAAAAATCTTTTGACATAATTTTTTTCTTTTTCTACGACCAAAAAATTTTCTGGATCCTCAACACTTGAAATGCCTATCCAATTTTTATTAGGTTCAGGAATTTTACCAGTAATTAGTGTGTCACAGGCAACAAATATAAATGGACATTGAAGATGTTTGCTGCATTTCAACATTGAGTATCCTGGGCCACTTCCAGCTTTGTCATAATTGTCAACTTCTACTATTTTGATTTTTCTATCCTTGTGACTTATTTTTAAAAAATCAATTATTTTTTCTTTTTGATGCCCAACTGCTATTACAATTTCGATTTTTTTAGAAAATTTATTTATAATTTTTGTAAGTATGCTTTCAAATCCAACTGGCAACAATGCTTTATTTATACTAGAAATTTTAGATATTCTAGATCCAATCCCAGCTGCAGTAATGCAAACTTTATAATGCATCAAAATTTACTTGTGTTCAGAGTCTATTTTGCCGTGCCCTCTTCCACTTTCATCAGAAATTCTAAACACATCGTCTAGATGAAGCGTTGAACTTTCTACCATTTTAAGGTCATTTGTTGAAATAACCCTATGCACAAATCCTGGTTTGACATGAAATACAGAACCAGCTGAGAGATTGTGTACATTTAGATTTTCAACAATTTTTTTTAGTTCATCTTTAGAGTATTCATTTTTTTTAAATCTATCTATGTCTATTGGCTTTGAAGACAATAATAGTTCCCCTTCTCCAGATAATACATAGTTTGTTTCTTCTTTAATTTCATGAAACTGTACACTTGATGCATGAGGTGATTTAATAAAAATTTCTTTTAGTGCATATTTTGAATCGTTATGATCTGAAGCCAACCATAATTCATAACCCCACGGTTTATTTACTTTTTTAACTTTGTTGATATTTTCAACTTTAGACATATCAATTTTAATATATTAAATTTTCTATACATTCAAACTTAATTTATTAGAATCCAGCCAACCTGACAAACAACCTAAAATCCATAGTTTATAAGTTTGATTTCCATTTGAATTTTCAAAATCATTCCACAATTTATCTAAAAAAGTTTGATTAATAAATTCTTTGGGCAAAGAATAAGTTAAGTCTCTCATTTTATTATTAATTTTTGGATAGTTTAACCAATCATTTACAGGAACTGTAAATCCTTTTTTTTGCATTCTATAAACTTCTGATGGCAACAAATCTTTAAAACTATCTCTTAATAATTGTTTACTTCCAATTTTTCCTACTCTAGAAGACGAAGAAATTTGATTTAATTCTTCCAATAATTTCAAATCTAAGAATGGGACTCTAATTTCTATTGAGTTACTCATTCCAGCTTTGTCCCATAATTTTAAAGCATGATCTACCAACCAGGTGTTTATATCTAAATTACTATAAAAGTTTAACTTATTTTTATCTTCAAATAAGTCGTGATATAAAATTTGATTTTTATATATATTTTCAAAATTTAATTCTTTAATAAAACTAAACTCTTGCAATTCATTTATACTAAAAATATATCTCCATGCTAAGTGATAATATTTTTTATGTGCTGAGGAACCATTTATAAATCTTAAAATTTTTTCTGAAAAGCTAAGATGAGATCCATCAAATTTTTGTTTTTCAAAAAAATGAGTAAAATTTTTTAAAAAGGAGAAATTTATTGGATTAATTTTTTGTCTATAATAAGAGGCCAAGTGAGTAGCATAACTGCAAAAAATCTCATCTCCACCTGCACCACTCAACAAAACTTTATTTTTTTTGTCTGAAAAATTAGACAATATATATTTGATTGCAGAAACAGGAATAAAATCTAAATTATCAAATGTTTTAAATATTCCATCTAAATTATCATTAACATCTTCTGGTGAAATTTTTACAGAATAATTTTTAAATTTCCACTTTTTTGCTAATTTTTCAACTAAAGTATTTTCAGAAAATTCCTTGCTTGGATAATAGGCCGTATATGTATTTGTTTGATCTAATTTATTTAATAATTTAATACTAGCCAATATTGACATTGAATCTATTCCAGATGAAAGAAGCAAACCAACTGGAACATCTGAAACTAATTGTCTTTCAACAGCTTCAACGATTTTATTTCTAACAAATTTAGGAACATCTTTAATTTCATTTTTATTTTTATCATCAAAAACTTTTTGATTTCTTTGAAATGAATTCACAATATTGTTTTCAATTATTTCAATTGTTTCTCCAGGATAAAGCTGATTGACATCTTTTAGAGATGAACTGTTATTGAAGATGTACCCAGCTGACAAAAATTGTTGCAAAGAATAGTTATCAACCTCATTAAATATATTAGAATTTATAAAACTTTTTATTTCTGAGGAGAAATAAATGAAACTATCTTTTTTTCCGTAATATAGAGGTTTAACACCCCTAATATCTCTTGATAAAGTTAGTTTTTTTTTAACTTTGTCCCATATAGCTATTGCATAAATACCATTAAGTTTATTAAAAAAATTTGAACCAGATAAACTGTATCCAGCTAATATAACTTCAGTATCAGATTGTGTTTTAAAAGAATATCTGGATCCTATATCTTTTTTTAATTCTTTATAATTATATATTTCTCCATTGAATATAATAACATACCTTCCATTCTCTGTTTGTATTGGTTGATTGCCACTTTCTAAATCTATTATAGAAAGCCTATTCATGCCAAAAATAAATTTATTATCATAAAAAAAACCACTATGGTCCGGCCCTCTGTGTGAAATTGAAAACAATAATTTTTTCAAAATATCTTTATCGGGTTCCTTATTTCCAATAATTCCAGCAATTCCACACATATTAATTTTTTTTTTCTAGATGATCTGCTAATCTTAAGGATAGTGCAACAATAGTTAATGTAGGATTTATGAAGCCACAAGTTGGAAAAACAGAGCTACCAGCACAATACAAATTGTCTATTTCGTGAACCTTGAGGTTTTTATCAACTACAGAAAAATCTTTATCTAATCCCATTCTTGTTGTGCCCATATGATGACCAACTCCAAAAACTTCTTTTTTTAAGATCTTATTCCATTCCTTAACTGTAGTGTCATTTTTTATAGTCTCTATTTTTTTTATAAAATCAAAAGGATAAATTTCTGCTAATTTATTATTTTCTATTTTTGACTTAATTTCATTAAAATTGACAAATAGTGTTTCTAAGTCCTGTTTTTTCATATTCCAATCTAGTACAGGTAAATAATTTCCAAACTCATTTTTATTTTCAGACAAATAAACTTTACTTTTACTATTTGGAACTTGTTCTATTCTTGAGATAATATAAAATTTTTTCTTGCCTCTAATGAAATTTTTAAAAAACTCAAATAAGCTTAAAAAAATTTTTTTCGTATCTTTAATTATTTGAAAAGTAAAATTTACTAAATTTAAATTTATTGCTTTAAGTGCAAAATTATATCTTAAAATTACTGCAGATTGAATTTCAAGAAAATTATTTGGTAATAAAACTGATACACAATTTGTTATATTATTTTTTTTTTGAACTTCTTTAGGAATTACTATACCTGATAAAAATTTAACATTGTCAAGCTCTTTTAATTTTTGTTTAGAATAACACGATATAAAATTTTTATTTTTTGTGTAACCATAACCAATTGTACAGTGTGGATGCTCCATAAAATATTTTCCAATATTTTTATTATTATAATTAGCTTGAGAATTTTTTTTTTGAAAATTTAACAAAATTGAAGCATTTTCAATTGCTCCAGTTGCTAAAACAAAATATTTTGATCTAAATTTTATTTCTTTATTATTTTTATAACAAATAATCTCTGTAATATTATTTTCTACTTTTACTAAATCTGTAATAGTATGATTTAAAAATAAGTTGATATTTTCTTTCGTTTTAAAATATTCAAAATATTTATGGTTAAATTTTACCGGTGGATCACTAAATTGCCAAAAAATATTCTTAAAATCTTTTAAATAATTTTTAGAAAGATATTTTGGATAATATTTAAATACACTTTCATCGTAAATAAATTTTGAAAGATTTAAAATAGACTGAGATTGTTCATAATATGGTTTAAGATCATTGTAAGAAATTGGCCAACCTGATTCTTCAATCCAATTTTTCTGAAAAAAATCCTCTTCTTCTAAAGGTCCGCTCCAACCAGCCCAAACATTAGATGTTCCTCCAAATTGTCTTATTCTGGCATGAGTAATTGAATAATTTTCATGAGGATAATTTCCAAAGTCAATACAGTTTCCTAAATTTAGTTTTTGTCTTTTTAAATTAAAACTTAAATCTCCACTTTCAATAATTGAAATTTTAATAGAGTTTTTTTTTGATAATTCTTTGGCTAAAGTTATACCTGCTGGGCCCGCACCAACTATAGAAATATCAGAATTAATTATTGATTCTCTATTTTCTAATAAATCTCTATTACTAGATTGAAAAATCATTTATAAACTATCTTTAGTTTGAAAAATAAATCATGTCAAAAAAATTAGTAATTCAAAATAACAACTGTCTAAAGATAAGGTCTTTATTAATAAAATCTCTATATAATGCAGGATCTGGTCATCCAGGAAGCTCTTTGTCTTTAATAGAAATTTTATATTATATTTATCGTAATGAAAAAAATTTCAAATTGATTTTATCAAAAGGTCATGGGGTACCTGGACAATACGCAGTTATGAGATTTTTTAAAGAACTAGATAATAAAAACTTTAATAATTTAAGAAAAATAAATTCAAAAGCTCAAGGTCATCCAGATAAAAGAAATTTTAAAAAAATTGATGCCAGTACTGGTGCACTTGGACAAGGACTATCTATTGCAATTGGATATGCAATGGCAAAGGAATATCTGAAGAAAAAAGGATATGTATATTGTGTTCTTGGTGATGGTGAATTGCAAGAAGGACAAATTTGGGAATCATTAATGTTTCTAAATTCGAATTATCTAAAAAAACTAATTATAATTGTCGATTATAACAAGTTTCAAAATGAAGATTTAATCTCAAAAACCTTGCCTATGCCGATGATTGAAGAAAAATGGAAAAGTTTTGGATTCAAAGTTTTTAGAACAAATGGCCATAATTTGAATAATCTAGACAAAACAATTAATAAAGTAAAAAAAACAAAAAAACCATCTGTAATCATTGCTGATACAATTAAAGGGAAGGGAATTTCATTTATGGAAAATTCGGGACATTGGCATTCTGCTAAAATAACTAGAAATTTTTATTTGAAAGCATTAGAGGAGTTAAATGTCAAAAAAAAATAAAGCAATAAGGGATGTCTTTGGAGAAGTCTTGGTTAAATTTGCAAAAAAAAATAAAAAAATTTTTGCTATCTCCCCTGATTTAAAATCAGCAACAAAATTATCAATATTTAAAAAAGAGATTCCAGAAAGATTCATTGAAACTGGTATTGCTGAGGCAAATGCAATTGGAATTGCCTCAGGTTTGGCTATGTCTGGTCTAAAACCTGTAGTAGCAAGCTTTGGATCTTTTTTATCTGGAAAAAACATTGAAATAAGAGTCTCAATTGGTTTCAACAATGCACCAGCAATTCTTGTTGGGACTCATGGTGGTCTAATTGGCCCTGATGGTCCTACGCAGGCAGGGCTTCAGGACATTTCAGTGATGAGATCAATTCCAAACATAAAGATATTTCAGCCTGCTTCGCCAATTGAAACAGCAGCTATTCTTTATCATTGTATTAAACTTAAAGTACCAAGCTATATAAGAATATCAAGGCAAGCAAATAAGGAAATATATAATAAAAATTATAAATTTGTTGAAGGAAAACCTTATATAGTAAAAAATGATATGAAAGATGGAGTTATTTTTACCTCTGGAAATATGGTTGAAAGATGTCTGGATGCCTCAAATTTATTAAAAAATATGTATAAAATTGGTGTAGTAAATATTCCTTCAATAAAACCATTAAATAAATCAAAAATTTTAAAAATTATTTCCAAAACAAAAAGGTTATTCAGTGTTGAAGATCACTCTATCAATGGAGGGTTGGGAAGTGCTATGTTAGAAATTATATCTAAATACAATATAAAAAAACCTTTCTGTTTACATGGTCTTAATGATTTTACTCAAAGTGGAGAAGTTGAAGAATTATATAAATATTATAATTTAGATGGTTCTGGAATAGCAAAATTTTTAAGAAAAAATATTTAATATTATGAGAAAAATTCCTGATACTTTTATTTTAGATATTGACGGTGTTATGACTACTGGACAATTCTTATATTCAAAAAAAGGGAAGGAATATAAAATTTTTGGTGCACATGATAGCGATGGACTAAAAATGTTAAAAGATAAAATTAAAATTCTTTTTATAACTTCAGATAAAAGAGGTTTAGAGATTTCTTACCAAAGAATTACTAAAGATTTAGGATTTAAAATTTTAGTATTAGATGAAAAAAATAGATACGATTATCTTAAAAAAAGATTTGGTTTAAAAAATTTTATTTATATGGGTGATGGTTTTTATGATGCCAAAATTTTAAAAGAGTGTTTTTTTGGAATAAGCCCAAAAAATGCAAGAATTGAGGCAAGAAAAAATTCTAATTATGTTACTCCTTCAAAAAGTGGTGAGGGCGCTGTACTTGATGCCTGTATAAAAATAGAAAAAAAATTTTTCTAGTAATGCAATATAAAAAAATAGTTATTATACTTATTTTACTAACTTGCGTTTGTTTTTTTGGTGGAAAATATAAAATATATCTTAATTTTACTTTTTTTGATTTATTTGCATTTTTATCTGGAATTTTTTTAATAATATTTTCAATTTTAAATTTATTTTTTTTAAAAAAAAAAAATTTAAATGAGTTAAGTATTATTTTAATTTTTTTTATTTTTATTTTTCAAACATCAAGACTAAATAATTTTAATTTTAGTAATTTATCAAAAGATCAACAGTGTATTATGAAAAATATAGAATACGAAAAAAATAAAGAAAATAAAAAAATACGAAAAGAATATTTAGATAGCTGTAAATTAATTAGAGATTAAAATGAATTTTATTAATGTTATTTTAAATAAAATAAACGATGAAAACAAAAATTATATTTATTTTCTGTTTTTACTAAACACAGGTATTCAAATATTAATATCGTCAATTTTACCCTTTTCATTAAGTGCTGACAGTTACCATTATCTTCAAATTGCTGAAAGATTTGATATCTTAAATGTTAATTCGTTAAATCCCGGTAATCGCTCAGTGGGATATCCATTATTTTTATATTTCCTAGGATCAAAAACTTTTTTAGGTGGAACTTTTATAATAATTTTACAATGTATAATGGCAATATTGATCCCAGTTTTAACTTTTATTTTTTTATCAAATAATTCTTGGAAAAATCAGCTTAATATAGCAAAAATATTATCTTTATTCATAAGTATATTTCCATATTTTCATTATATGTCATCTCAAATTATGTCTGAAATTCTATTCATTTTTCTTTTAGTTCTAAGTTTATTTTATCTAGAAAATTTTTTTAAAAAAAAAAATATTAAATCTTTTTTCTATTTAATTCTTATATTTACTTCTGTAGCAATTGTTAGACCAACCGGAATAGTTTTTTTCTATCTAATATCAATTACAGTATTAGTAATGGGGTTAACAAAAATAATGAATTTTAAAAAATTTATATTTATCTCATTTTTTATTTTTTGTGGTTTTTTTATTTTTGAAAAACAAAACTCCCCATATGCAAAAAGTTTTTTTAAATTTATTGCTTTTTCACAACACACGGCTGTAGGATTTTGTAATATTAAAGATCAAAATAAAATAAATAGAATTAAAGATAGAGATTGGGCTTTGGTGCCAGATGAAAGAAATTACCTTGTGATTAAAAAAGATAAAAGTAAATTAAATGACTTACAAATAAAATCTATTTATAAAGAAAAGTGTCTAAATTTAAATAATCCAGGTAAAAAAACTCAAAAATATATTTCTATTGTTATTGATTTATTAAACAACAAAGATGAACCATTAAAAAATACACTAACTTCAACTTACAATATTGCTGGCTCTCCTGATAAACCAAATCCTGAATACGATAATCTAAGTGCGATGGAAATCTTGAAGAAGGTACATTCAGAATATATTTTTCCCTTACCTTTTCAACATATATGGTGGAGATTAGCCGCAAATATTGGAGCAAGTGAAACAAATAAGCTAATAACTGGTGTAATAATTGAAACAACAATTAAAAATCCAGAAGTTTGGATTGAACGTTATAATTTTATGCAAGATAAAATGAATCCATTCAACATAATTCTTGCTCCTGCTGTTCATCAAAGTGGAAAGGACATGTTTTTTTGGAGATTTATTCCTAACCCTTATTTAGAACTTAAAGATCAAAATGCAGCCTATCTTACAGCTATAAATCATAAATTATATCTACAAAATGTTTACTCTCTTGAGAAAATGATAGGAAAAGATATTGATAAAATCTATAATAAAAATTTTAGACCCTACGTAGAAGCAGAGAAAGGTTTTTTTAAAAATTACAAAAATTTAATTTTTGAAAATTTTAACCCTGGAACATTTGCAGCTAAAATATTATGGCAATTTAATTATATACTTTTTAATATAATCAAAATCTTAATTATTTTATTTATACCCATCTTATCAATATTATATTTCTCAAACAAAATAATTAAAAAAAATAAATTAAATGATAGTGATTATTTAGCTATATTTTTTGGAATATTTGGATACATAGGAATTGCAGTTTCTATTTTCTTTTTTTGGGATCCTCGACATGTAATGATGCATTTTGTAGTTTTTCTTCCAGCAATAACAATTTTATTAAGTAGGAGCAAAACTTAATGAAACCAACAATTTTTATATTATGCTACAATTCCAAAAATAACATTTTTAGTTGTTTCCAAGAAATTAAAAAAATTTATAAAAAAAGTGACAAAATTTATTTTATAGATAATTGCAGTACAGATAATTCAGTTGAATTAATCAAGTTAAATAAAAGAAAATTTAAAATAAATAACCTTTATATTTTAAAAAATAATAAAAATGTGGGAATGGGTGGTAGCTGGAAGAATTGTCTAAATTTTATGAATCAAAAAAAAATCAAATTGGCAATATTTGCACATTCTAGTGGTAAAGGTAAAATTAACGACATTGTTATAAATTTTTTAAATGTATTAAATAAAAATCCAAATCAAGAAATAATCTTAGCAAGTAGGTTTCATAAAAAATCAAAATTAAAAAATTATTCAAAGGTAAAAATATTTGGTAATAAATTTTTCAATTTTATGACTTGGTTTACGACTGGTTACAAGTTTAGTGACTCCGGATGTGGGATAGTGTTAATGAAAAATATTCTTATAAAAAAAATAGACTACAAGAATTTTGTAGACGGTCCACAATTTAATCCTCAATTAAATATTTATTTTAAAAAAAATAATTTTAAAATTAGAGAAATTCCAATATCCTGGTCATCAGGAAAAGTCAGCTCACATATTAATATTATAAAATATTCTATAAAGCTAATTAAACTATTAACTTATTATTTTTTCTTTAGAAAATTCTAAATTTTCTCAATTAATTTTTGAAAATTTGTTAGTAAAATATCAGTTGTATCTGGGTTAATGACTTGAGTGGGACTCCCACTTTCGTTGTTGCAATTAAAGGTTAGTTTGGCGTTTTTATTATGACAAATTTTTAAAGGATTTTTAAGAAACCACATGCTTAATTTATTATTTTTAAATTTAGAAAAATGTTTGAAAATATTATCTTCAGAATAAGATATAAATTCTTTTTTTATATCCTCGAAAGATGAAATATCTATAGTTAATCCATCATCTAATTCTAACATTTTTTCAAAAAAATTTATGTCATTATCATTTTCCAAAGGAAAAGACTCATCTATAGGAAGAAAAGTAAAATAATTTGGATATTTTTTTAAATATTTTTTACTTAGTAAATATGGATGAGCATGGATGGAGTAAACAAAAAAAGCTTCATTTGAATTTAAAATATATTGTGGAGAATTGTTTTCAATTTTTTTGTCTTCTGAAATAAAAAAATCAAAATTAGTATGATGAATATTGTTTTTATAAAAATCAAAAAGTTCATTTAAACTCATCGAACTTAAGGAAGATACAAAATCATTTAATTTATCTTTATTATTAAGTTGAACTTTCAAACTTGAGTTTGAAAAAACTGCATATAAATCCTTTTTATTGTTGATTTTATTAACTAAATTTTTAAAAAAATTTCTACTAAAAAAATTATCAGGTGTTAATAAGGATAAATTTATTTCTCTTTTTGCACAATACCTCCAACAAATATTTTGGATTAGACCAAAAACATAATATCTAGTAAAAGCAATTCTCTCTGAATAATATTCAGTTTTAAATATATCATTTGGTATGATTATAACCTTTACCAAATTAGATTTTTTTAGTTCAACAAAATCTAAATTATTTTCTAATATTTTTTTTGCAGGTTGATCAACAAAAATAACCATTTGCACATTATAAGTATTATTTATTTCATTAAGATCATCTTTTATTGATTTAATTGTAAGCAAACAAAATTTTCTTGCATAATCTTCTCCCCAAATACTTACTGATAAAAGTGTGTTAGTATCTTTTGATATGTTCCTTTCCAAATCATTCATTAATGTTTTGTCTAATGAAAAAAGATGTAAATAAAATTTAGAAAAATTTTTATAAAATGAACTTAATGTTTCAATATAATTAATTGTTTTTTCAATATTTTCATTTTTTAAATAACTTTTTATAGAATTAACCATATTTTCGTGATGATGAATTATTGTAGAATAATTCTGAATTTCGGTAGCAAAATTTTTAAAATCAACTTCTGAAGATGGAAATAAGTGCTTCATAAATTCATTTGAATGTAATTTAACATTTTCTTCACTTTTCTTCGATTTTTTATTTATTTTTAGTATTTTATTTAAGATATTATTCACTTTTTAGCATTTTGCTTTTTCAATTAATTTAACTTATCTTAATTCATTTTTCTTTAAATTTTTAGATATTTTTTATAAATATTATTATTTTAGTCGTCACAGATTTTATTTTAATTTATATAATATTAATAAATCGATGAATAATAAAAATATCTTAGTAATTGGTGGGCATAAAGGTATTGGATTACTAATATCTAGATATTTAATAGATAAATGCAAATATAATACTATTACAACATCTAGTAGAAAAATTTATAAAAAAAAAAAGTTTCATAAAAAATTTAATTCATTTCAAATAGATTTAACAAACTTAAACAATTTAAAGAGATTTTATAAATTTACAAAAATACTTAAAATTTCTAATTTTGATACTGTAATTATTTCATCTGGAACCTTAGGAACAATTGGTAATTTTGAAAGCTCTATAATACAAGATTACAAAAAGACATTTCAAATAAATTTATTTGGACAGATAGAATTGTGTAAATTTTTATTAAAAAAAAAACTTCTTAAAAGTAATTCAAATTTAATTTTTCTTTCTACATCTTTAAATATTCCAGATCCTTTTTTTATACAATATAGCGCTTCAAAACATGCGCAATATTCTTTTATGCTATCATTAGCTGAAGAATTAAAAAGTAAAAAAATATTTGTGAATTGTTTGATGCCTGGTCAATTCCATACCGAAATGAATAAAAGAAAAATTAAATCAAAAAAAAAAATTAGTAAAAAAATATTTAATCAAGCATTAAAAATAAAAAATGGAAATGATAAAAATAAAATTAAAAATATTGAGAAAACTCTTGATTTTTTAATTCAAAATAATTCTAAATTAAGAATTACTGGTAAAATAATTAGTGCACAAAATGATAAATTAAAAAAATATAATTTATTAAATAAAAATTGTTTTTCTTTTGTAAGAAAATCTAATTAATCTAATTTATATTTTGATTTATTATTTTTATGTATAAAAAGCTTATTTCTGCTCTTAAAATTTAAATTAATATCAATATATCCTAAATCTTTTAATAACTTTATTATTTTTTTTTGTTTTCCAAAATGCTTATGATTAAAACTCATCAACAAACCTTTGTCTGTAAATTCAATTAATAAATTTGGTTTGTATTTTTTTATTAATTTAGTTGCTCCTCTCAAGACTTCTAATTCATATCCTTCACAGTCCATCTTAATAAAAGATATTTTTCTTGAAAATGGTAAATCATCTAATTTGATGGCATATGAATTTGGATTATTTTTTTTTATAATTTTAGATCCTGTGTAAGTATCAAATTTAAAAAAGTCATTTTTTTTTGAAACAGTTTTCAATGGTGCTACAAACAAAAAACTTGATCTATTTGATAGTGCCAAATTTAATGGCAATATATTTTTAGAGTCTTTTAAAAAAATGAGTGAAATTAATATCAAATAGATTCTAGACACAGGCTCAAATGCGAATACAGTGCCTTTTTTTCCTATTATTGATGATATCTTGAAAGTATATCTTCCTATATTGGCGCCTACATCAATTACATTATCATTTTTTTTAATAAATTTATTTAGAATAAAATATTCTTTCTCTGATGAAATTAATTTTTTTTTTTTAAGCAAATTGAAAAAATAAAATACACTTTTAAATAATTCTTTGTTTTTTTTCATTTATTTTAGATTAATTTTGTAATTTTAAAATTATAAAAGAAATTTAAATAAAAATAAGTTAATAGTACAGTAAAAAAAATAATATTTTTTTATATGCAGAATTCTAAAGAACTAAAATTGCTTAAAAAAGAAGGTTATGTAATTATTGATTTGCCTAATAAACATTATTTAATTCAAGCTAGAAATAATATTATAGAAAAAATAAATACTATATTAAAAACCAATATTTTAGATATTGAAAAGATGAGATCTTTTGTGGGGGGGCTTGATTTAAATTCTTTAGATCAAATAAGAAAAATGCAATTAGAAGGAATTTCAGAAAAATTAATCAAAGCTGTAGGACATAAAATTAAAATAGCTTCAAAAAATTCTATATATCTTCAAAGGTATCCGCACCTAAATTTAAATATTTCTAATTTAAAAGAAAGTAAAACAATTTCCCACAATGAAATTATGTCTGGTCACTCTCCTAACACAATAGTTTGCTGGATGCCTTTACACGATGTTTTAGATGAATCTGGCCTATATTTATTGGAAAAAAAAAAATCTATGAAGCTTTATAAAACAACTAAAAATTTTAAAAAAATATTTCCTACTGATAATGAATTATCTAAAATAATTCCAAAATGTTTAAAAATTAAATTTGGTCAAGCAATTTTATTTAATGCATTTTCGCATCACGGTGCAAAAAATCATACTAGAAAAAAGTCTAGAATATCAATTGATATAAGATTTCAAGATATTCAATATCCATTATTTGAAAAAAATCTTGACTATTTTAAAATTTTTAAATTAAAGAATTTGTATTAATTTTGATGTCTATCTTAACTATTCAAACTGGAATTAATATGCTTCCATGGAAAATCCCACAGAGAGCCCAGCAAATTATAATGGATAATTACCTTTCTAAAAAAAATCAATTCGCAAATATAAAAACATCTGCGACTATTTTTAGTGAACATTTTTCTAGACTATTTATGATTTTAAAAGAAAGAAAAAATTTAAAAATTATAGTGTTCACTTCAATTTTTCAAATACCAAGAAGCAAAACAGGTATTAAAGTTTTTAAAACTCTAATCGAAAATTATGAAATACATTTTGCTTTAGAAAATTTAATTCTTAGTAATCCTAAAAAGCTTGATGCTATTATCGAGGAATTGATGATTTCAAGAAAAATACCTACCATCAAAACATATAATATTGATAAATTATATAAACTAAGCAAGTTTAAGTAAAATCATATAATTATAAAGTTATTAAGATAATAATTTTTCATTTAAATTTTCAAACTTGTCAAAAATATTTTTATCTTTCTCGCTTGTTTCCATTTTTAATACATAAACAAAATTAGATGAATATTTATGAAAATTATTTGTAAAATTTTGTATCCAAATTTTTGCATCGAGCATGCTATCTTCGCGATTTTGATTACCAATATACTGATTAATTTCTAGAGGCTTATCTTTTATACTTTTTAAAGAGATTACTAGTGTCTCATTAGAGTCTTTAACAAAATAACATTCAGAATAGTGATTTAAATTATTGAACAAACTGTTTGTAAAATCTTGATCTGAACTAATTTCAATTACAATTTTTTCTGGAAGTACTTCTGTTCTAAAAGCTATAGGTGTATTATGATAAGCATTAATATAAAGATTATCATCACTAGAAATAAACATATGCCATGCTGGAGATAAACAGATCTTATTATCATTAATAAACATCATTTTTTGAATATTATGAATATTATTTTTAGAAATTACAGATTTTAAAAAATCTAAATTATTTAAGTTTTTTTTATTTTTTAATCTATTATCAATTTTATTAAAAACTTTTTCTTCAATAAGACATAAAACGGGCTGGAAAATAATTTTTTTTTGTTCTTTAGTTAAAAATTTGACAATATTTATTAAGGATTTTTCAAAAAAAATAAAATCTGCGTAAATTGGTATAATTATATCGGACTTCAGATTTCTTGATTCACCAAAACCATATTCTTGTATTTTATTAAAAATATTTTTTTTTTGTATTTTATTTGTAATGTCAATGGTTTTATATAAAATTTTAAGATTCAATAATTTTACGAAAAGTTTCTTTTCTAATAAATTTTTTAATTCTTTATCAATAAGAAAAATAATCGAAACATTATGTTTCTTTTTTAATTCAATTATATCTTTTAATAAACTTTCAATTGTAAGATTGAGTTTACTTTCATAACCTTCTCCCCAAGCAAAAATTAATAATTGTATATTTTGTTTAGTCATTATATGTTTTCGAAATGTCAAAATTTTTAAAATCAAAAAACAATATACTATTAAAAAACTATATAAAGCTGTATTTAAATGAAAGATCTAAAATTCACAAAATATTTCCTATAAGCGAAGTTGTAAAAATTATAAAAAGAATTTTTTACACTTATAAAAACGATGGTTATTTATATGTTGCAGGAAATGGTGGTGGATCATCAGCTGCAGAGGGTTTTGCTGTAGATATAAGAACACATCCATTTGTATCAGAAAATAAAAAAAAGACGACTGATCAAAGAAGATTAAAAGTTTATTGTTGTACAGAGTCATCAGGATTGTTGACGGGCATATCTAATGATCTAGGTAATGATATGGTTTATGCAGAGCAACTAAAAAGCTTCATGAGATCAAAAAAAATTAATTCTAAGGATACTTTAATTTTATTTAGTGGCTCAGGAAATTCAAAAAATATGTTGGAAATTATTAAGTATGTAAAAAAATATTCTGTATTTACTTGTTGTATATCTGGCAGAGGTGGTGGAAAGGCAAAAGAAATTACAGATTTATCTATAGTTATACCTGGTAAATCAAAATTCCCGGGGCAGACAAATTCAAATGATAACAATTTTCATATAGAAGATTGTCAAGTTAGTATTTCTCATATGATAACTGGTCTTTTAAAAAATTACTTAAAAAATTAAAATTATGCTTAGATTTTTAAGAAATAGACACTTTTTGATTAACATGGTGATAAAACTTATTACTAAAATTCACCCAGTAATTTCAGATAATATTGCCAAAATAAACTTTTTAAAGGACTCTTTTTTTTTACTTAATTTAGAACAAGTAGAAGGAGATTATATTGAATTTGGTGTATTCGATGGAACTTCTTTGATTGCTGCTTATGAATCTAATAAAACCTCCTCAAAAAAAAATGGACTAACAATGAACTATGATGGACCAAAAAGAAAATTTTTTGGTTTTGACTCTTTTGAAGAAGGTTTTAAAATTTTTGATAAAAGTGATGCTCATCCAAGTTGGGTAGAAGGCAATCTATCTTCCAGTTATGAAAAAACAAAAAAAAGAATTAGTAAATATTTAAAAGATGATGAATTTAAATTAGTTAAAGGTTTTGTTGAAAATACTTGTAAAAATATTGAGCCATCCAAATATGGTATTAATAAAATTAGTTTGGCTCTTTTTGATATGGATTTAGGAACACCTACTCTAATAGGCTTAGAATTTATCAAAAATTCTCTCGTTGAAGGCTCGATAATAACTTTTAATACATACTATGCGTACAAAGGAAGTGAAAAAAAAGGTGAATTTTATGCTTTTAAACAATTTAGAGAAATCAATAAACATCTAATATTTCGTGAATACAGATTTTGGGGAGCAGGCTCATTAAGCTTTATATTGATAGAAATTAAAAAATAAAAATTTAAAATTATTTTTTAATTGCTCTAACAGCCCAATTATTTCCAGCACTATCGTAAATTTGCTCAACAGTGAAACCATTTTTTTCAATAAGTTCACAGATTTCCTCTTTTTTGTAAAATTTAGCATACTCTGGATTTAATTGATCAAAAATAATATGAGTTCTATTTTTAAAATTATTTTTCATAAACCTTTCAACTAAATATTTTTTCATGGGTAATTCAAAAGGCAAAGCTTTGCATAAATATGTGTAAGGAACTAACATTGAATTGAAAATAAATGACAACATAAACACATATTTGTCATCAATTTTTTTTGTAAAACTTAAAATATTTAAAAAATTAATCAAAACTTTATTTTTTTCTTTGGCATAAACTGAGCAAAAAAATGTGCCTTTTTCTATTAAATGATTGTAAATATTTTTTATTACATCATCTGGGTTTTTAATATGATGAATTACCCCTAAGGAAAAAATATAATCACACTTTTCCTCTAGTATAAAATTGGCTCCATCAACATTATGATAATAAATATTATTATTATTAATATTATTTTTTTTGACTATCTCAATTGATTTAGAAGGTTCAACTACATATGTTTTTGATGGATTTAATTTTTGAAGCATATTTACTATTCTTCCATTGCCGCATCCTATTTCAGCAATAATTTTGTCTTTGATTTCTAAAAAAGAAAAAGTATTTCCTAATAGGTCTTTTAAATGATCTAAATCAGCCCAATACTTGTCATTCTCAAATGAGCTAAATTTTTCAAATTGTGAACCAAAATCATCGATTGTTTTATCTCTAATTCTCTGATCATCCTTTTTAATCATTTGTAATATTTGTTAACAAGATCGCTCACAAATAATATCTCGTCTTCCTCAAGATATTGATGAAATGGAAGAGATATAACTCTGTCACACAAATACTCTGCATTAGGAAAATCACCTTTTTTATATCCATGTTTCTTAGATGCATTTTGAAGATGAAGAGGTGTTCCGTAATATACTAGACTCTGTACATCATTCTCAGATAGATATTTTTGTAAGCCATCTCTATCTTCTGCAATAGAAACGAACATTGTATGCGACTCTATCTCATTTTTTTTATGTTCAATAAATTTAAAATTATTTGTTTTTATATTTGATTTATATAAATCTATATTACGTTTTCTTTTTTCAATTAATGTTTTGGTTCTATCAAGTCTATAATGAACAATGCTTGCACTTAGAGCATCCATTCTAGAGTTTACACCATAAAATTCATAATTGTCTCTAGTTACTACTCCATGATTACGATATTTATATATTTTTTCATATATCTCTTTATCGTTAGTTATTAAAAACCCTCCGTCTCCAACCCCGTTTAGGATCTTTAGCGGGTGTGTTGAAAAAGTTGCAATATCAGAATAATAACCTGGTTTTTTGTTTTCTAATTCACTTCCAATTGCTTGAGCGGCATCTTCAATTATTTTTAAATTATATTTTTGAGCAATATCTTTTATTTTTTCCATATCACACATTTTACCTGTCCAGTGTACTGGGACTATTGCTTTGGTCTTATCATTTATTTTTTCTTCAATTTTTTCTACATCTATATTTAAATCTTCATTTACATCAACAAATACTGGTTTTGCTCCTATATGATCTATTGCGGCAGCAGTAGCAATAAAAGAAACTGTTGGCGTTATGACTTCGTCTCCCTTTTTAATATTCAGCGCCCATAATGACAGCATCAATGCATCTGTTCCTGAATTTAAAGTTACACAATATTTCTTTTTTAGATATTCAGAAAGATTTTTTTCTAAGTTTGTATTTTTATCTGAAAGAATTAGTTGGCCTGATTCTAATACTTCATTAAATATTTTGTTTAACTGTTCTTTTTCATCTATGTATCTAGCTTTTAAATCAATAAATTCAATTTTCATTATATTTTACATTAAAACGGTCCTTTAAAATAAGGATCTGGTACATCAATTGGAATTTTAGGAGAATTTTTGTTGTAAGCTCCCATTATCGCTTTGAATTTAGAGTCTTTAATTTTAAGCATTTTTTTAATCTTAAATAATAATTTTTTTCCATCAGGATAATAACCTTTGATCATTCCTACTGAACTAGGAACTGGATGAAATGGCAAACCTATTCTCACTGGACTTGAATTTAAACTAATATTTTTTTCTACTACTTGAGCAATAATTTCACCTCCAAGTCCTAAATTTTTGTGTCCCAAATCTATTGTAAGAATATTCTTCGTTTTTTTTACAGATTTAAAAACTTCATCTAAATTCAATGGATTTGGGTTTACTAAATTTAGTAAATCAACTTTAATATTAAAAAGTTTTAAAATATCCACTACTCTTTTTGCAATTAATGTATTAATTGAGTTTGATACAATTGTAATATCTTTACCAGAGTTTATTTTTGTCATACTTTTTAATTTAGATATTTTAAATTTTTTATTTACTACACCCTTGGAATAATGAAGCCATCTATGTTCTATAAATATTACTGGATTTTTATCAAATAATGAATTTATCATGAGCTCTTTTGCCTCATTCGGAAATGCTGGAATTACAACTTTGAGTCCTGGTATTGATGAAAATATATTTTCCATACTTTGAGCGTGCTCTGGTCCTTGGCCCCAGCCTCTTCCAACAACTAATCTTATAACAATTGGAACACTGTGTTTTCCTCTAGATATATAAAAGCTCTTCGCGGCATTATTTACAATTTGCTCAAAGGCATACAGCGAAAACTCAACTCTTTGTAAATTAACTAAAACCTTTGAACCGGCTATAGAAGATCCTATTGCTGCACCAATTAATCCATTTTCGGCTACTGGCATCTCTAGTACTCTTTTTTTACCAAATTCTTTAGAGATACCTTTTATTGTTCCCCACATTGATGCTGGATCATCAACACCTTCTCCCATTAAAAAAAGTCTTTTATCTTTTTGCAGTGACTGTGTAATGCCTTCTCTAATGGCCTCAACAAATGATATTTGTCTTTTCTTTTTACTCTGCATAGACATATTTTTTTGCATCATTGGGAGTTGGATATTTTTCTTTTAAAACATTAGAAAATATCTGATCTATTTTTCGATGAATAGTTTTTTTCATATAGCTTAATTTTTCTCTTTTATACTTTTTTAACAACTTATTTTCTAAAACTTTTAAAGGATCTTTCTTTTTCCAAAAACTAACTTCATTCTTATTTCTATAGTTTAAATGGTCGTCTTCATTAGGGCCACAATGTTCTAAATACCTATAAGTATCCATTTGAATAAAATGTGGACCTTTTCCATTTTTAATATTTTTAATAATTTTTTTGGAAACATTAAAAACATTTTCTATATTATTACCGTCTACTCTCTTATAAGGTATTTTAAATGCATCAGCATATCTCTTAAAGTTACTGTCAATTTGCCTTTCTTTTATTGGAGTGTATACAGAAAATAAATTATTTTCACATGCAAATAAAATTGGCAATTTATGTAAAGAAGCAAAATTTGCACATTCAAAAAATATTCCTTCCTCTAACGAAGCATCACCAATAAAAACAACTGTAATTTTATTTAATTTTAACCTTTTTTGATTTATAGCTGCTCCAAGAGATAAACCTATTGAGCTTGATACTATCGGGATACTTGCCATAAAATTTACCTTTAAATCCTGTAAATGCATTGATCCTCCCACTCCATTAACACACCCATTTTTTTTTCCATGTATCTCAGAAATCATTTTTGCAATATTTCCACCCTTAGCAATATAATGGGCATGACTTCTATGATTTGAATAAACAATATCCTCAGGTTTTAAATTTTGACTAATACCAACTGCACATGCTTCTTGGCCAATTGATAAATGAACTGGACATCTCATTTTTCCTTTTGGATATTCTGAAGTAATTTTTTTCTCAACACTTCTTATTAAATACATTTCGTGAAAGAGTTTTAAGAGATTCATAATAGATTATTCATTTTAAAAATTACTTAAAAAAAAACATAAAACAATCTTTAATTTTGATTGAAACATTATTTTATTGCTTTTTAAAGTATTTAGTAATAGATCATATAACAATTATGCGATACTTGATTATAGGTGGTGCTGGTATATTTGCTATACATACTATCAAAGAAATTTTATCACACAAAGATACAACTGGAGTTCTTTCAATAGGAAGGAATCCTCAAAGATCAAATACTTTTACTCTAGGTGTGGGAGAAGGTGATGACAGATACACCTATAGACAGATGCATTTAAAATTTGAAATTGATTTTTTGACTGATCTTATTGAGGAATACAAACCTAATTTTATTGTAAATTTTGCAGCTTTAGCATACGCAACCTCATGGTACAAATCATCAAGATACTATGACACAAATGTATCTGCAGTTTCACAACTATGTGAATTTCTTTATGATAAAAAATATCTTAAACAATTTCTTCAAATTGGCTCATCAGAAATTTATGGGCCTTATGACTTTCCGGTGAAAGAGGACGAAAAGCCAAACCCAACTAGTCCATATGCTATATCTAAATTAGCCGCTGATTATCATATGATGAGTCTATACAATAGACTTGGTTTTCCAGCTAACGTAATTAGACCATGCAATTGTTATGGGTCAGGACAATTACTATATAGGTTAGTACCAAAAGCTCTTTTATTTGGTATGACAAATCAAAAATTTCCACTTGAAGGTGGAGGTAAAGCAAAGAAATCTTATATGCATGCAAAGGATTTAGCGAAAGCAATTTACATGATTCTGCAGTCAGATAAATTAGGTAAAGTTTATAATGCTGGAGTTGAAAAACCAAATACAATTAGGGAAATAACTGAAACCATAGCTGATAATTTGAATATTAAATTTTCTGATTTTTATGTTGATGCAAAAGCAAGAGAAGCTGAAGATAGCCAGTATTGGATAGACAGTTCTTTAATTAAAAAAGATATAGGATGGGAGCCAAAAATTTCTTTAGAAGAAGGTATAGATGAAACGGCTGAGTGGGTAAAAAAAAATAAAGAAGAATTGTTGAGAGAACCATTTACTTTTACGTTGCGTGCATAATAATTATTATTATGAGCAAAAAAGAAAAAAAAATATTTCTATGTTCTGTAGTATGGGGAGAAGAATACATTGAATACTTTGAAAATTTTTGTCTCAAATCACTGCTTGATAAAAATATTTATAAATCAAATAAAACAACTTTAAATATTTACTGTTTAGAAAATGAGTTTAAAAAAATAATAAATCTTCAAAACATAAAAAAAATTAGTAGACTCATAACAATTAATTATTTTTTTCTAAAAGAAAAAAAAAATCAAAATAAATATAAATATTTATCTATTTACCAAAAAAAATTAATTGGTATAGCGAAAGAAAAAAAGTATGACCATTTCATTTTTTGTTATCCTGATACAATTTTCTGCAATCACTTCTTAAAATTTTGTAAAGAAAAATTAAAAAAATATTCAATATTACTTTCCCCAGCACCACTAGTAAGTTTTGAAAAATTGCCAAAAAATTTAAATAATTTTTCAAAAAATAATTTATCTAGGATAGGAAACAATTATTTAAGCAATTTTTATAAAAATAGAATCGGTGATTTTTATAAAAGATCTAATATAAATATTTACAAAAACAAATATTATTCATTTTATAAATGCTTTAATTTGCATATATTGGCCGTTAAACTTAGTTCAATTAAAATATTTAAATATCAAAAATCGGATTCGTTTGATGAAGATTTTTTCACAAAAGATATAATTAATTTAAATAAAAGTTACTACGTAAAAAACTCTCAAGAAAACATAGTTCTAACAGTGGAAAGTATCACCACAGATAGAAATAATGATCCAACTGATAAAAGATCAATTGCAAATAAAATTATAAATAATAGTGAAAATTTGATTTATGCAAAAATGAAAAGAGAGAAAAATTTATTTAATATATATTCGTTTTTATATTCAAATTATTATGTCGTTGAAAAAAAATATTTATCTAAAATAGAAAAATGTGAGTACAAAAAATCACTTAATTTTATATTTAAAATATTTCCAAAAAAAAGAAGAGAATTCGATATAGTTAATACATTAAAAAGAATAAATCCTGGGATTAATAAAGAGGATACTTTTCTCTCTATGGTATATGATTATGCAGCTCGTTTCAATTTTGAAAGATACATAATAAAACAAACAAATAAAATAGGAACATTATTAGCATCAATTGTATTAATAATATTAATTTTAATACCAAAAGAGGTTTATCCAATTTTAAACAAATTGTTTTCAAGAAAAAATTTATTTTTTAATAGAGTTCGAAATTCATACAAATTTATATTATTAGGAAGTCCAAAAAAATATATTTTGAAACACTGTATTAAAAATATTATTAAAATCTTCAAGTATGCTTAAAAAATTTAACAAAGAATACGATCATGTATTTTTCTTTTGTATATGGGGAAAAAAATATTTAGATGAATTTAAAAAATATACTTGTAATAGTTTAGTAAGAAATTTGCGTAAAACTGACAACAAAAAAAATTTAATATATATTTGGACTATTAAAGATGATCTCAAATATTTAAAAAAACAAAAAATTATAAAAGATTTAAGTAAAATTATTAAAATAAAATTTTATTTATTTGATTTTATAAAAAATAAGTACCATTTTAAGAATAATAAATATATACTTCTATCTACACTCCAATCACTATTTATAGCTACCTTCTCTTTTAACTGTAATTATTTATGGTTTTTATATCCTGATTTTATTTTTTCAGATAATTCAATTGTAAATATTTTGCAAAAATTAAAAAAAAATAAAACATTATCGTCTGTAATGTTACCTATTCCACAAGTGAATTTAGAAGCAATCGAGCTGTATAATAAAAAATGGGGATATAATTACATTGAAGAAAACCTAAATGAAATAATTATAAAGAACCTTCATGAAATTGTGAAAATATTCGATGTAAGAAATACAAAACTTAATACCGTAAGTGTTTCTTGTATTCATGAGAAAGATTATCTCCTGATGAATAACTTTCATCTCCATCCAGTAGTTATTAAAACCGATGAAAAAAACTATAATTATTTTAACAGCGTTTTCCCTAGTTTAGATGAAGGTTATACAAATACATTAAAAAATAAAAAAATTTATATTCCAAAAAGTTCTGATGAAGTTGCATTTATGAGTTTATTACCTCAAAATGAATATAATTTTGAGAGAAATGAATTTAATATTGAAGAAACAGCTACTTGGTGTGAAGCACATGTAAATGAGTTTCAAAGGAAAAATTTAAACAACATTTATATGTTTTATATTAAGAACTCTAAAATGAAAGATCTAAAATTTAATATCAAATTAATTAATAAGTTTAAAAAACGTATAGTGGATAGACTAAAAACTTCAGATGAAGAACTTTTTCAGAAAAGATATTATACACAATTAGCTTCAAGAGAGACAAAAATTAATACAACGATTATTGAAAATGATTTATTAAAAATGAAATCTAAATATCTTAATTCTATATTTAAAAATCAGTTTTATAAAACTTTCAAGAAGAGTATTAAATATAGAATTAATGAAGTGAGTAAAAAAAATAGAAATGAGTTATCAAAAATTATTTTTGACCTATATATGAATATATTTCTTTCAAAAAATATTAAATAATTAAGATTTCTTTACTAAATATTCTTTTAAACCATCCTTAATTTTCGTAGTTTTGATATTTAAAATTTTATTAAGTTTTAATTTTAAAAAATATCTTTTTGAAGGTTTATTATTCACTTTAATAAATTCAATTAAATTTTGTGGTTTTTTATAATGAGATAAAATCTTTTTAGCAACATCTATAAATTTTAGTGATTTTTGACTTGCTGCAATAAATTCTCCATACATTTTTTTCTTTAAACATATGCTATATAGAATTTTTACAAAATCTTGAACAAATAAATGATCTCTTATATCTTCGCCTTTTCCAAAAAGTTTTACTTTTTGATTTTGTTTCAATTGATTTATAAATCTATTTGGTCCATATGATCCATGAGTATCTCCAACTCCATACATAATAGTAGGCCTTAAAATTACTAATTTTTTTTTATCAATTAATTTTTTTATTATTTGTTCTCTTGTTAAATGCATTAAACCATATAAATCATCAGGATTTGTAGGAGTATTGTCAGAAATTTTTTGATCTTTTAATGAATAAACTGCATCAGAGCTCACATAAATTAATTTGGATATATTTTCTGTTTTTATTTGAGACAAAAAATTAATTATCATTGATATATTTTTTTGAAATGTGATCAAATCTTTTCCTTTATCTGGAGTAATGGCTGATAAAAATATTATGGTAGATCTAGGTTTTATAATAATTTTTTTTTTAAATTTTTCTTTTGTCAGGTCAATTTCGTTGGATCCAATAAATTTTAATTTTTTTTCTTTATTTTTAAAATATTTGTTAATTCTTTTTGCAACAAATCCATTTTTTCCAATTACATAAATCATAATTAATTATTAAGATTGAAATATCGTATTTTTCCAATTTTTGTGTCTTTAACTAAACTAAATGGGTCAATAATATTTTTAATATTTGGGTGTTTAAAAAATTTAATATTTTTGTAAGTTTTTAAGTTATGAAATATTATTAGTGTCTCACAATTTTTTAAACATTTTTCAATTGTATTAAATTTTAATTTTAAATTCTTTATGGTTTTTTGCTTTATAAGTTTATCAACTTTAAAATCATGGACCATTACTTTATTTTTCAAATACTTAATAACATTTAGTTGGGGTGCATTTTTAATTGATAAAGTTTTTTCTTTATATGTTAATCCTAGCAAACAAATTTTTTTCATATTGTTTTGTTTAATAATTCTTAAAATAAAATTTTTATAATAATCACTTGAGCCTAATAAAAATTCTGGCAATAAATTTTTAATTTTAAATTTTTTTCCTAATTTAGCAAGTGTCCTTAGATCTCTTTCAATATTACCCCCGGAAATTCCAAGACCAGGAGTATAATATCCTTTATTTCCAATTCTTTTATCTAAACCTATGGCAGAAAAAATTACAGACCATCTTGCAGAATATCTAGAGCAAAGTTCAGACAAAAAGTTTGAGGTTGCTAATTGTGATGCTAAATATGTATTAATGTAACCTTTGGTTAGTTCAGACTCTTCATAAGTCATCTCAATAATTGGGCACTTATATAGTAAAAGTAGATTCTTTAAATTCTTATCTATCTTTTTTAATGGTGATGATTTACCAATTATTAATCTTTCAGGTTTAGTGGCTCTTTTAATTGCCTTCCCAAAAACTAAGGTTTCTACAAAATGGTAAACTTTGTCATTCTGCCATTTTACATTCCTGGTAAAATTTACCGGAACTTGATTCATGACAACTAATGTTTTATTTTTAGAAATTTTATATGCTAAATTTAGTAATTTAATACTTTCTTTTAAAATAGTATCATTATTTTTATCAGTTTTAACATCTTTAGCTAAAAAAATTATTTTTGTTTTTTTTAAATCTTTATAATCAGATGTGATTTTTAAATTATTTTTTTTTTTTTGAATTATCTGATCTAATCCTGGTTCAAAGATTTTAGAAAATCCCATATTATAGTTTGAGATTTCTTTTGTTATGTCAAATATTATTACCTTTTTATTTAATTTTAATATTGATGCAGCATAACATAATGATAAATGGGATAAGCCTAAAAATCCAATCATTTAATACCTTTTATACATTTTTTAATTATTAAATCATTTTCAAAATTTGTTATAGATTTTTTTGATATTTTTTTAAAATATTTTTCTTCTAATTCCCATGTGGGATCACCTTGTTTAATTGTGATTAAACTTTCACTTGGTTTACCGCTTGGCAATCTTCTTTTACGAAAACTTAATTTTGATGGACCCCATTTACACAAACAATCTATATGAAGACTTCCTTTTGAGCCTATAATATCAGCTTTAAAAGTATTCTTCCAATCTATAATTGATGTTGAAAAATTACATAGAAAATTTTCTTTTGAATAAAATGAAAAAAAATCAAAGCAATGTAACTCGTTCTTTGTGCTAAAGTTTGTTTTAAATTTTTTTGGATAAAAATTAAACCAATAATGAAATATATCAAGTAAATGAACTCCCAGATCGTATATTATAGAATATTTATTTTTTTCCCTCCAATTATTCTTCCACAAATTTGAAGTACCATTTCCATAATATAAATTTACTAGATATATTTTTCCTAGCTTTTTTTTATATAAAATTGATTTAGCTTTTACAATATTTGGTTCAAATCTATGATTATAAGCTGTATATAAGGTTGATTTTTTTTTTCTTAATATTTTTAAAACCTCTTGATCCTCTTTTTTTTTTAAAATCAAAGGTTTTTCAACTAATATATTAATATTTTTGTTTAGAAGATTTTTAATTATTTTAAATTTTTGATTTTCGGGTGTGCAAATATAAGCATGTGTAATTTTGTTTAAAGGCACCTCGGAAAGGTTTTTGAAGTCTGCGCTTTTTACAATTGGATCTACTGTTACATAATCATTTTTTAAGTATTTAACTCTTTTATTTCCCTGAACTCCAAGTCCAACAACCAAATTTAACATTATAAATTTTTAAGTTCCATGGATATGGTGTGGATCTTATCTATTACGCTTTTTTTATTAATTGGACTATTGCCATTTATTCTAACCATAATAGAAGCGCTTATAGAACCTAATATGCTTGCTATTACTGGATTTTTGCTTGTATACAAAGATAAAGATGCATAAGCAATTAAAGCATCACCACATCCAACTGGATCTATTGCGTTTTTTTCTAAAGCATCAATTACAAAAAAAAATCTAGTATCATTTTTTTGAATTTTTCTTCTCAAAGTAAGAATTCCGTTACTACCAAGTTTAAATATTAGAGTTTTACATTTCGCTTTTTCGTATAATTTGGAGGCTAAAGGTCTTATTCCAGTATCTTGGTCTCCAAGAGCAAACCTTGTTTCTCTTTCATTAGGAGTAATAAGATCAAAATTATCAAACTCTAAAATATTACCCCACCTACTTGCGACTTGACTGTCACCAACTTTAAACACATTTTTTTGAATAGATTTTTTTAAATCAGAGATACTTTCTTTAGAAAAAATTCCATGTCTAAAATCACTAAATATGACTATACCTTCTTTATGTTTTTTTATTACATCGGTTATTTTTTTTAAAATTTTTTTATCTATTGGAAAATTTTCTACTTTATCAACTTTTAAGAGTCTATAATTGTCCGATATATAATATCTTTTATCAGTTGTTGGTCTAGAACTATCTTTAAAAGTTAAATCAGTTATTTTATATTTCTTTAATTGTTTTTTTACATAACTTGCATCATGATCGTCACCTAAAACAGAGCAAAATTTTACTTTTGCACCTGCTGCTTTTAAATGACATGCAACAATTGCGGCTCCACCAATATATCTTTTTTCATTTATATATTTTGTAGAAAAAGTTGGTGTTTTTGCATTATTGCCTATAATTGAAGTTTCAACATAAGTATCTATTATTGTATCACCAACAACCAAAACGTCACATTTATTAAATTTATCTACTGTTTTTAAAACTTCCTCAAACCCAATTTTTTCTCCTTCCATTAAACTTTTTAATTTTGTTAAACTCAAATCTGGTTTATTAGAATCTATTATTTTAGAAGATGAGAGAACATAATCTCCAGGGGTAAACAAAAATTTACCACCATAGCTTCTTAGAATTTTCATTTCTTCTTTAGTTTTGTTATTTTTGTTAACATTACTATATTCATAACCTTTAACAAAAAAATCAGGCTGTATTTTTTTAAGATTTATATTTGGAGTTTCATTTACATCTATAACAACATAATCAACAAATTCTAATGCTGCTAAATTTTCTGCTCTTAGCTTTTCTGGAACATATGGTCTTAACTCTGCTTTTGTGACGTGAATATCTGATGTAATACTTACAATTAATTTATCACTCATAGATTTTGCATAGGATAAATGTCTAATATGACCAGGATGAACTAAATCAAATACTCCGTGACACATGCTAAGTTTATTCTTTTGTCTTGGAAACTTGCCCTCAATTTTAATTAGTTGTTGAGGGGTAATAATCTTTGATAAATAATTTTTCATTTTAAATATTCAAACCACAATTTAGTTTCTTTAGATATCTTTTTTTTATTCCATAATGGTGCTGATTTCCAGTAATCTATATTTTTTAATATTTTTCCAACACCATCTTTAAAAGATACTTGTGGTTTCCATTTTAAATCTCTCGATATTTTTTTAATATTTGCAAATGTTACGTTTGGTTCACCTGGTCTCTTTGGAAGCCTGACTATACCTGAAGGATTATTTAATAATTTTACTAACTCATTTACTGATTTTGGTTTTCCTGAACCTAAATTCCATATTTGCCGATTTTTTTTAGTTTGTGAAGCTTTATAAAATGCATTTGCAACGTCGGTTACATACAAAAAATCTCTTTTCTGTTTACCATCTCCAACAATCGTTAAAGGTTTTTTTGATAATAATTGCTTTAAAAATACACCAAACACAGCTCCATAAGCTCCTGTGGTTCTTGATCTTGTACCATAAGCATTAAAAATTCTAATTGAATTAACTGGCAACCTATAAACTTTATTCCAATGAAAACATAATTGTTCTCCCTGATATTTTGAAAGTGCATAAGGGTACAGTGGATTAATTGGGTTTTTTTCCGAAGTAGGTGTTGATGCTTTTCCATAACAAGATGAAGAGGCAGCATAAACAAATTTTTTTATTTTTAATAAATTTAATGAATCCAAAAGACATGCTGTCCCTTGAGCATTATTAGAAAAATATTTTTTTGGATTTTTGATTGAAGGAACAATATCACCGACTCCAGCAAAATGAACTACATAATCACATTCCTTCATAAAATTTTTAAGTTTTTCAAGATTAAGAAGGTCACCTTTTTCAAATTTAAAATTATTTTCTGAATTTAAATGTGAAATATTTTTCAAATTTCCACCTGAAAGATTATCAAAGCTCCTTACTTCAAAACCTTCCTGCAAGAACTTATCAACGGTATGGCTTCCAATAAAACCAGCTCCACCGCTTATTAAAACTATCTTTTTTTTACGAAACATTAAGTTTTTTTAAAGTAGCAACATTTGAATATTTTGAGTCAGTAAGACTGTTTGGTAGTTTGTTATCTTTAAATGCCTGACAAAGAGATATTACAGCATCATCTATGTTATATTTTGGAGAAAAATCTAAAACTTTTTTTATTTTATCAGAGTTAACGTGATAGGATCTATTATCAACAGTTTCTTTTTTTACTTCAATTTCAATGTTATCGTAATTAAAAAAATTTTTTACGTTTTTTGCAACTATCTCTGCAAGTTCTATTATCTTCTTGTTTTCATAACTTACATTAAAGATTTCTCCATTTATGTCACTTAGATCCCTATCAACTAATAGCTCATAAGATCTACACATATCAGCAACATGTAAATTGGGTCTTTTTTGCTCTCCTCCTCCTAATACTATAATCTTTTTATTATTTACAGCATGGTTTGTTAAAATATTCACTGAAAGATCTAGTCTACAATGTGGAGCATAACCACAAACAGTTGCAGGCCTAATGATTACACCCGTAAAATTATTATCTAAGTAGCTCTTTAAAATAGGCTCACACATTCCTTTATATTTATTATATAGAGTCAAGGGAACTAATGGATGTTCCTCTGTAACATTAGGATTATCTGAAAAACCATAAACTGAACTACTAGAAGCATAAACAAATTTTTTTATACCTTTAGATTTTGAAACTTTGACTAAATCTTCAAAAGGGTCAAAATTAATCGTTTTACTAAGATCCTCATTAAGAGCAAAGCTTGGATCATTAGAAATACATGCTAAATGCAATACTATTTCGCAACCATCGACAGAACTTTCAAATTTATGCTTATCTCTTATGTCTCCTTTTATTAATTTTAAATTAGATGACTCTATAATGTGTTTAGTTCCAAACCAGCAAGTATCATAAATTATGACCTGATGACCTTTTTTGACCAATTTTTCTGATAAAAGAGAGCCTACATATCCAGCTCCCCCCGTAATAAGGATCTTTGACATTATTTAAATTTTTATATTTCCTTTTTTTGCATCTTCATAAAACATTTTTACTGTTTCAATGCTATATTCATCAAGATTTTTATTCATTAAAACAATTTTTGACAAAGCATCTGGTGTAACAGTAATTATATCTGAACCTACGTTAGCTGCTTGATAAATATTATATACCTCCCTGACACTAGCCCATAACAGCTTAATTTTTTTTGATTTTTTTTGTATTAGTTTCTTACTTTCTATAAATATATCTGTTGGATCTCTTCCTGTATCTGCAATCCTTCCAGCGAATATCGATAGTATTATATCTTCTTTCGGACTTACTGTTTCAATTATTTTTTGAATTTGATCTATGGTAAATATAGCAGTGATATTTAATTTTATATTTAAATTAGTTAATTCTGAAATAATTTCTGTTGTTTCTTCTCCCTTT
>CACDJC010000001.1:0-72500 GCA_902552475.1 uncultured Pelagibacteraceae bacterium | reverse complement strand
CTTCCAGCACCGGGCAGGCGTCAGACCCTATACATCCACTTACGTGTTAGCAGAGCCCTGTGTTTTTGATAAACAGTCGCTTCTCCCTGGCTTGTGCCACCTCTTAATGGTTGCCCAATAAAAGGTCTTCTTTATTCCGAAGTTACAGAAGCATTTTGCCGAGTTCCTTCAACATCATTCTCTCAAGCGCCTAAATATACTCTATTAATCCACCTGTGTCGGTTTAGGGTACGGTCTAATGATGGAGCTATTTCCTGGGACCCTTTCGCGGCAAACTCAATCCATTAAGAGTTTACAACTTACAGAATCCGTCACTACCATCTGGTTAAGGAATATTAACCTTATTTCCATCGACTACGGCTTTCGCCCTCGCCTTAGGGGCCGACTAACTCTGCGCGGATTAACCTTGCGCAGAAACCCTTGGATTTTCGGCGAAGAAGTTTTTCACTTCTTTTATCGTTACTCATGTCAGCATTCGCACTTCTGATACCTCCAGGATCCCTCACGGGTATCCCTTTACAGGCTTACAGAACGTTCCGCTACCGCTTATAAAGTTCGAAAACTTTATAAACCCACAGATTCGGTATGTGATTTTAGCCCCGTTACATCTTCGGCGCAGAAACTCTATTAGACCGGTGAGCTGTTACGCTATCTTTAAAGGATGGCTGCTTCTAAGCCAACCTCCCGGCTGTTAAGGAATTTCCACATCCTTTCACACTTAATCACAATTTTGGGACCTTATCTGGTGGTCTGGGCTCTTTCCCTCTCGACCATGGACCTTAGCACCCACAGTCTGTCTGTTGAAGAACTACGTTCAGCATTCGGAGTTTTATTAGGTTTGGTAAGAATCTCTTCCCCCTAGCCCATTTAGTGCTCTACCTCTAAACGCATATTTATTCAACGCACTACCTAAATAGTTTTCGCGGAAAACCAGCTATCTACGAATTTGGTTGGCCTTTCACCCCTTACCACAAGTCATCCAAAGACTTTTCAACGTCAACTGGTTCGGTCCTCCAGCAAGTGTTACCTTGCATTCAACCTGCTCATGGTAAGCTCATTCGTTTTCGGGTCTAATTCATAAAACTAATCGCCCTATTAAGACTTGCTTTCGCTGCGCCTACACCTAGATGGCTTAAGCTTGCTTTATAAATTAAGTCACTGACCCATTATACAAAAGGTACGCCGTCACTCTAAAAAGAGCTTCGACTGATTGTAGGCATGCGGTTTCAGGTTCTATTTCACTCCCCTAATAGGGGTTCTTTTCACCTTTCCCTCACGGTACTAGTTCACTATCGGTCACTGAAGAGTATTTAGGCTTAGAGGGTGGTCCCCCTATATTCGAGCAAGATTTCACGTGTCCCGCTTTACTCAAGAAATTTGTTAAACATTACTTATACGGGACTATCACCCTCTATGGTTAGCTTTTCCAAACTATTCAAATTTTTTTAACAAATCTACTGGCCTGTTCCGCTTTCGCTCGCCACTACTAACGGAATCTCAATTGATTTCTTTTCCTCCGGTTACTTAGATGTTTCAGTTCTCCGGGTTTTCTCTTTAAACCTATGTATTCAGTTTAAAGTACCACATAAAGTGGTGGGTTTCCCCATTCGGAAATTTACGGATCAAAACTTGCATACAGCTCCCCGTAACTTATCGCAGTATACCACGTCCTTCTTCGGCTTTCAGTGCCAAGGCATCCGCCACACGCCCTTAAACGCTTGATTTATGCACAGAAAAAAATTCTGTGTTGAATCAAATTTTGTTGGAATGTTCATCTATTCGAACATTCTATGATTGTTCATCTATTCGAACAATCGGATATAGATATTGATAATAATTATTAAAATATTCACAAAAAAAATAACTAAGTGTTTCTGGTGGAGGATAGCGGGATCGAACCGCTGACCTCCTGAATGCAAATCAGGCGCTCTCCCAGCTGAGCTAATCCCCCAGTATTATTTTGGTGGGCCGAGAAAGACTCGAACTTTCGACCCCACCCTTATCAAGGGTGTGCTCTAACCAACTGAGCTACCGGCCCTTACGCAGAAAAGAGAAACACTATTTTAAGAAGAGAAATGAGGACGGTCAACATTATCCTGTTATATTATTTAGATTAAGAATTAATCCTTAATCATCCTTAGAAAGGAGGTAATCCAGCCGCAGGTTCCCCTACGGCTACCTTGTTACGACTTCACCCCAGTCGCTGACTATACCGTAGTCAAGGGTTTTAAACCTTGCCTTAAGGTAGAACCAACTCCCATGGTGTGACGGGCGGTGTGTACAAGACCCGGGAACGTATTCACCGCGGCGCGCTGATCCGCGATTACTAGTAATTCCAGCTTCATGTACTCGAGTTGCAGAGTACAATCCGAACTGAGGCATCTTTTTAGGATTTGCTTGATGTCGCCATCTCGCTTCCTATTGTAAATGCCATTGTAGCACGTGTGTAGCCCAACACGTAAGGGCCATGAGGACTTGACGTCATCCCCACCTTCCTCCAGCTTATCACTGGCAGTTCTTTCAGAGTGCCCAACTTAATGATGGCAACTAAAAGTGAGGGTTGCGCTCGTTGCGGGACTTAACCCAACATCTCACGACACGAGCTGACGACAGCCATGCAGCACCTGTGTTTCGTCCGGCCGAACCGAAAACTCTAATCTCTTAGAGTCGCGACGAACATGTCAAGTGTTGGTAAGGTTCTGCGCGTATCTTCGAATTAAACCACATGCTCCACTACTTGTGCGGGTCCCCGTCAATTCATTTGAGTTTTAACCTTGCGGTCGTACTCCCCAGGCGGTGTGTTTAATGCTTTCGCTGCGACACTGAAAATAAATTTCCAACGTCTAACACACATCGTTTACGGCATGGACTACGAGGGTATCTAATCCTCTTCGCTACCCATGCTTTCGTTCCTCAGCGTCAGTAATGATCCAGAAAGCTGCCTTCGCAATTGGTATTCTTTCTAATATCTACGAATTTCACCTCTACACTAGAAATTCTGCTTTCCTCTATCATACTCTAGCTAAAAAGTTTTGATGGCAGTTCCAGAGTTAAGCTCTGGGATTTCACCACCAACTTTTTTAACCACCTACGAACTCTTTAAGCCCAGTAATTCCGAACTACGCTAGGTCCCTTCGTATTACCGCGGCTGCTGGCACGAAGTTAGCCGGACCTTCTTATTCGGGTACAGTCATTTTCTTCCCCGACGAAAGAGCTTTACAACCCAAGGGCCTTCTTCACTCACGCGGCATCGCTGCATCAGAGTTTCCTCCATTGTGCAATATTCCCTACTGCTGCCTCCCGTAGGAGTTTGGGCCGTGTCTCAGTCCCAATGTGGCTGATCATCCTCTCAGATCAGCTATTGATCAAAGTCTTGGTAGGCCATTACCCCACCAACAAACTAATCAAGTGCGGGCTCATCCATTGGCGCATAAAGCTTTCTCCGTAAAGACTTATGAGGTATTAGCACAAGTTTCCTCGTGTTATTCCTCACCAAAGGGAAGATACCCACATGTTACTCACCCGTCTGCCACTAAGTATTGCTACTTCGTTCGACTTGCATGTATAAGGCGTGCCGCCAGCGTACGTTCTGAGCCATGATCAAACTCTCAAGTTTAAAAACGGCGCACACTAGCTTCTATATAAATACTAAGAATAATATTTATATAATATTGAAGTGTGTACGACAAATTTTGGTAACCTTAACCGTCCACACTTCTCTTCTTAAAATTTTTAACAAATCAAATAGCTAATTGGGCTATAAAGCCCAATAAATAACATTTTTTACATGTTGAGTGTGACGCTTATATTGGAAAAAATTAATAAATCAAGTTATTAGATGAATAAAAAGTGTGTTAAAAACCCTTATAAATCAACAAGTTTTCAATGAAAATTTAAATGAAATTAAAAAAATTAAGTCGGAAAATTAAACCATTATCTCATTTTATGTGGCTTATAATTTTAATCTTAATCGCAGGTTCTGTAACATATTTTTATGATATTAATAAAAAAGAACAATCTCAAATTTTAAGAAAAACTTTTAATAATATTTATTTGCAAAAAACTTTTGCAAGTATCACTTCTAAATTACAACCTAGATTTATAATTGTTGATTATAAAGTAAAACAAGGTGACAATTATGAAAATATAATAAACCAAATTAGTATTTCGAAAAAAGAAAAAAAATTATTCTTAAAAACTGTTACTAAAAATAAAAATCTAAAAATACTTAGACTTGGTCAAAATATATACTTTAAAATTGATAAAAGAAGTTCTCCAAAAATATTAGAATTTAAAGTAGAGGTAAGTAAAAAAAAAGAAATATTATTTTCAAGAACTGATAATAACAAAAGCTTTGTTTCAAAAATTATAGAAAAAGATTTAGAAAAAGTAATTTCATTTAAGGAAGGTGTAATAAGAACAAGTTTATATAACACTGCAGTTGAACTTAATATTAAACCAAATATTATAATAGAATTTGCTAGATTATATGGTTTTCAAGTAGATTTTCAGAGAGATATTTGGAAAAATGATAGCTTTCAAATAATTTACGAAGAATTTAAAAATAGCGAAGGAAAAGTTATAGAGACTGGTGAAATAATTTATGCCAATCTAAACTTACAAAATAAAGACATTCAGCTTTATAAATTTGAATATGAAAAAAACAAAATAGATTATTTCGATGAAAATGGAAAAAGTATGAGAAAAACTTTAATGAAGACACCAATTAATGGTGCAAGACTTTCTTCATCATTTGGTAAAAGAAAACATCCAATACTTGGTTTTACAAAAATGCATACTGGAACAGATTTTGCTGCCCCAAAAGGCACTCCAATTATGGCTTCTGGAGATGGTTTGGTAGTTAGAGCAAAATGGTGTGGTGGTGGTGGAAATTGTGTTAAGATTAAACATAATTCAGTTTACCAAACTGTTTATGCTCATTTATCAAAATTTGGAAGAGGTATTAAAAAAGGTACACGAGTAAAACAAGGTCAAATTATTGGTTATGTAGGTTCGACAGGACTATCAACAGGACCCCATTTACATTATGAGGTGATAGAAAATGGAAAAAAAATTAACTCTCAAAAATTAAAATTGCCTTCAGGAAAAATTTTAAAAGGTGAACAAAGAAAGCTTTTTGAAGTAAATAAAATTAAGATTGATGTATTAAAATCTGATTTAATTTCAAAACTATAGATATATATTTTTATAAAATTTTTAATTATTTGTTATTAATTATTTATGAATTTTTTTCAGTTTCTAATTCGTTTAATTCACTTGTTTTTTGTGAACTTAAATTGGATTCTTTAGCTATTTCTTGAGAACTAAGTATTCTAGAAAAATGGTCAGCATGTTGTAAGTAATTTTCTGACAATATTTTATCCCCGTTAGACAAAGCTTCTCTAGCCAGATCATTATACTTATCAACTAATTTTCCTGCATTTTGATTATTTTTTCCTGGATTTCTTCTTTTAAATTCAGAATTATTATTAAATTCACCATTAATTTTATGTCCATTTCCATTTCTTTTTCTAAAACTTCTATCGCCATTAGACTTATATCTGTTTCTTCTGTGATTATTTTTAAAATTATTCATTAACTAATTTTTGTGCTTACTATACATCGATCTTTACCAGAATAATCTTTTCTGACTTTATTAATATAAAATCCATTTTCTTTTAATAAAATTATAGATTTGCTCTTTTGTTCATTTCCAATTTCAATAATTAGTGTTCCGTTATTTTTCAATAGCTTTCTACTTTTTTTAATAACCTTCTTTATTTCACTAAATCCATCTAACCCACCTGATAGTGCTAATTTCGGTTCATGAAATTTAATATCATCATCCAATCTATTCAAATTTATATCTTTAACATATGGAGGATTAGATAAAATTAAATCATATTTATTTGAACTATATTTGTCAATATCCATATTGATAAATTCTATTTTATTTTCTAAATGATGTAATTTTGCATTAGTTTTTGCAATTTTTATAGCTTTTCTAGATAAATCTAATGCTGTTGCCTTACATTTTGGTCTTTCATTTAACAATGAAATTACAATACATCCAGAGCCTGTTCCAATGTCTAAAATTTTTTTTGATTTATTTATTTTTAGAAGTTTTAAACTTTCTTCTATAACAACTTCAGTATCGGGTCGTGGTATCAAAACTGAATTATTAACTAGAAACTTATATTTCCAAAAATATTTAAAGCCTAAAATATATGCCATTGGTTCTTTTTTTATTCTTCTAATAAGATATTTATTAAATTTATTAATATGATTTTTATTTACAAAGTTTCTAAAATTAATTAAAATTTGCTCTCTAGATTTGTTTAATACTTTAGATAATATCAATTCACTTTCTAAATTAAAATTTTTAATATTATTTATTTTTAAATTTCTACTACCTATCTCTAATATTTCCTGATAATTCATTTAATTAAGATTACTAAGTTCCTCTTGTTGCGCTTGTATAATTAAACTCTCTACCATTTCATCAAAAATTTCTCCTTCCATAAATTCTGGCAATTTATGCAATGTTAAATTTATTCTATGATCGGTTACTCTTCCTTGTGGAAAATTATATGTTCTTATTCTTTCCGATCTATCTCCAGTACCTATTTTACTTTTTCTATCCTTAGATCTTTCTTCATCTCTTTTCTGTCGTTCTAATTCATAGATTCTAGATCTCAATATTTTAAGACCTTTTTCTTTATTACGTATTTGAGATTTTTCATCTTGCTGACTAACAACTAGGCCTGTTGGAATATGAGTAATTCTAACCGCAGAGTCAGTTGTGTTAACACTTTGGCCTCCTGGACCACTGCTCCTAAAAACATCTATTCTTAAATCCTTATCCTCAATTTTTACATCGACTTCTTCTGCTTCTGGTAATACTGCAACAGTTGCGGCAGATGTATGAACCCTTCCTTGCGTTTCAGTATCAGGAACTCTTTGCACTCTATGAACCCCACTTTCATATTTTAATGAAGAATATATATTTTTTCCCTTGATAGTAGCTATAACTTCTTTTAGTCCTCCAGCATCACTTTTGGAAATAGATATAACTTCCATAAACCATTTTTTTTTATTACTTACTTTTTCATACATCTTGAAAAGATCAGAAGCAAATAAACTTGCTTCTAACCCACCCGTACCAGCTCTAATTTCAATTATCGCATTTTTAGTATCTGCATCATCTTTGGGTAACAAAAATAATTTAATTTTTTTTTCATTGATTTCATTATTTTTTTCTAATTGATCTAACTCTATTGTGGCTAAATCTTTAATATCTTTTTCTGAATTTGTATCTTCTATTATTTTTTTTAACTCATCTTTATTTTTTTTAAAATCATTATATTCCTTTGCTTCTTTTATTATTTCACTTAAATCTGAATATTCTTTAGATATTTCAGCAAATTTTTTTTTATCAATTTCACCAGATGAAAGCTCTTTTTCTAATTGAGCATGCTTTGATATTAAATTTTGAACTTTTGAAATAGGTAACATTAAATAGATTTTGCAATTTCTTTTGCTTTTTCTTCTACTAACTTTACAACTTTCGATATAATATCTTTAGTCAGTACTTTTTCAGTTTCTACGCCATTTAAATAAAGCATATTATTACCTTTTCCACCTCCTGTAATACCAATATCTGTTTGAGCAGCTTCACCTGGGCCATTAACTACACATCCAATTATTGATAATGTTATTGGTGTTTTTATGTGGGATAATTTTTCTTCTAAAATTTTTACAGTATCAATTACTTGAAATGCTTGTCTTGCACAAGAAGGGCAAGCTATAATTTTTACCCCTCTGTTTCTTAAATTTAGAGATTTTAGTATTTCATTTCCAACTTTTACTTCTTCTACTGGATCATCAGATAACGAAACTCTTATTGTATCTCCAATGCCATTTAATAACAAAGTTCCAAATCCTATTGATGATTTAATACTTCCTGGTAAAAAACTTCCAGCTTCAGTAATACCTAAATGCAAAGGGTAATTTGTTAATTTTGAAATTTGTTTATATGCCTCGATTGATAAAAAAACATCTGAAGACTTAACACTTATTTTAAAATTAAAAAAATCCTTGTTTTCAATAATATTAATATTTCTTAAAGCACTTTCGACTAAAGCTTCCGGGCAAGGTTCTTTATATTTTTCTAAGATATCTCTTTCTAAGGATCCGGCATTAACTCCTATTCTGATGGAACAATTATTATTCTTTGCTGCATTTATAACTTCTTCTATTTTTTTTTCATTACCAATATTCCCAGGATTTATTCTTAAACATTTTGCTCCATTTTCTGCTGCTTCAATTGCTCTTTTATAATGAAAATGTATATCTGCGACCACTGGTATTGAAACGTTTTTAACAATATCTTTTAGTGCCTTTGTTGATTCTTCATCTGGACATGAAACTCTTACAATATCAGCGCCTGCTTCTGATATTTTATTTATTTGATTAATTGTTTTTGTAATATCTTTAGTAAGAGTATTAGTCATTGATTGGACAGATATGGGATTATCCCCTCCAACTTTTACATTTCCTACATTTATTTCTTTAGTTTTTTTTCTTTTGATGTCTCTAAATGGTCTAATGCTCATTCAATTATTTATCTAATTTAAATTCTTTGTGAAGTGCTTTTATAGCTTTTCTAATATTTTTTTTGTTAATTAAAACTGAAATTTTAATTTCTGAAGTTGATATAACTTGAATGTTAATTTTTTTTTCAGCTAAAGCTTGAAACATTTTATAAGTTACACCTGGAGTTGTAACCATTCCTACCCCAATTATTGAAATCTTCGATACATTTTTGTCTATTAATAAACTTTTAAAATTTATTTTTTTATTTTCTATAATAGTTTTTTTTGCTTTATTCAAATCATCTGATTTTATTGTAAATGTTAAATCAGTTTCTTTTCCATTTGCTGAAATATTTTGAACAACCATATCAACATTTATGGAGTTTTCTGAAAGAGGTTTAAATATAGAAGCAGCGATACCCGGTTTGTCTTTAACTCCCAAAAGAGTTATTTTAGCATCATTCTGAGTAGAAGAAATACCAGTAATAATTTTATTATTTATAATATTTTTTCTTTTAGTAATTAAGGTGCCAGATTTATTTTTAAAAGATGATTTTACCTCTATATCTATTCTATTAAGTCTAGCATCTTGAATTGAGTGTGGTTGCATAACTTTTGCACCTAAAGACGCCATTTCTAGCATTTCTTCATAAGATATTTCCTTAATTTTTTTTGCAGATTTAAGTTTATTTGGATCGGTAGTATATACTCCTTCTACATCTGTATAAATAATACATTTTTCGGCATTAAAAAATTTTGCAAACATTATTGCGCTAGCATCAGTTCCGCCTCTTCCAATTGTAGTTATTCTATTTTGATAATTTATTCCTTGGAATCCAGCTACTATCGGTATTCCTCCGATTTTTAAATAATTTAGAATATTTTTTTTTTTAATTTGGTTTATTCTTGCAAATTTGTGTTTGCCATCTGTTATAATTGGAATTTGCCAAGCAAGCCAAGATCTTGCTTTTTGACCTCTTTCAATTAGCTGACCAGCAATTAATGAACAAGACATTTGTTCTCCTGCTGAAACTAGTGCATCATATTCAGCATCTGAGAAGTTTTTGCTAATTTGTTTTGATTTTTTAACTAATTCATTAGTAACTCCGCTCATCGCAGATGATAAAACAATAACTTTATATTTTTTTTTGTATTGTTTTATAATATCGGAAATTTTTTTAATTCTTTTAATACTTCCTACTGAAGTCCCACCAAATTTTAAAACTACAATTTTCATTGATTTTTTTTTCTAATTTTAGTTAAAATATATTGATAAAATACATCTTGATTGTAATGTCAATAAACAATGAAAACTAACACAATTAATAAAAAAGAAATAGAAAAATTTTCAAAAATTGCAGAAGAATGGTGGAATCCAAACGGTAAATTTAAGCCTTTACATAAATTTAACCCAATAAGAATTAAATATATTAAAGAAAATATAGAATCAGATCTTAATATAAAAAATAAATATAAACCATTAAATGGACTGAGTGTTCTAGATATCGGATGCGGTGGAGGACTTTTATCTGAACCAATGGCACGACTTGGAGCCAAAGTGGTTGGTATAGATGCATCAGATCGAAACATTAAAGTTGCAAAATATCATTTAAAAAAAAGTAAACTTAAAATTAAGTATTTAAATACATCTCCTGAAAGTTTAAAGACTAGTGAGAAATTTGACATAATATTAAATATGGAAATAGTTGAACATGTTGAAAACGTAAATTCTTTTATAAAACAAAGTTCAAAGTTTTTAAAAAAATCAGGAATAATGTTTATCGCAACATTAAATCAAACTTTAAAATCTTATATCTTTGCTATTATTGGAGCTGAATATATTTTACAATGGCTACCAATAGGAACTCATGACTGGAATAAATTTGTAAAACCAGAGACCTTAACAAATATATGTAAAAAAAATTATCTTGACTTAAAAAAAATTAACGGCATGACTTTTAATCCAATTTTAAATAAGTGGAGCGTATCAGATGATAAATCAGTAAATTATATTATGAAATTGAAAAAAATTTAATTCTCTTTTTCTTCAATCCAGGGTATCATTTCAGTTTCAATACCTTCTTCTTTTAATTCTTTAACCTCTTCAATTGAAGCTTTACCATAAATACCTTTTTTTGATTTTTTTTGGTTATAATGTATAGATCGTGCTTCATATGTAAAATTATCTCCAACATAATCAAAATTTTGCTTAATAAATTTTTGATATTTTTTTAGTTTCTTTTTTACTAACTCATATTTTTTAACATTTTGATAATTACTTTTTTTCTTAGTATTAGCCAAATTTGGGGACATTAAAGACTTTTCAATTTTTAAAGAATTGCAATTTTGACATTTTAAAAGTTTAAGTTTTTTTAATCGATCAAATTCCTTTGAAGATCCAAACCAACTTTCAAACTCGATTGAACATTTTTTACATTTTAAAGAGTACTTGATCATTATTAATATTTAGTAACTTGAATACAAAAATTCAATATAACTTAAGTTCTATAGTCTGCGTTAATTTCAATATATTTTTTTGTTAAATCCATTGTGTATGCTGTAAAACTTTTATTTCCCATGCCAATTTCAACAGTAATTTCAATTGAATCATTTTTCATATACTCGCTAACTTTTTTTTCATCATATTTTTCATATAGAGAACCTTTAAAAAAAATCTTGTAGGGTCCTATATAAATAGACAGCTTTTTTTCATCTATAATTCCATTGCTCTTTCCTACTGCCATTGCAATTCTTCCCCAGTTAGGATCTTCGCCAGCAATAGCGGTTTTAACCAAAAGTGAATTGGCAATCGAAAGGGATATATTTTTTGCATCTTTATCACTTTTGCACTCTTTGCAGTTTATTGTAATAAACTTGGAAGCACCTTCTCCATCAAAAGCAACTTGTTTTGCCAAATTTAAAAGAACTTCATTAACAGCTTTATTAAAACTTTTAAGTTTTGGATCATCTGATTTTTTTATAATAGGATTATTTGCTTTATTAGTTGAAAATATTGATACCATATCATTTGTACTTGTATCACCATCACATGAAATTGCATTAAATGTTGATTTAATATTTTTTTTTAAAATATCTTTTAATATTGATGAAGATAAATTTGCATCTGTAAAAATAAAGCCCAACGTTGTTGCCATATTGGGGTAGATCATCCCTGATCCCTTTGCAATTCCATAGACTTTAATATTTTTTGATCCAATTTTTGCTTCACTCATTGAAAGTTTGGGTTTTAAATCTGTTGTTAAAATTCCCATTGCAGCCTTCATCCAAATTAATTTATTTTGTGTATATTTTAATTTATGTATTAAATCTGAAATTGAATTTTGAATTTTTATTAAGGGAAACTTTTCGCCAATAGTACCTGTGCATCCAAATAATATTTCTTTTGGTTTAATTTTTTTTGGATTTTCTTCATCTTTATTTTGTTTGGCAGATAATATTTTTGAAAGATCAACTGAAATTTGTTTTAATGCATTAAATCCATCTGTGCCCGTAAGAGCATTAGCGTTTCTAGTATTTATTAATAATCCATATATTTTGTTACTTTTGATTTTTTTATTCCATTTTAAATTTTCTGATATTATTTTTGATTGAGTAAAAACTGAGGCATGGCTAGCTCCATCTCTAAAGTAAAATAAAACCAAATCATCTCTTTTTTCTTGATATAAGCCAGCGTTAATTGTGGAGATAGCTACTCCATCGATATGATCTAGATCTTGAAAATCGCCTATTTTTGACTTTCTAGATCTAATATCAATAAAATTGCTTATGTTAAAATCCATGATATTTAAATTAATTAAATAATTACTATATAATCATAATATTTAATTTTACATCAAAATGTTTAACCCACTAAACCTATTTTCAAAGCTAATAAAAAGCGGGAATCAAAAAGAACTAAATCGAATTCAAAAAATTGTAGAAAATATAAACGCTCTAGAAAAAGAAATTGAAACACTAAAAGATGATGAATTTCCAAAAAAATCAAATGAATTAATTGAAGAATTAAATAAAGGAAAAAAACTCAATGATATCTTGCCTAAAGCATTTGCTCTTGTGCGTGAAGCTTCCAAAAGAATAAATAATGAAAGACATTTTGATGTGCAGTTGGTTGGTGGAGTAGTTCTTCATGAAAAGAAAATAGCTGAAATGAAAACTGGTGAAGGAAAAACTTTAACAATTGTGTTAGCGGCATACTTAAATGCTTTAGAAAAAAAAGGGGTACACATAGTTACAGTCAACGATTACTTGGCAAAAAGAGATAGCCAAAATATGGGAAAAATTTATAATTTTTTAGGACTCTCTTGTGGATATATAAATACTGGACAGACAGATTTAGAAAGAAAAGAAAATTACGCAAAAGATATAACCTATGCAACAAATAGTGAACTAGGTTTTGATTATTTAAGAGATAATATGAAATTTTCTAAAAAGGAAATGGTTCAAAGAAATCATAACTATGCAATAGTTGATGAAATCGATTCTTGTCTAATTGATGAAGCAAGAACACCTTTGGTTATTTCGGGAGCTGCTGAAGATAAAACAAATCAATATATTGCAATAGACAAACTTGTAAAAAATTTAAAGAATGAAGATTTTGAAATTGACGAAAAAGATAAAAATATACTACTTACCAACAAAGGTATCGATAATATTGAAAAAATATTTTCTAATGCAGGTGTTCTTAAAAATAACAATTTTTATGATCCATCAAATTTACATATAGTTCATCATGTTAATCAAGCTTTAAGAGCAAACCATCTTTTTCAAAATGGAAGAGATTATATTGTTAAAGATGGACAAGTGGTAATAATTGATGAACAAACAGGAAGACAGCTGCCAGGAAGAAGATTTGGGGATGGTTTGCATCAAAGTCTTGAAGCAAAAGAAAAATTAAATATTAATTCAGAAAATCAAACGTTAGCATCTATAACTTATCAAAATTTTTTTAAACTTTATAGAAAATTAGCCGGATGTACAGGTACTGCCCAAACTGAGTCAGAAGAATTTTTTGAAATATATAATCTTTCGGTTGTAAGTATTCCCACAAACAAAAAAATGATAAGGAAAGATTTTAATGATCAAATATTTAGAACAAGCAAAGAAAAAGACACAGCAATAATCAAAAAAATAATTGAATGTAATAATTTAGGTCAACCTTTGCTTGTATTTACATCAAGTATTAATAAATCTGAACATTACTCAAAATTATTAAAAGATAAAGGAGTCAGCCATACTGTTCTTAATGCAAAAAATCATGAAAAAGAAGCAGAGATAATTGCAGATGCGGGTAAAAAAAATTCAATAATCATTACCACTAGTATTTCTGGAAGAGGTGTGGATATAAAATTAGGAGGACAAGATGAAAGTGAAAAAAGTCATATAAAAAATTTAGGAGGTTTATTTGTGGTTGGTACTGAAAGAATGGAAAGCAGAAGAGTAGATAATCAAGCCAGAGGAAGATCAGGAAGACAAGGAGATGAAGGAAACTCAGTTTTTTTTGTAAGTTTGGAAGATGATCTTATGAGAATTTTTGGATCAGAATCAATGAATAATATTCTAGAAAAACTTGGACTTAAAGATGGAGAAAGTATAGACCATCCTTGGATAAATAAAGCATTGGAAAGAGCCCAACAAAAAGTTGAGGCTAGAAATTTTGATATTCGTAAAACTCTTTTAAAATTTGATAATGTTCTTAATGATCAAAGACATGTTATTTTTTCTCAAAGAAATGAAGTTATTGAAAGTAAAAATGCCGAAAGCTATTCAGATAATTTTTTAGATGAAATAATCATTAGTTTAAAAAATCAAAAATCACAAAGTTTAGGGAAAAAAAGCTCAAATGAATTTTTAATCCAATTAAAATCAATATTAGGTAAATCTTTTGTTGAAGAAGATATTAACAAATTATCTAATTTTAATGATGAAGAATTTAAAAGTTCAATTTTTAATAAGTTTGCTAAAGTAAGAGAGGAAAGAATTAAAATCTTAGGAAGAGAACAGGCTTTAGAAATAGAAAAAAGAATTTTTTTACAATTAATAGATCAAAACTGGAAAATGCATATACAATACCTAGAACAATTAAGACAAGTGATAGGACTAAGGTCATATGGACAAAGAGATCCTTTGGTTGAATATAAGAAAGAAGCATTTTCACTTTTTGAAAATTTATTAAATAAACTAAAAAATGATTTAATTACAATTTTATTTAATTTAAAAATTGTTGAAAAAAATGAAGAAGAAAAAGATGCAGAAAAAAAAATAGATGAAAAATTTAATCAACTTTCATCAAAAAAAATTGGTAGAAATGAGCCCTGCCCATGTAATTCAGGTAAAAAATATAAACATTGTCACGGATCTTTATAAAAAAATATATAAAATAATTAAAAAAACTGAAATTGTAGCTAAAATATAAGTAGTTTTACTTTCTCTTTTTAATTTTAATTTTAATTTTTCAATTATATTTTCCTTCATTGAAATATTATTTGAAACATCTGACTTACTTGAAAAGCCTTTGGATCTTCCTATTGATAAAAATTTATTTTTTCTATGATTTAAAATTTCATCTTTTTCCATTCCATTGAAGAATTCTAAATTTTTTTCTATTGAATTTCTTACATTATCTAATATTAAGTCCTTATCTCTATGTGCTCCTCCTATCGGCTCAGGAATAATTTCATCAATAATATCTAAACTTAGAAGATCTTTTGAAGACATCTTCATTGCTGTTGCTGCTTCTAAAGTTTTTTTTGGATCTCTCCACAAAATTGTTGCGCAGCCTTCTGGGGAAATTACAGAATAAATTGCATTTTGCAGCATAAGAACTTTATTTGAAGATGCCAAAGCTATAGCACCTCCTGAGCCCCCCTCACCAATTATAATTGATATGGTTGGAACAGTAAGCTTCATGCAAGCCTCAATTGATTTTGCAATTGCTTCCGCCTGACCTCTTTCTTCTGCTCCTACTCCAGGATATGCTCCAGGAGTGTCTATAATTGATATAATAGGTATATTAAATTTATTTGCGAGATCCATTAATCTTATTGTTTTGCGATAACCCTCAGGTTTCATCATGCCAAAATTGTGCTCTATCCTTTTTTCTAAATCTTCTCCTTTTTCTTGACCAATTATTAAAACTGACTTGTTATTAAATTTTCCAAAACCTGTAATTACAGACTTATCTTCGCCGTAAAACCTATCTCCAGAAAGTGAAATAAACTCATCAAAAAGGTTATCTATAAAAAATTTTGCTTTTGGACGATCTTCATGGCGCGCAACTAATGCTGTTTGCCAAGGATCTAAATTTGAATATATTTTTTCTAATTTTTCCGCAATTTCTTTTTCAACCTTAGAAATTTTTAAGGTATCTACCTCTGATAGTCCCTCTTGATTATAAGGATCTTTTAATTGCTCAAGTTCATTTTCAAGATTTTTTACCTCTGTTTCGAAATTTAAATAATTTTTCATTAAAAAAGCTTTATTATATTTAAAAAAGGCAATAAAATGTTTAAAAATTTATAACTTATTTTATCGGCTAAAACTACAAAAAGTAGTACATAATGAACTATTTAAGTTCAAAATAGGCTGGGTTTGCTGAAAAATAAGATTATTAGAAGTAAATTAATTTCTTCTAAAATTGAAACCTAAGTTAATATAAAAATGAGGTAAAAATTTCGTGAAAGAAGAGTTTATAAAAATAAATAATTTATCAGTTGCAAAAATTTTGTTTGATTTTGTCGATAAAGAACTTTTAAAAGGAACAAGCATCTCTACAATTCATTTTTGGCAAGGTTTTGATAAAGTGGTGCATGAATTAGCTCCTAAAAATAAAAAATTATTAGAATTTCGAGAAACATTACAACAAGAAATAGATCTTTGGCATAAGAAAAAAAGATCAAAAAAATTTGATTATAAAGAATATAAAAATTTTTTAATCAAAATTGGATATTTAAAAAGAGAAGGTCCAGATTTTAAAATAAAAACAAAGAATTTGGATGAAGAAATTTCTAGTATTGCTGGTCCACAGTTGGTGGTACCCATTATGAATGCAAGATATAGCTTGAATGCTTCGAACGCAAGATGGGTAAGTTTATATGATAGTTTATATGGATCGGACATAATAGAGTCAGAAGAAAGTGGTAGCGAAAAATATGATCCATTAAGAGGACAAGAAGTAATAAAATATACTAGAGATTTTTTAAATAAATATTTTCCAATAAAAAATTTGAATTGGAAAGATATAACTGGGTTAGAAGTTGAAAAAAATAAATTAAAAATTATTAAGGGAAAGAAAAAATTTGATTTAATTGATTTAGAAAAATTTGTCGGCCATAGAGGTGAGGTGAACAAACCTTCAGCTATAATTCTTAAAAATAACAATCTTCACTTAGAAATAATTATTAACCCAAGAGCTTTTAGCGCGGCTCGAGATGCTGCAGGAATAAGTGATATTATTATAGAGTCTGCAATTTCTACAATTTGTGATCACGAAGACAGTGTCGCTGCAGTGGATGCTGAAGATAAAGTGTCATGTTATAGAAACTGGCTAGGACTTATGAAGGGAGATTTAAAAGCTGTTTTTGAAAAGGATGGAAAAAAACTGGAAAGAAAGCTTAATCCTGACAGAAGTTATATTTCAAAAAAAGGAAAGGGTCTAAAATTACATGGTAGAAGCTTATTACTTGTAAGAAATGTTGGGCATCTAATGACAAATCCAGCAATAATATTAGATGATGGATCTGAAGTGCCTGAAGGAATTATGGATGCATTTATGACTTCAGCTGCTTGTTTACATGATTTAAAAAGAAGAGGAAATTCTAGAAAAGGTTCAATTTATATAGTTAAACCTAAAATGCATGGTCCTGAAGAAACTAAATTTACTGATACAATTTTTTCTAAAGTCGAAGAAGTTCTAAAAATTAAAAAAAATACAATTAAATGTGGAATTATGGATGAAGAAAGAAGAACTTCTGCAAATTTAAAAGAATGTATAAGAACTTTAGAAAATAGAGCTTTTTTTATCAACACTGGATTTTTAGATAGAACTGGTGATGAAATGCATACATCCATGGAAGCTGGACCTATGATTAAAAAAGGAGATATGAAAAAATCTAAATGGATTAAAACTTATGAGGACAATAACGTAGACATTGGTATTAAATGTGGTTTCTCTGGAGTCGCTCAAATTGGAAAAGGTATGTGGGCAATGCCTGATAAAATGAAAGACATGATGGAACAAAAAATTGGACATTTAAATGCTGGTGCGAATTGTGCATGGGTTCCTTCTCCTACGGCTGCAGCTTTACATGCTATGCATTATCATAAAATAAATATTTTCAGAAAACAAAAAGAATTAAAAAAAAGAAACCAAGCAAAGTTGTCTGACCTTTTAACTATACCTATTATTGAAAGACCAAATTGGTCAAATGACGAAATAAATTCTGAAATATCAAATTCTGCGCAAACAATTTTAGGTTATGTAGTAAGATGGATTGATCAAGGTATTGGCTGTTCAAAAGTTCCGGATATCAATAATATTGGACTAATGGAAGATAGAGCGACATTGAGAATTTCATCTCAACATATTGCAAATTGGCTACATCATGGATTATGTTCAAATAGACAAGTTCTAGAAATATTAAAAAAAATGGCAAAAATTGTAGATAAACAAAATATTAATGATCCATATTATGAAAATATGTCTCCCAATTATGACAAATCAATTGCATTTAAAGCTGCTTGTGAGTTAATATTTCATGGAAAGTCTCAACCCTCAGGTTATACTGAACCGCTTTTACACCTAAATAGACTTATTAGAAAAAGTTAATTTAATTATCTATTAAACTTTGTCTGTTTTTAAAAGCTGAAATTAAAGTTCCATCATCTAAACTTTCTATTTCTCCTCCGACGGGAAGTCCTTGAGCAAGCTTAGAAACTTTAATATTAGTTTTTTTCAAACTATCTTGAATGTAAAATGCAGTTGTTTGACCTTCCACTGTTGCACTTGTAGCCAAAATAACTTCTTCTATATTATTTCTTTTTACTCTTTCAATAAGTGAATCTATAAGCAAATCTTCTTTTTTTTGGAGATTATTATTTGACAAAGTTCCACCTAGTATATGAAAATAACCCTGAAATACACTTGAACTCTCAATTGCCCATTGATCAGATATGTTTTCAACTACACAAATCTTATTAAATTTTTTTTTTATATTTTCACAATTATCACAAGGTAATAAATTTGATTTTAATGTACCGCAAATTTTACACCTTATAACATTTTTAAAAACTTCACTTATATTTTCTGCCAATGGCTTCATTAATTCTTTTCTATTATTTATCATTTTTAAAATTATTCTTTTAGCAGACTTTGGTCCTAGGCCAGGCAATTTTGATATTAATTTAATTAAATTTTCTATTTCAGGAATATTGTGCATTTATTTTATAACGGCCATTTGAAACCTGGAATTCCAAAGCCACCTGCTGCTTTAGAAATTTCCTCTGATGTTTTTGATTTTAATTGCAATTTTGCATTATTGTGAGCAGCCAAAATCAAGTCTTCAATTATACCTTTTTCCTCTTTTAAAATTTCATCACTTATTTCTAGTTTGGTCATTTCTCCTTCTCCATTTAAAGTAACCCTTATTGCATCCGCTCCTGATAAGCCAATTGCCTCAATTTTTTTTATCTTTTCTTGACTTTCTTTCATTTTTTTTTCTAGCTCTTTGGCCTTATCTAAAATTTTATTGAAATCATTCATCTTCTTTTTCCTCATTTAAATCTACATTTATCAATTCTGCATCAGGTAAAGTTTCTAATACTTTTTTATAAACTTCGCTTTTTTTTACTTTAGAAAAAAGGTTTTTTTTATTTATTTCTTCTTGTTGCTTTTTTGAAATTGCTCCCTCTTTTTTTGATAATGAGATTATCCATCTAATATTAGTCCATTCATATAATTTGTTTGATAAATTTTTTATAAAATCTTTATCCAACTGATCATTAAAGGCTATTTCTATAAAACCTTCAGAAAATGTCACAAGGTTTACATTGTTTTCAAGTTCATATTTTAATTTAATTTCTTTTTTTTTGTTACATAAATTAATCAATTCAATAAAACTATCAATTCTGGTTTCTGAAGTAATATTTTCAGATTTCACTTTAGGATCAATCTTATCTTGTTGAGATATATTTTTAATTTGATTTACTGTTTTATTGTTTGAAGATATATTTAAATTATGAAAAATTTCTTTTTTTTCATAATAATTTTCTTCAATTTTTTGAAAATCTTTGAGATACATTAATCTAATTAAAAACATTTCAACTGACAAATTCGGATTCGAAACAACATTCAATTCATCAATAGTTTCAATGGTAAATTGCCAAAATAAAATTATATTCTTTTGATCAAGTTGATTTGAAATTTGAAGAAGTTTATCAAAATCCTCATCATTTAGAGAAAAATTTGTTCCATCTACTTTTATTGTAGATATATTTTTTAAATAATACAATATTTCTAAGAAATCATTTAGAAAGTTTTTTGGTTCAACACCATTTTGATAAATTTGCTTATATAATTTTATAACATTTTTTTCATCACCTTTAAATAAATTTTCAAGTAAATCTATTAAATAACTTTTATCAAAATATCCAAAAATTTTTTGAGCTTTTTTTAAATCTAACTCTTCATTTTCTTTATTGCTCAATAATCCACGATCTAATAATGATAAAGCATCTCTAACAGATCCTTCGGAAATTTTTACTATTAATTTTAAAGCATCATCAGAAGCTCTTCCCTTTTCTTTATCTTTAATTTGTTTTATAAATTTAAATAAAACTTCAGATTTAATTCTTGACAAATCAAACCTTTGACATCTTGAAACAACTGTTATTGGAATTTTTTTTATTTCAGTTGTTGCAAATATAAATTTTAAATATTTTGGTGGTTCTTCTAAAGTTTTTAAAAGTGCATTAAAAGCTTGTTTGCTCAACATATGGACTTCATCTATAATAAAAATTTTATATTTCGCTGATGTAGGTCCATAACGTGAAAATTCTATCAGTTCTCTTACATCGTCTACCCCTGTTTTACTAGCAGCATCCATTTCCAAAACATCGATATGATTAGAATTTATAATAGAATTACAATGCTCACAAAAATTTTCTTTACACAAATTATCAATTCCTTTTTCACAATTTAAAGATTTTGCAACTATCCTAGCAAAAGTTGTCTTACCCACTCCCCTTATACCTGTAAAAAGATAAGCATTCGCTGATTTGTTTGACTTAATAGAATTATAAATTGTTTCTGAAATTACTTCTTGCCCTATTAAATCTTCAAAAACTTGGGGCCTATATTTAAGAGCTAATACTTTTGAATTATTTGTCATTTTAAGGAGACCAATCAACCTGGAAAAATACTCATTACCCTTGCTCTTTTTCAAGCCTGGGGGAGTTCATGGTAGATCCACCTGATTGGCCTCCAACTTTATTATATCAATAAAATTTTCTAATCTACAATAAACTTAAATATTATTTTAACCTAAATTTATCAGACTTATAAACACCTAAAACGTGCATATCTTCACAATGAAGGCCTAGTTCTTCTAAAGAATTTTTAATTTTTTCTGATTCAAGGTGACCTTCTATATCGCATAGAAAGAAATATGAAGAAAACGAGTTTTTCTCAGGAAAACTCTGAAGTTTGGTCATGTTAATTCCATTTATTGCAAAGCCAGAAAGAGAAGAATAAAGAGCTGCAGGTTTACTTTTTAATTTAAATAAAATTGAAGTTATATATTTTTTATCTTTAAATTCTGGCTGATAGATCTCCTTTCCCATTAACAAAAATCTAGTTACATTATTTTTGTCATCTTGAATTTTTTCTTTCAATATTTCAAGACCATAAATATCAGCGCTAAGATTTGAGGCTATCGCAGCTTTTGATTTGTCATTTGCTTCTGAAACATATTTTGCAGATCCTGCTGTATCTGCTCTTATATTTTCATTTAATTTATTTTTTTTTATAAATTCAGTAGACTGACTTAATGCTTGTGCATGTGAGTAAACATTTTTTATATCACTAATTTTCGATCCTTTGATTCCCAGCAAATTATGTTTTATTGGAAAAAAATGCTCGGCATAAATGTTCAATCTGTATTTAAAAATTAAATATTCAACACCAATATTGCCAGTAGTTTTGTTTGACTCAGGAATAATTGAACGTATTGAACTATCATTATTTGCCATTTCAAAACATTCATCAAAAGTTTTACAAGATATAGTTTCACATTTTGGGTACATCTCTTTAGCACAACTTTCGCTGTAACTTCCTGCTATACCTTGGTATGCTATCTTCATAAATTTAATTTTTGTTTTCCATTAAATTTTTTATTTTGATATAATCCTCGTAAGTGTCAACCCCAATTGGTGATGAATTTGCCAAATTAACGTCAATATCAATATTATTTTCCATTGCTCTTAATTGTTCTAATTTATGTAATATTTCATTTTCTGTTTGTTTTAAATTTATAATTTTTTCTAAAATAGAAACCTTATACATATAAATTCCGATATGATGATAAGTTTTTTTATAGTCATTTTTTAAAATAATTCTTGAAAATACTTTTGCTTTTGAAGAATTTTCAAAAGACAATTTTTCCTCAGTAATTACCTTGACTACGCTTTCCTTAGTAAAAGCGTTTTTATTTAATATTTCGCAAGCCAAAGTTGACATTTCAGAACTATTTTTTAATGTTTTTTTATATAAATTAATAATATCTTTAACATCTATTATTGGTTCATCTCCTTGAAGATTAATAATATATTCAATATTTTTTAGTCCAAGTTTTTGGTAAGCTTCAAAAATTCTATCTGTTCCAGAACTATGATCTTTTTCTGTTAAAATACAATTTCCACCTTTTAAATTAACATCATTAAAAATTTCTTTATCCCCCGTTGCAACATATACATCTCCTATATTAGATTCTTTTGCTTTTTGATAAACATGATTTATAATCGACAAGTTATTGATTTTAAGGAGAGGTTTGTTAGGAAGCCTAGATGCAGCCAATCTTGAAGGTATTAAAATTATAGTATTATTCATAAATTCAATCTTTATGCGTCTTTCAGACGCAATAATTGAAATTAAATTTAGTATTTTTTTTGTTTAACATGTTATACGACCATAATAAGTAATAATCATGGATTCATTTGAAATAAACAAAATAATTGCGGCAGTATTAGTAGTTTTTGTAGTTGTTTTTGGAATAAGTAAAATTTCAAATCTAATTTACCATGTAGAAAAACCAAATAAATCTGCTTACAAAGTTGAACTTTTGACAGCAAATACTTCAGATAGTGTAAACACTGCTACTAGTGTTGATATTTCTGCTTTGCTAGCAATGGGAAGTGTTGATCATGGTCAAAAAGTTTTTAAAAAATGCAGCGCTTGTCACTCAGTAAAAAAAGGCGGAAAAAATAAAATTGGACCTGCATTATATAATGTCTTCGAAAGAAATATGGGCGGACTAGAGAATTATAATTATTCTAAAGCATTAATTGCTTTTGGTAAATCGTGGACATTTGATGAAATGAATAGTTTTTTAATTAAACCTACGTCATATATTAAAGGTACTAAAATGGCATTTGCTGGTTTAAAAAAAGAAAAGGACAGAGCTTCAGTAATACTATTTATGAACCAAAACTCTGACAGTCCTTTACCTTTACCTTAATTTTCCAAAACAATATAATAAAATACTTTTTTGAACATCAACTCTGTTTAAAGCTTGTTGCCAAACTCTAGAATATTTTCCTAAAAAAATATCATCTGAGACTTCGTTACCTCTTGGAAGACAATGTAAAAATATTGCATCTTTTTTTGCATATTTCATAAGATTTAAATTTATTTGGTAGTTTTTAAAATCTTTAATTTTTTTTTTTTTGTTTACTTTATCATTTAAAGAAACTACTTTATCTGATAATAGTACATCTGCATTTTTGACTGCTTTCTTTGGATCATCAAATATATTTATCTTTCTTTTATTTTTTTTAACCCAACTCAATACAAACTTTTGAGGTCTATAATTTCTTGGACATCCAATATTTAAATTAAACCTGAATTTAACAGAAGTTGCAATCAAACTATTAAGAACATTGTTAGAGTCTCCAATCCAACATATATTTAATTTTGATACTGGTTTCTTTTTAATCTCCTCTATAGTGAATATATCAGAAAGAACCTGGCAAGGGTGCGAGCTTGGGCTAAGTAGATTCACAATAGGTATAGTTAAATTCTTTCTAAAATCATCAATCTTCTTATCACTATCAGTTCTTAATAGAAATGCATCGCCATAAGTTGATAAAATTTTTGCTGTATCAGCTAAACTTTCACCACCTTTCCCTAAATGTAATTCATTTGCTTTTATTGTTATAGTTTCACCACCCAATTGTTTTACGGCAATATAAAAACTTAATCTTGTTCTTGAACTAGCCTTTTCAAACATTTGAATAATTAACTTTCCATTTAATGGATTGTCTTTATCAACTTTCATTGTATTAAATTTTTTTCTATTTTTTTTTCTCTTTTTTGCATCTTTTAAAATTTTTCTAAGATCAGATGCAGATATATCTTTTAGATTTATAAAATGTTTCATGTTTATTTATATGTATGACAAACTTTCTTTATAATTTTTACAGCTAAATCTATTTCTTTTTTTTTTACATTTAATGGAGGTAATATTCTTATAACATTCTCTGCTGCTCTTATTGTTAATAATTTATTATCCATTAACTTTTGAATAAACTTAGTTTGATCTTGAAACAATTGTAGACCTATTAAAAAACCAATACCTCTTATTTCTTTAATAATTTTTGGAAATTCTTTTTTGAGCTTATTTAATTCAAGATGAAAATATTTCGACAGTTTTTTTACATTTTTAAGGAAATTTTTTTTAAATATTTGATCCAATACAGCATTTCCGACAGACATTGCCAAGGGATTGCCTCCAAAAGTTGAACCATGTGTTCCTGGCGTCATACCAGATGCAACTTTTTTTGTCATTAAAACAGCACCTATTGGAAAACCTCCTCCTATTCCCTTAGCTATTGGTACAATATCAGGCTTAATTTTCGCATATTCGTAGGCAAAAAATTTACCCGCTCTTCCTATTCCGCATTGAACTTCATCTAAAATTAGAAGTATTTTTTTTTTATTACAAATTTTTCTTAATTCTTTTAGACACCAATTTGGTATAATTTTAATTCCACCTTCGCCCATAATTGTTTCAACCATTATAGCTGCAGTTTTTTTAGTTATCATTTTTTTAAGTTTTTTATGATCTCCAAATTCAAAATGATCAAAACCGTCAACTTTTGGGCCAAAGCCTTCAATCATTTTTTTTGATCCACTAGCATTTATTGCGGCAATTGTTCTGCCATGAAAAGAATTTTTTATACAAATAATTCTGTTTTTATTTGGTTTTCCAATTGAGTAAAAATATCTTCTTGCAACTTTAATTGCAGCTTCTGTTGCTTCCGCTCCACTATTTTGAAAAATTACTGAATCAGCAAAAGTTTTTTTGGTTAATCTTTTTGCAAGTCTTTCTCCTTCTGGAATAATAAAAGCATTAGAAACATGCCAAACTTTTTTTGATTGTTTATTTATTGCTTTAATTAAGTTTAGATTAGCATGTCCCAATGAATTTACCGCTATACCTTGGACAAAGTCTAAATATTTTTTTCCATTATTTGCATACAAAAAAGAACCCTTGCCTCTTTTAAAAGATAATTTTCTTCTATTATAATTATTTGCTAATGAGCTCATATCTCTTTTATGACTTAATTTTATAACCTTTGTTAAATAAATAATAAGCTAAATATGTTGAAACTAAAGAAACTATTATTAAAAGAAAAATTCCAAAATTGAGAGACCCATCAAGTTTACCAATAAAAGAATATCTAAAACCATCAATCATATGAAAAAAAGGATTGTAGAAACTAAGTGTTTTTAATAAATCTGGCAATTTATTAATACTATAAAAAGTTCCACTAAGAAAAGATAATGGCACAATGATAAAATTTGTAAGAGTACTCATTTGATCAAATTTATCAGCATACAGTCCAGCTATAATTCCTGTTGATCCCATAAAAATACCTCCAAGAAATAGATAAACAAACCATAAAAAATAATTTTGTATAGTTAGATCTAAAAAAAAGATAAAAATTAAAGTTGAAATAAAAGCAATTAATAATCCTCTTGCGGCACCCGCTAAAGTTATTGCAGTTATAACTTCTATTGCTGATAAAGGACTGTGAACGATATCGGTTAACGTACCCATCATTTTTCCCATCATTACAGACGAACTTGAATGAGCAAAACTTTGTTGAATTACTTGCATCATAATTAAGCCGCTTGCTAAAAATTGAATATAAGGTACTCCTAATACATCGGCTCTTTCTTTTCCAATTGCTAAAGATATAACCGTCAAAAATAAAATGCTTGTTAATATAGGACCGGCTAAAGTCTGTCCAGATACCGTTACAAACCTTAATATTTCTTTTTTTAAAAGTGAATAAGTTCCAACCCAATTAATTATTCCAAATCTTCTAACGCCAATCTGATATTTTTTCTCTAATTCAACCATAAGTATTTAGTCATAAACTTTTTTTAAAATAATTGTTAAAAAACAATAAAAAAAGCTTGTTATTATCTATTATTTATGTTTTCAAGATAATGTTATATAAAATAATGTATACACTAAATATAGTAATATGAGCTGGACAGAAGAAAAGGTAAATACCCTAAAAGAGCTCTGGGGCAAAGGCAAGACTGCAAGCCAAATAGCTGGAATTATCGGTGGAGTAAGCAGAAATGCAGTAATTGGTAAAGCCCATCGCCTAAATTTATCTGCAAAAATAAAAACACGACCCGCTGTCTCGCAAGAAACTAGATCATTTAATTCTAAAAATGAAGAAATAACAAAAAAAGGAAGAAAAAATAGATTTAAATCTCTTCTGTTAGATAAAAATTTTGAACCAGCAAAAAATTTACAATTAGAAGCACTAACGGATGATACCTGTAAATATATGGAAGGACATCCGGATGAAAAAAGTTCTTCATTTTGTGGTAGAAAAAATGTAGAAAAATTTTCTTATTGTCCACTTCACTTAATGATAGTTTTTCAGCCTAAAGGTAAAAAGGAAGATGTAGTTGATAAAGATGATGAAGTTCCTAAATTTATCGAAAAAAAAATTAAGTCTGCTTAATTACTTTAAAATTTTTTCCTTTGCTTTTTTAAATTCATCTTCATCTATAATTCCATCATCATAAAGTTTTTTTAATTCTTTAATTTCATTAGTTATAATTATATCTTTTTCATTATAATTTGAAATCTCATTTTCAACAATTTTTTCTTTTGATAAATTTAATTTATTATTTTCTTTTGCTTCAATGCCTCTTGTTATTGCTTTTACCGCAATCACAAGAACGAATGTTAAAATTAAAAATATAAGAAAATAAATAAAATTTATAAGCATTAGTTTTTTTTATAATTTTTTTTTGAAAACTGGCCACCGCTAGACCAATTAAAACTGTAGGTTTCTATTTCATTTTGAAACTTTTTTTTTGAATCTATATTAAAATCAAAATTTGTTTTAAATTTCCCCGATGCAACATTGTCGTATTTTAATAGCTTCAATTGATCTATTGTTAATAAAGGTTCAGGCATCATTTGAAGTATTTTTGCAATTAATTTTGCAAATATCAGAGGCATTGAAATTAATAATCTCTTTTTTTTTATAGATTTAAGTATTATTAAAATTATATCTTTAAAAGTTAATACTTCAGGTCCTATACACTCTATTGTTTCTCCTACTATTTTTTTTTTAACAACCTCAAAAATTATTTCAGCCAAATCTGTAACATGTATTGGAGTAAATTTTGTATTACCGTTATAATACAAGGGCATGATTGGCATCCTACTAAGTAGCATCATTAAATAAGTAGTAAAATTATCATCTACAGAATAAACTACCGATGGTTTAAGCACCAATGTATTATTAAAATTCTTTTTTACCTCACTTTCTCCTTCTAATTTACTTAAAGCATAAAGACTATCGGTTGCTTGCTCTATTCCTAGTGCCGAAACATGAATAAATTGTTTCAATTTTTTCTTTTTAGATAATTTAGAAAGTAAAGACGGAAATTCTGAATGGATAATTTTAAAATCATTTTTTTTCTTTTCAAATAAAATTCCAATTAAATTTATACATATCGAACATTTTTCCATTAAAGGTAATATATTCTCTTCATCAAAGTTATTAAGCTCCACAACTTCTAGGTATCCGTAATTTGACTGCGTTTTTATTTTATATCCCTTTCTATGAATGCTTCTCGTAACAGCAATAACTTTATAGTTATTTTTTGTAAATTTTCTTATAAGTGATTTGCCAATTTGGCCAGAGGCACCAAATAATAAAATTGAATCCTGATTTTTCATATATATATATCTATTAAATGAGTACAGATATTAAATTACATAAAGTAGATTTACCAGACCAAATAAAATTTAGTGACAAAATTGCAATTGATTGTGAATTCATGGGATTAAATGTCGAAAGAGATAGGTTGTGTCTTGTTCAAATTTCATCTGGCAATGATGATGCTCATATAATTCAACTGGATAAAGAAAAATATAATGCGCCAAACTTAAAAAGAATATTACTTGATAAAAACATAAACAAAATATTTCATTTTGCTAGGGCTGATCTTTTATTTATAAAAAAATACTTAAATGTTGATGTTGAAAATGTTACTTGCACTAAAATAATGAGCAAAATAGCAAGAAGTTATACTGACAAACATGGATTGAAAGACCTTATTAAAGAATTTATTGGTATAGATATAAGTAAACAGTTACAATCTTCTGATTTCGGTGGAAATCTTTCTGAAAAACAACTTAAATATTGTGCCCAAGATGTTATATTTCTTCATAGAATTTGTGATAGTTTAAATAATATTCTTGTGAGAGAAAATAGAATTGAATTATACAACAATACAATAAAATTCCTTAAAACCAGAGTGGAGTTAGATTTTGCTTCTTTCAATGAAGATATATGGTCTCACTAATATGAAAAAAAAATTTAAAATAATTGCTAAAGAAGTCATAAATCATGAAATAACCGCTTTGAAAAAACTTAGATCAAGCATTGGAAATTCATTTGATCAAACTGTTAAAACTATAGCCAACTGTAAAAATGGAAAAATAATTATATCTGGTGTTGGTAAAAGCGGAATAATTGGAAAAAAGTGGGCCGCAACACTTTCATCAACTGGAACTTCTTCGTTTTTTCTTGATGCTTCAAATGCAAGCCATGGAGATATGGGTCAAATAACTTCAAATGATATCGTTATATTGATTAGCCATAGTGGTCAAAGCAATGAATTGAAAAATATAATTCAATTTACATCAAGAAATAAGAATATAAAGCTAATAGGAGTAACTGCAAAAAAAGATTCTCTCCTTTATAAAAATGCTGATTTAAAAATTTTAATTCCAATAGTAAAAGAAGCTGGTCCAGGAAATATAGTTCCCACATCATCCACAACTGCACAACTAGCTTTAGGTGATGCAATTGCAATAGCCTGTATGAAATACAAAAACTTTGATAGTTTAGATTTTAAAAAATTTCACCCCAGTGGTTCACTTTCAGTAAAACTAAAAACAGTAAGTGATTTAATGCTTAAAGGTAAAAAGATACCTTTCATTTCAGAAAATACGTTAATGAAAAAAGCTTTGAAAATTATATCAAAAAAAGGTCTTGGAGCATTAATTATAAAAAATAATAAAAATTTAACTTCAGGAATATTGACAGATGGTGATTTAAAAAGATTATCTCAAAAAAATCAGGATTATCATTCTTTAAAAATTAAAAATGTAATGAAAAAAAATCCAATTACTATTGATAAAAATATGCTAGCTGTAAAAGCATTATCTATAATGAATGGAAGAAAAATAACAAGCTTGTGTGTACATTCTAAAAAGCAAAAAAAAAGAACAATTGGTTTTATTCATATACATAATATTTTAAATGCAAATATTAGTTAAATGTCGATTAAATCCTTTATTCAAATAATAATATTAATAATAATTTTAGTAATACTTGGAAGTGTTTATTTTCAGTACTTTTCAAAAGAAAAAATTTTAGTAGAAGAAACAACTAATTTAAAACTACAAAATGAAAAACTATACAATGATTTAGAAAATAAAATTTTAGAACTAGAAAAAAAGAATAATAAATTGAGAGATGAAATTGAAATTAAAATTGATCAATTAAATAAAAAAAAAGAATTAGAAGAAAACTTAGAAGCACAAAAAAAATTAGATGAAATTGAAAATAAACTTAAAGAGGAAAAAAAATTACTAGATGAAGAAAAGAAATTACTCGATAACGCAAAAAAAATTGAAACTGCTAAAAGAGAAAAAGAAAAAGAAAAATTAGATGAAATTGAAAATAAACTTAAAGAGGAAAAAAAATTACTAGATGAAGAAAAGAAATTACTCGATAACGCAAAAAAATTTGAAAACGAAAAAAAAGAATCAAATACCAAAGAAAAAAAAATAATTAACACAGTTAAAGATGTAGAATATATAACCACAGATAAAAAAGGAAATAAATTTAGACTTTTGGCTACATCTGCAAAATCAAATACGAAAAATAATAACATATTAGATCTTAAAGAAGTAAGAGGTGTTATAACGTCTGATATTAGAGATCCTATTTACATTGTTTCCGACTTTGCTCAATACAACTCGTCAAATTCTAATTCAAAATTTTACCAAAATGTAATAATTAATCATATTGATAAAGAAATTATATGCGAAAATTTTGATATTGATATGGAAACTAATGAAGCAATAGCTTATAACAATGTTACTGTTACTGATCCAAAATCAACTATGAAAGCAGGAATCATTACTTTTGATCTTGAAACAAAAAATATAAATATTAATCCTAAAAGTGACGAAACCAAAATTAAAGTTATATCAGACTAATGGCCCTAATTAAAAAATTTCGAATAAAAAGTTTTAAAGACCAAGAGCCTTTACTTGAATTAGAAAAAATTTCTATGTTTTATAATAAGAGACAAATTTTAAATAATTTAAATTTAAAAATAAATAGACAAGAAGTTTTGGGAATGCTAGGACCTAATGGAGTTGGAAAATCAACTATATTTCATATTATAACAGGTTTGAAAGATCCTAATTATGGAAAAGTACTAATAAATGGTTTTGACTGTACTAAATTACCTATTTACGAAAGAGCAACAAGATTCAAACTTGGGTATGTACCTCAGCACGGAGGTTTTATTCAAGATTTAAGTTTAATAGATAATTTAAATCTGGTTGCTGAGATACATATCAAAGAAAAAGATCTAAGACAGACAAAAATTGACAAATTAATCTCTCAATTTGAGTTTGACCCTATACTAAAAATAAAAGCAAAACATCTTTCTGGAGGACAAAAAAAAAAGTTGGTTATTTCAATGGCATTAATAAATGATCCAAATATTTTACTCTTAGATGAACCGTTTGCAGCATTAGATATATTAACAATTAAAATGCTTCAGGAAATTATTATAAATTTACAATCAATAGAAAAAATCACTGTAGTTGTTTGTGACCATCAGGCACGAGACCTTTTGAGCTGTGTAGATAGAGCTATAGTCCTCTCAAATGGAAAAATTATTGCTTCTGGAAGTCCTAGTGAAATTATTAATGACTCTAACGCTAGATCAGCATACTTTGGAGATGAATTTAAGATAAACTAATTCATCAATGCCTAATCAAATTTTAATAAACAAAAAAATACCTACTTTTAAAAAAACAATTGAAGTAAGTTCAGATAAAAGTCTGTCTATAAGAGCGGTATTGCTTGCTTCACAAGCCATTGGTAAATCTAGAATATATAACCTTTTGGAATCCGAAGATGTTTTAAATGCCTTAAAAGCGATAAAAAAACTAGGAATTAAATGTAAAAAAAAAGGTAAAATATACGAAATTGATGGCTTTGGATTAAACGGTTTTGAGCCAAAAAATAATACAGTAATAAATTCAGGTAATTCTGGAACTTTGGGGAGATTGATATTAGGCCTCTTAGTTAAATCTAAAAAAAAAATTAGATTAATTGGAGATAAAAGTTTATCAAAAAGAGATTTTTCGAGAATAACTGAGCCTTTAAAAAGCTTTGGAGCAAATATCAAATCTAAAGGAAATTTTTTGCCAGTTGAAATTAAGGGAACAAATTTTTTAAGACCAATAAATTATGTTGAAGATAAGGGAAGTGCGCAATGCAAAAGTGCAGTTATGTTGGCAGCCTTAAATACACCAGGGATAACTAGAATAAAGGCAAAAAAATCAAGAAATCATACTGAATTGTTTTTTAAATTCTTAAAAATTCCTATAAAAATTAAAAAAGAAAAAAAATACGATTTAATTCAAGTTACTGGATTACAGCAATATAATTCTTTCGATTATATTATTCCAGGAGATATAAGCTCAAGTGCTTTTTTCATAGTTTTAACTCTATTGTCAAAAAATTCAGAATTAATTTTAAAAAAAATAAATATTAACGATAGCAGAATTGGAATAATTAAAATTCTAAATAAAATGAACGCAAATATAATTCTTAAAAATAAAAAAATATACAAAGGTGAAAAAACAGCAGATATTTATGTAAGAAGTACAAAAAATTTAAAATCAATATATTGTCCTTCAAAATTAAATAGCTCTGCTATAGATGAATTTTTAATAATATTTTTAGTTGCAGCTAAAGCTAATGGAGTATCAGTATTTAAAGATTTGGGAGAGCTAAATAAAAAAGAGAGTCCTAGACTAGATGTAGCTGTTAAATTTCTTAAAATGATTGGAATTAAAGTTTTAAGAAAAAAAAATGATATTAAAATTTATGGCAAACCTCAAATTAATTTAAAAAGTAAATATTATTTAAAAAAATTTTTGAAGGATCACAGAGTTTTTATGATGGGCTGTATAACTGCTTTGACATTTGGTGGAAGGTGGCAGATTCATGATAAAGAATCTATAAATACTTCTTTTCCAAAATTTATTAATATTTTAAAAAAACTTGGAGCAAAAATAAATTGAAACAAAGAAAAAAAATTATAACTGTTGCGATTGACTCGCCTGCTGCTGCTGGAGCTGGTACGCAAGCTAAACTAATTTCCAAACATTATAATTTATTCTACCTTGATACTGGGAAAATTTACAGATTTGTTGGTATGTTAAAATTAAAAAATCCGAAAAACTTTACTTATACTTTGATTAAAAATAAAATTAATAAACTTAAAATTAAAGACCTTAATAATAAAAATTTGTTAACTGATAGTGTAGCTTTAATGGCTTCCATTATAGCTAAAGATAAAAAAATAAGAAAAATTGTTAGAAATTTTCAAACTAAGTGTGCATACAATCCTCCAAAAAAATATAATGGTTCTGTCCTTGATGGAAGAGACATTGGCAGTGTTATATGCAAAGATGCAATGTTTAAATTTTATATAACAGCAAATATACAAACAAGAGCCATGAGGCGTTACAAAGAATACCAAAAATTAAATAAGAAAATTAGTTATAATCAAGTCTTAACATCCTTAAAAAAGCGCGATTTTTCGGACAAAAATAGAAAATATGGCAAATTAAAAAAAACTTCAGATAGCATATTGCTTAATACCAGTAAAGATAGTATCAAATCGTGCTTTAAAAAAATAAAAGCAATTATGGACAGGAAATTAAATAATTAATGGAAATTTATAAAGACCTATCATCTCCAGCAACCAAGCAATTCAAAGAATTACTAAATAGTCAACTATCAAAAACTAAAATAGAAGAAGGTAAAATTATTGAAGGTAAAATAACCAAAATTACAAATAAATATGTTTTTCTTTTTATCCCGGGACTAAAAAGCGAACCAGTTATAGATATTAATGAAATTAAAATGATTGGAATGAAGGATAAGATTGTAGAAGGAGAAACAATACCTGTATTATTAGAAAAGATCGAAGACAGAAACGGCGAGGTTATTGTCTCAGCTCAAAAGGCTCAAAAAATCAAAGGTTGGAATCAATTAGTAAAATGTTATGAAAATAACGAGCTAATTAATGGAAAAATTACCCAAAAAACTAAAGGTGGTGTGATTGTAGAACATGTGGAAACTGGTTCCCTAATGTTTTGTCCTGGTTCTCAAATTTCAGATAAGCCAATAAAAAATATAGATCATTTGATCGGCGTTGAACAGAAATTTGCTCTAATTAAGCTTGATATGGTAAGAGGAAATAGCGTTGTATCTAGAAGACAAGTAGTTTCGTCTAATAAAAAAGAAGATAAAGTAAAAATAATTGAAAAATTTAAAGTTGGTGACATCATAAAGGATGCAGTTGTTAAAGGCTATTCCTCTTTTGGTTGCTTTTTTGAAGTAAACAATGAAATTGATGTTTTGGTCCATTTGCAAGAAATTTCTTATTCTAGAGTAAACCATCCTGATGAGATTTTTAATATTGGTGAAAAACATGATTTAAAAATAATTTCTATTGATATGGAAAAATTACAAATAGGTTGTTCTATTAAACAACTTTCTCCAGATCCTTTCGAGCATATTTCTAACTATGAAATTGGAAAACCATATAAAGTTAAAGTTGTTAAGATTACTGATTATGGATGTTTCTGCGAGCTAGAGGCTGGATTAAGTACTTTGCTTCACTCAAGCGAGATTAGTTGGACTAAAAAAAATATATCACCAAAAAAATTATTTAAAATTGGTGATCAAATTGATTGTGTTATAACTGAAATAGACAAAGAAAAAAGAAGAGTAGCAATATCTCATAAATTAACAATTGAAAATCCTTACAAAACTCTTGAAGACAATTTTCCAGTCGGTTCTGAAATAAATGGAGTTGTAAGCAATTTAAATGAGTATGCGCTTTATGTTAAATTAGATGACTTTGATATTGATGGTTTTTTACATTCTAACGACCTTTCTTACTCAGGTAAACCAGAAGAGGAATTAAATAAATATAAAAAGGGTGATAAATTAAAAGTCAAAATTTTAGAAATCAAAAATAACGAACAAAAAGTTAGAGTTGGATTAAAACAACTACAAAAAGATCCTTTTGAATGGTTTAAAGATAAAAAAATTAATGATGCCATAACTGTAAAAGTAACTTCATCCGACAATAAAGGCTTAATGGTCAAGCCAGAAGGATGTGAAATAGAGCTTTTAATTAAAAAATCTCAAATTGCTATGAATTCCGCTGATGCTAGACCTTCCAGATTTGTTGGTGGAGAAAGAATCGATGCGGCTATTGCTGATTTGAACTTAGACAAAAGAAAAGTTTCTCTAAGTATTAAATTACTTGAAGAACTTCAAAATAAAGAAGCAGTATCTAAATTTTCAAGCCCACTAAGTGGAAAAAATTTGCCTTTCTCATCGCTTTCAGAAAAATTAGATGATATAAAGAAGAAAAAAGAATCTGAATAAATAAAATAAATTGTCAGTCGTAAAATCAGACTTAATTAAAGAATTATCAAATAATTATCCTAATTTTCTAAGAAGAGATCTTGTAAAACTAGTTGATATAATTCTAGAGGAAATGCAAAATTCTTTAAAAAGAGGAGAAAGAGTTGAGCTTAGAGATATATTTACAATTGAGTCAAGAATTCAAAAAGCTAGAATTTCAAGAAATCCAAAAACAAATGAAAAGATTAATACTCCAGAAAAAAAAACAGTATTAATGAAAATTTCTAAAGAATGGTCTAAAAAAATAAATGAAAAAATATAAAGTTTTTATTGCATGCGATACTAATAATATTTCAAAAATTAGGAAAATAATCAATAATACAAAAAATTCGGAATTAAAAATTGGATATAAGTTTGGTTTAGAGTTCTTAAATTCTAAAAATGGAAGAAATTTTATAGCTAATCTTAAAAATAAAATTGTTTTTGCTGATCTTAAGCTCCATGATATACCAAACACATGCGTATCGGCAATTAAAGCCATAAGAGATTTAAAAGTTGATTATTTGACAATGCATATCAGTTCAGGAGAAGAAGCTCTCAAAGCTGCTAAAAAAGTTTCAGGTAAAATTAAGTTAACAGGTGTAACAATACTTACATCTTTAGACAATAATGCATTAAAAAAAATAGGATTTAACAAAGATGTAAAAAAATTAGTTGTTCATCAGGCTAAATTAGCTAATAAATTAAATTTAGATGCCATAGTTTGTAGCGCTCAAGAAGTAAAAATAGTAAAAAAAGTATTTAAAAAAGAAATAATAACTCCTGGTATAAGATTTAGTTCCAAAGCAAATGATCAAAAGAGAATTTTAACTCCTAAACAAGCTTATAAAAATGGAAGTGATTGGCTTGTTGTAGGAAGACCTATAACTAAAGGTAATATAAAAAAAAATATTCATACTTTAATAAATCACTTAAATTAATATGGATGCTAAGATTTGTGGAGTCAAGAGTCCAAAAACTTTAAGTTATATTGTTAATCACGAATATCCTCCAAAATTTGTTGGATTCATTGCCAACTATCCAAAGTCTAAAAGATATTTAGAATTCGAAGATTTAAAAAAATTAGTAAATACAAATAAAAAAAATGTTAAATTTGTTTGTGTTTTGGTTGATCCTGATGATTTTATACTTAAAAAAATTAAAGAATTAAAATTTGATTATCTTCAACTTTATAAAGTTGGTGCAGAAAGAACTAAAATAATAAAACAAAATTTAAATATTAAAATAATTACCGCTCTTACAATTGAAAATATTAATGATGTATTAGGTTACAAAGATTACGAAAAAATTTCTGATATTATATTATTTGATAGTAAAGGTTTTGAAAAATCTGTTGGTTTTGATCATAAGTTACTAGATAACGTACCTAAGTCTATAAATAAAATGTTGGCAGGCAATATTCAATATAATGATAAGCTTGATAAATATATTAAAATAGCAGATATTATTGATATCTCAGGAAGCTTAGAAACGCTGGGAGAAAAAGATATTTCAAAAATTAATACTTTTTTAAATAATATAAAAAAATTAAATTATGAAACTTAAAAGAAAAATTCCATTAATAGATCAACATGATAAATTTGGTTTCTGGGGTGGTAAGTTTGGAGGAAGTTTTATACCTGAAACATTAAAAAAACCTATAGATGACCTTACAAAAGATTTTCAAAAATTAAGAAAAAATAAAAATTTCATTAAAAAAAGAAATTTCTATTTTAAGAACTATATTGGATCTCCTACCCGATTTATAAAATTAGAAAATTTAACTGAATATTTAGGTGGTGCTCAAATTTGGGCAAAAGTTGTTTCTGATGCTAATGGAGGAGCCCATAAAATATATAATGCAACGGTCCATGCATTAATTTGCAAAAATATGGGAAAAAAATACATAGTAGGTGATACCGGAGCGGGATATGCTGGCAAAATGTTAAGCATGGCTGCTAAAAAATTTGGTCTCAAATGCAAAATTTTTATGGGAGCAAAAGATATTAAGCGACAAAAACCTAACTGTGATGCAATGAGAAAAAACGGCGCTGAAATTGTGCCAGTGTTTTCAGGCAGTCAAACTTTAGTTGATGCTGTCAGTGAGTGCATGAGATATTGGGTTTCTAATTGTGACACTACTCATATGTGTGTTGGTTCCACCGTTGGACCAAATATATTTGTTAAAATTTGTGGCTGGAGCACTTCACAAATTTCAAGAGAATTAAAAAAACAAATTAAGAAAAAATTTAATAAAATTCCTAATAAAGTTAAATTAATTAATTGTGTTGGTGGAGGAAGTTCTGCTTATGGATTTTGGAGTGAATTTGTTGATTATCCTAAATCACAAATAGAATTAATTGGAGTAGAAGCGGGAGGTCCAAAAAAATCAAAACTACATGCTGCTCCTTTAAGTAGAGGGGCTAAATTAGGAGTATTGCATGGAGCGGCTTCATATGTTTGTCAAAACAGCGAAGGTCAAATTAAAGAAACTGAGTCTATTAGTGCTGGACTAGATTATCCTGGTGTAAGTCCAATACACTGCTTTCTTAAAGATACAAAAAGAGCAAGATACACTTATGCGACTGACGAAGATGCATTAAATGCATATAAACTTGTTACAAAACTTGAAAAAATTAATCCAAGCTTAGAACCAAGTCATGCGTTTGCTGAAGCAATTAAAATTGCTCCTAAGTTAAGTAAAAATACAATTGTAATCGTTAACTCATGTGGAGATGCAAAAAAGGATAGAGACATATTAAGAAAAAAGTTGGGAAAAAAAATATGAATAAATTTATAAGTTTAGCTTTTAAAAAAGCCAGAGAAGATAATAGACCAGCTTTTTTAACTTATACTGTTGCTGGTGATAGTACTAAAAAGAAATCTTTAGATATATTAAAATCAATTTCAAAGGATGTTGATATATGTGAAATTGGATTTCCTCATAATACTCCAATAGCAGACGGTGGCCAAATACAGACGAGCGCATATAGAGCAATTAAAAATGGAATTAAAATCTCAGATGTATTTCAGCTAGTTAGAATTTTTAAAAAAACAAAAAATTCAAAACCTGTTATTTTGATGGGTTACTATAATATGATTTATCAATACGGTGAAAATAAATTTATAAAAAAATGTAAAAGCTCTGGGGTAAATGGATTAATTGTTGTCGATCTACCTTGGCCAGAAAATAAGAATTTTGCAAAAAAATGTAAATCAAATTCAATAAGTTTTATTCAATTATTGTCTCCAACTACTTCAAAAGAAAGATTAATAAAAATTATAAAAGACTCTCATAATATGATTTATTATATTAGTATGTTGTCTACGACAGGTGGAAAATTAAAAGTTTCACCAAAGCAAATTTTGTCAAATTATAAAAAAATAAAAAAAATTAATCCTAAAAAAAATTGTGTAATAGGTTTTGGTATAACCGAAAAAACAATTTCTAAACTTAAAAATGCTGATGGATTAGTAGTCGGAAGCGCTATTTGTAAAGAAATTACAAAAAGTTTAAAAAATGGACAAAATCCTGTCATAAATGTAAGTAGGATAGTAAAAAGATTAAAAAATAAAATTTTATGAACTGGTTAACAAAAGCAATAAAATTTGGAGAAAAAATTAAAAAGGTTTTAAAAAAAAGACCTTCAAAAGAAGAAATTGAAAATTCCGATTGGACCAGTTGTTGTAAGGGACCAATTTTAAAAAAAGACTTGGAAGAAAATTTATGGGTTTGTAGTGCTTGCAATAAACATCATAGAATAGGATGCAGACAAAGGTTTGATATTTTTTTTGGAAAAAACTCTTACCAATTATTAGAAACTCCAATACCTTCGGAGGACCCATTAAATTGGAAAGATACAAAGTCATATAAAGACAGATTAAAAATAGCTAGAAAAAAAACTAACCAAGACTGCGCAGTAATGATTGCAAGAGGAAAAATAAATGGAATTGAAGTTACAGCAGGTGCAATCAATTTTGATTTTATTGGTGGTTCAGTTGGAGCTGCTGAAGGCGAAGCAATAATTTATGGGGTGCAGTATGCAATTGACAACCAGACACCTTACGTCTTCTTCCCTTGCGGGGGTGGCCAAAGAATGTTTGAATCTCCTATTGCATTAGCAAATATGACTAGAACCACACTTGCAATTAACGAACTCAAAAAAAATAACTTACCTTATATAGTTTGTTTCACTGATCCAACGGCTGGAGGAATAACTGCTTCATTTGCCATGCTTGGTGATATTCATTTTGCTGAACCTGGATGTTTGATAGCATTTGCAGGGAAAAGAGTTATTCAAGCAACAGTTAAGGAAGAACTTAGCCCAGATTTTCAAACCGCAGAATTTGTAGAAAAACATGGTTTTGTTGACAGAGTAGTTCAAAGAAAAGACTTACGAAAAGAAATAAGTACTCTTTTATCAATATTGCTTAAGAAAAATTCTGAGGTAAATTTAAATAATCTAGATGAAACTTCAGAAAATATTGAGCCGCTTACAAAAGCTGCATCCTAAAGAAATAGATTTAAGTTTAAATAGAGTTAAAAAACTTTGTGAAAAATTAGGGAATCCTCAAAATCTTAGTAGATGTATTTCTGTGGTAGGAACTAATGGAAAATATTCTACTATTCAAGCGATAAGAGCAATACTCAAAGAAGCAAATATTAATTGTAATATTTATACTAGTCCACATATTCTAAAAATTAATGAAAGATTTGTTTATAATGATCAAGAAATATCTGATGCAAATCTTGCAAAATTACTTTTTGAAGTTGAAGAAATAAATAATGGTGATCCTATCACTTATTTTGAAATATTAACCGCAGCTTACTTTTATGGAGCTGAGAAATTTAAAGATAATATCAATATAATAGAAAGTGGTTTATTTCATCGTTTTGATGCAACTAATATAATTAATAAAAATTTAGCAAGTATTATAACTTCTATAGGTTTAGATCATCTAGACTGGCTTCCTGAAAATGAAAAAACAATAGAAAAAATAGTTTTTGAAAAAACATCAAATTTATTAAATTCAAATATATTTATAGCCAAACAAAGTTCAAAAGAAACTTTAAATTTAATAAAAAAAAATATCTCTAATAATAAATCAAATAAAATAATATTTAACGAAAAATTTAGCTATTCTTTAAATGAAAATGGTTTCATATATTATGAGGACGAATTTGGAAGTTTAAAATTACCTCAGCCAAATGTATTAGGAAGTTTTCAAATGGAGAATATATCAACAGCTATTGCAACAATAAGGAAACTTAATTTGAATGTGAGTGATGATAATATAAAAACTGGTATTACTAAAATTCAAAGTATTGCCAGATTTCAAGAAATCAAAAAAGGTAAATTAAAAGATTTATGCAAAAATAATAAAATATATGTTGATGGCTCACACAATCCATTGGGTGCAAAAGTTTTAAGCGAACATCTAGAAAAAATAAATTGTAAAAAACATATAGTAATAGGAATGATGGCAAATAAAGATCATGAAAAATATATAAGTTATTTTAAAAATATTTCTTCATTAACTACAATTGATATTCCAAATCAACTAAATGCAATTAAAGGTGAAGATTTAAAAAAAAAACTGGATAAATATAAAAAAACTCAATTTAAAAATTCAATAGTTGAAGCTATTACCTCTTGTCCAGTATCTGAAAATGATATTATTTTAATTACAGGATCTTTATATCTTGCAGGAGAAGTTTTAAAACTAAATTAAATATTTTCTTTTATCCAAGAAACTATATCAGACTTAGGAGTAGCCCCAACCTTAGTAGATTTTAATTCTCCATCCTTAAATAATAACATAGTAGGTATTCCTCTTACTCCGTATTTAGTTGGAGTGTTGGGCTCTTCATCAATATTGTGTTTTGCAATAGAAACATCATTTACCATCTCGTCTGAAATTTCCTCTAAAATTGGACCAATCATTTTACAAGGTCCACACCATTCTGCCCAAAAGTCAACTACTATTGGCTTTGAAGACTTTATAACTTCAGTGTCAAAATTTTCATCAGTTACTTTTAAAGTTGCCATGATATTTTTATATAAAGTTATTGTTTTAAATCAACTGGTAAAAAAGGTAATTTAAATTTATTAACATTAAGCATTTTCGTACTTTTTCTGTATCACCATTGCATAATTATTGAATTCATCTAGAAGATTTAGCTTATCATGATCATTTTCATTGGTGTATTTTTCTCTCAATGTATCTATCTCTGTAAATAAAGTAGGGATTGTCCACCATCTTTCTTTTCTTTCGCTTAATATTCTTTTAGCAATTTCTCTTTTAATTTTTTTAAACATTTCTGGAGGCAAAGTCTCAGGCGCTTCCTGATAAATTATTTTTTTTCCAAAACCTACTAGTCTTTCATCATCAAATTTATCTAATAAATTCAATTTATCTTTCCATGATGCGGCGTGCCATGCAGGAAAAAGTGCAGTATCTTTATTCGATGTAAATTGAGTATAAATACTTTCTTCAGCATAAATATCTTCCTGTGATTTTGATTGTTCTTTTTCTTCTGCTACTTCTCTTAAAGCTGTAAGAATATTTTGTGAAAATTTTTCTTCTTTTTGAACAAGATAAGCTCTTTTTTTTAATAAATTTAAGTCTATATTATTGTAAGGCTCTACTTTCATTCCAAATTCTGATCCAATAATTATTGGGGCTTTGTTAGCTCTGATGGTTCTCAAAAACTTTGGAGTTTTTTTCATTTCATTCTTTAATTCATTAATTGAAAGATTAAGCAATGGTTCAACGTCAGTTCTTAAATCTACAGAATAATACCAACCATGGTAAATAGGATGAACGCAATATTTAGGATGTAATGGCACAACTAGATGAAGTCTAGATTTTCCATAATAATATTCGTTGAGCGTTATTATTTCTCCTTTTTTTATAATAGTTTCTGTATCTGATTTATTTGCAGTTTTTAAAAAAGATTCCCAAGTATTTTTCTGTTTTTTTTTTACAATATTTAAAATTTTGGTTGTTAACTCAGCATCGGCTATTGCTGAGTGAGCATCACTTGTATCTAATCCTTGCATTCTTGCAAGTGACTCCAATTTAAATACAACATTATTCTTTTCATTTATTTCAGTTTGTAAAATTGAAGGATCTACTGCATATGCTGCTCTTGCAATATTTATTCCATCATGTCTTTTATTTGGTGCAGTGCTTGTAATATAAGGATATCTAAGTCCTTTAAAAAATTCTTTCCTAATAAGTTCTTCATCGAAGCCTATCGAACTCCAACCTAAAAAGATTGCTGGACTCCATTTTTTAAATATTTTTTCAACTTCTCCAAGCATTTGATAATGACTTAAATTTGTTTGAGTCAGTTGTTTGATAGAAGTACGATTTACTATTAAAGCCATTGCCTGAAAAATTTCACCTTCAGGTAAACTACATCTCAAATTAAATCGATCTATTTCTTTAAAATTTTCATCAACCAAAACTCCCCCAATTTCAATTATTGAGGACCAGTCAGTTGAAGCCCCTGAGCTTTCTATATCCCATATAGCTAGTTTCATAGTTAAATCACCTTGTTAAAGCTAGATTTTATGATGTTTTGGATAGTTTTTAAGACTAAACTTAAGCATCTAAACAAGTAGCCGGTTAGTATTTTCTTTTTTATGAACAGATTATAGAAAGTCAAGCTAAATTATTAATTTCATTAAATTTTTTTAATCTTCCTAAAAATAAGTTTTGATACATTGCTAATTCGGCTCCTTCAATTTTAAATTCCTGAAATAATATATCCTTTGTACAAAGTAGAATTATACCTGCATACATTTTTGTCTCATAAACAACATCATGAGCCAAAGTATATGCGCCTAGTTGTAGTAGATAATCTTGAATAAAATCAACTTTTTTTGGTTTATTGCTCTGCTTAAAATCAATTATACAAATATTGCCTTTATATTGACCAATTAAATCTGCGGTACCAGCATATTTATTTGGATAATACAACGTTTCCTCCATACCATATATTTCTTCAAGTTTTCCCTTTAAACCTTTTTGAATAATTTCTTTAGCCATATTTTTATATTGTTCATTACTTTCAAAAAAACTTTCATTTATTCTGCCTCTGAGGTAATCTTCAATATAAGAGTGCATAGATGTACCTCTGCTACTTGCTTCAGATTTAATTCTATTTGCTTCTTTATGCCCTACTCTCTGTTTCCAAAGCTCCAAAGACGCTTTATCTTCTTCAGATTTTGTAGCACTTAATATAGAAGTTACGCTTGGCAATTTTTCTTCACCAAATAAATATTTTCTCATTCCATCTTCAATAGATCTTGATGATTTTGGATAATTAAATTTATTATTCCATTTCATAGAGTCTCTTATAAGTGTATTTAAATTGAAAAGAAATTTAATTTTTAAGCTGCTTTGAGTGGTCTTCAAATTTTTCAACATTTTCTTTTTCGGCTGCTATTTCAATTTGACCTGGATCCTTTATATTTTCTAAGGTTCTTGTAATTGATCTTGCATCTGTTCCAAACTTATCAACAGCACTCATTGCTTCTTCCAATTTTTTTCTAAGATTAATAATTCCATCAAAATGTTTTGAGAATCTAGTACTTATTGTTTTTAAATGATCATAAATTTCAGTTGCATGTTTCTGAACTTTCAATGTTTGAAAGCCCATATGCAAAGATTGCAAATAAGCTGAAAGAGTATTAGGTCCTAAAATTACAACTTTATATTTTTTCATTAATTCCTGGGTTAATAATTCTTTTGTTACTGGATCTTGGTATGAAGTTAATTCTGAAAATAAACTCTCTGTGGGAGCATAAACTATAGCAAAATCTGTACTTTTTGGTGGAACTATATATTTTTCTTTTACACTTTTAGCTTTATCTTTAAATGCTCTTGCTAATTTTGTTCTAGCTTCTGCTGCTGCCTTCTTATCATCTGCTTGATAAGCATCATCAATGGCTTTAAATTTTTCTACTGGAAAGTGACTATCTACAGGGACTAAAACTCCATCTTGAAGTTTAATTGCAAATTCTACATTTTCACCTGTTTCCTCTTTCATTTTAACATTGATCATATATTGAGATGAAGGTAACAAATCTTTTATTAATGCATCTAATGAAAACTCAGCAAGAGTTCCATATTTTTTAACTCCTGCTAAAACTTTATTTATATCTTCTTGGCTTTTATTTAAATTTTCTACTTGAGTATTAAAGGCTGCAACTTTTTCATCCACTTTAGTTAATGCGCCTGTCATGTCTTTTGCTATTTCTTTTGTCATAGATCCAAAAGATGCCGTAAAATCCTTTGCCATGTCCTTAGACATGCTGCCAAAAGATTCATTTAATGAATTTCTCAAGGAGTTTATTTCTTCCTGAATTTTTTGATTAGGATTTTCTTCTTGTCTAGTTTTATTCTTAAGCTGGAAATATAAAATAAGTAAGCTAATTAATATTAAAATACTAACTAATATTGATAATAAACTGTCCATGATTCGTAGGATATACTTGATTAACTATAAATCAACTTTAAGTAACTTATTTAGAAAGTATGTTTAAAATCCTTTTGAAACCTTTTATTTTTTGACTTTTTTTAGAAATCATTAAACATGCTTGTGATTTAAGTATTTCGCCGTCTTTTAAAATTCTTAAGTTATTTGCCTTTAATGTTTCGCCAGTTGAAGTGATATCAGTTATAATCTCTGATGATCCTGTAAAAGGATAAATTTCTGTAGCACCAAGGCTTTTAACTAATTTAAACTGAGTAACACCTTTCGAGAATAAAAATTCTCTTGTTAAATTAGGATATTTAGTTGCAACTCTTATTCTACTCTTCTTTTTATCTTTAAATTCAAAAGCTATTTCTTCAAGGTCTGCTATTGTTTGAACATCAATCCAATCATTGGGAATAGCAATTACTAATGTGGCGTTACCAAAATTATATCTTTTCTTAACAATTACTTTTTTTTGAATGTTAATTTCACTTTCTTTAAGTAAATCATATCCAGAAAATCCAATATCTAATGATCCATCTCCAAGTCTTTCAACAATCTCTCTTGCATGAAGATAGGTTATTTTGATATTTTTATAATTTTTAATAAATCCAAATAAATCTCTTTCACCTCTTTCAGATAAAATTTTTAGTTTTTTCTTGCTAAATACATTTAAAGTATCTTTTCTAAGTCTTCCTTTGCTTGGTATTCCTATTCTAATCATTTAATTGTTTAAGTTAATGGCCGCTCCAACAGCTGGTATTATTTTAGAAGACCCAAGATCGCCTATAAGATTATCATATCTACCACCATTTATTATGTTAATTTTTTTTGATTTAGATTTAATATCAATTTTAAAAACCATGCCCGTGTAATATTCAAGCTGTCTTCCAAAAGATGCTGAAAATTTAATATTTAATTTAGCGTATTTATTTTTAAGAATAGGAAAATAATCTTTTTGAACCCTTAGATTAATTTTATTTTTTTTAAAAAATAGATTTAATTTATTTGCCGCCTGATCTATAGGGCAGTTTATTTTTAGAAATTCTTTTATAATTTTTGAAACATTTCTTCCTTTTTTTGCACGTCTTGGATCTTTAATTTTATTATTAAATCTAGATAAAATTTCATTAACTGATCTTCCTGCAATTTGTCTTGATTGATTACCTTTTAACATTCTTTGATATTTTTTTTTATCAATTTCAACAATCGTGGGATCTACATCTGAGTTAGTCTCTAATCTTTTTAGTAAATCATTGAAATAACTTTCTCTCCAAAAATGTCTCTGCAACCTTAACCTCCACCTTTTTGGAATATCAAGTTTATTTAATAACAATTTAAATATCTCAACATTTCCTATAACTAGATTACCTGATGAATAATTAAATTTAGATAATGATTTAAGAGATGTTTCAACGATTTGTTTATCATCTTTTTTTTCATCTTTAGATCCAATAATTTCAAAACCTATTTGATTTCTTATTATTGGGTCAGTTTTGTTTAAATTCTTTCTAAATGCCTGACCATAATAATGTACTTTTGCTGTTCCCTTAATCCTTTCATTTAAATATCGTAGACAAGAAGCAATTGTTAAATCGGGTCTTAAGCAAAGTTCATTTCCATTTTGATCATTAAATGAAAAAATAAATCTTCTGAAAGATTCACCTGATCTTTCAACAATGTGATTTGTTTCGATTACAGAATCTAATTCTATAAATTTAAAACCTTTAACTTTTATTGATCTAAGTATATTTTCAGATAAGTTTTTTGATTTCATTTATTAGATCGTTTCTATTTATAATGATTTGATCGTTTTCTTTTGAAGAAGTTAGTTTTTTTATAACTAATTTATTATCATTAAATTCATTTTCGCCACCAATTATTGCTAATTCTATATTTTTTCGATCAGCATATTGAAGTTGTTTTTTTAGATTTTTATTTTTATCCAAATATATTTCAGACTGAATTCCATTTGATCTTAACTCGTTTAAAATATTATAATATTGTTGAATATACTTTTGGTCTAATACACAAACTAATACTGGTTGTTTTGTATCTACATTTATATCTTCTAACTGATTTAAAGCATAGAGTAATCGGTCTATCCCAATTGACATTCCACTTCCTTTGTAGTCTGCACCTTTAAATCTTGCTATTAAATTATTATAACGACCACCAGACGCACAACTTCCTATTTCAATTTCTTTTCCTTTTATATTTTTAGCTTTAAAATTAAGATTAGTTTCTACTAAAAAACCGCTGTAATAGCTCAAACCTCTAATTTTTGTAACATCAACTTTAACTAAATCTATATTTTTACCATATGAAATTACTTCTAATAACTCTTCCAATTCTTGAACACCTTCGACTGAAAGGAAATTTTTTAAATTTGTTTTTAGTTCTTTAATTTTTTTTAAATTCAGAAAGCTTAATATTTCTGAAACTTGATCGTTGGACAATTCACAACCTTTTGTAAATGCTCCAGACTTATCTTTTCTTCCTTGCTTTAATAGTTCACCAACTCCATCTGAACCTATTCTATCTAACTTATCTATAGATTTTAAAACTTTATATTGTTTTTGTTCTTCAACTTTAAGTTCAGCTAATAAACCCTGAAGAATTTTTTTATTAGATACATTTATGGTAAATTGGTTTTTATTAAGACCACAACTTAAAAATGAGTCAGCAATAATATTACATATTTCTGCATCTACTTGGGCTTCATTTGCATCACCAATTATATCTGAGTCAAATTGTGTAAAAGATCTAAAACGAGCACTGTCAGCTTTTTCCTGTCTAAAAACATCTCCATAAGCATATCTTTTATAAGGGAATACAAGATCCCTAAAATTTTGAGCAACGAATCTGCTTAGTGGTGCACTCAAATCATATCTTAATGTTAAAGATTCCTTTTCATCTTTAAATAAAAATACATCGCTCATAGGATTAGTCTCATCGTTTGCAAGAAACGAACCTATATTTTCACTTTTTTCAAAAGGCGGTGTTTCTAATGGTTCAAAACCATAGTTAATAAAAACTTGTTCTATAGTGTTTATTATTTTTTTCTTAAGGGCTAACTCTTTTCCCCACCTATCCTTAAAACCTTTTGCAAGACTAGGAATTAATTTATTTTGTTTTTCCATTTTTTGGTACACGAGGGCAGATTCGAACTGCCGACCTTCGGTTCCACAAACCGCTGCTCTAACCAACTGAGCTACTCGTGCTCCTGTTATTGTTTTATACTAAATGTGGATAAAATTAAATTTATAAAATGATTAAATAGCTAGCTTTCAGCCAGCATGAAAATGATGTCTGTGTGTATTTCTGAATATTATGTTTTTATTAATCATTGAAGGTTAAATAGCACCTAAAAATTAAAATGCAAGAATGAATTGTATAGGAATAAATATAGCTTTTAAGCTACCTTATCCCTATACAAATATTTTAAATGAAATAAATTTTAAGATGTTTTCTTTAAATTCACTGCGCTTGGACCTTTGTCTCCGTCCTGAATTTCAAATTCCACAGCGTCGTTCTCATTCAAAAAACGAAGTCCTGCTTCACGAACTGCGCTTGCATGAACGAAACAATCTTTTTCTCCGTCTTCTCTTTCTATAAATCCGTAGCCCTTCTTACCGTTGAACCACTTTACTTTTCCTTTTAATGTACTCATACTTATTTTTACTCTTTCTTTATTGTATTAAACTTAGCTAAACTTCAGCTAGCGGGATAATTATTAGATTTTAAAATTGAATGCAAGCATTATTGGAAAAATAAATTAAAAATTAATGGTGGCTTCGGCGGGACTCGAACCAGCGACACAAGCCTTTTCAGGGCTCTGCTCTACCAACTGAGCTACGAAGCCATTAATTTAAAATCTAAAAATAATTCTACCCTTTGTCAAATCATATGGAGTTACTTCGACTGTAACATTGTCACCTTGAAGCACTCTTATTCTATTCTTTCTTAACTTTCCTGCTGTATGAGCAGTAACTATATGATCATTTTCAAGTCTTACTCTAAACATAGCATTGGGCAATAAATCAATAACCTTACCTTTGAATTCTAATAAGTCTTGTTTTGACAAATTTATTTTCTCCTCATTCTTGATTTTATACTTTGAGCATGGCCTTCTAATTTTTCATACTCTGCGAGATGTGTAGCGTATTCTCCTATTTTCTCAATACCTTTTTTTGATAGTTTTATGTGGCTAATTTTTTTATAAAATTCACTTACACTCAATCCAGATGAAAATTTAGCTGTTCCCATAGTTGGAAGGACATGATTTGTTCCACTATTATAATCAGTCACTGCCATTGGTGAATATTTTCCAATGCATATACTGCCAGCATTATATATTTTACCTAAATATTTTTTATAATTATTAACGTTAAGTTCTAAATGCTCAGGAGAAATTTCATTAATTACTCTAATTATTTGTTTATCGTTTTGTGCACAAATAATTAAACCGTTACTTTTCAAACTTTTACTAGCTATTTTATTTCTTGGTAAATTTTTTAGATTTTTAAAAATATTTTTATTTAATTTTTTTATTAAATTTTTGTCTTTTGTAATTAATATACTTTGTGAATTTACATCATGTTCAGCTTGTGCAACAAGTGAAGTAATAACTTCATTTGGATTTGTATTTTTATCTGCAACGACAGTAATTTCTGATGGTCCTGCTATCATTCCTTCAATTCCTACATCTCCAAAGACTTCTCTTTTTGCTTTGGCCACATAAATATTTCCAGGTCCGACTATTTTATTTACATTTTGAATATATGCCAAACTTGCTATAGCTTGTGCTCCTCCCATAGAATATATTTCTTTTATTCCAATTTTTCTTGCAGCATACAAAACTGCTGAATTTAAATCTGGATTTGCTAAAATAATTTTCTTCACGCCCGCAAGCTTTGCTGGAATTGCATTCATTAATAAAGTTGAAGGAAGATTTGATGGCACATATATTCCAACAGATTTAATTGGAACATACTTATATTCTAACTTATTTTTAAATTTATCTATATAAGAAATATTTTTAAATTTTTGCCTTGAGTGAAAATTTAAGATTCTATTATAAGCAAAGTCTATTGCTCGTTTTATTTTTGTATTCAAAGATTTTATTGATTTATTAATTTTTTTTGAGCTTGGTCTAATTATATTATTTTTGCTAAATCTCTTCTCATACTTCAAAACAGCTTTTAGCTTATTTTTTTTTACATCTTTTATAATCCGATTTACTAATTTAGCATCAACTTGTTTTACAGACCTTCTTTTATTTAAAAAAATAGAAAGTTGTTTTGAAAAATTTTTATTTTTACAGTTAAGAACTTTTATCATTTGTTATTTTTTGGTCTTCCAAAGTTACTTCAATTACTTCGACGGAAAGAGTTATAATTCTATTTTTTGAAAATAATAGCGTTATTTCAAAATTATCTTCTTTTTTAAAAATATCTATTGCTAATAATTCTAGAACTAAATCAGCATTATTTTGATCAATATTTTTTGATTTTGAAGATTGCACAAATTCAAATTTAATAATGCTATTGATCGATTTCTTTTTACCTTCACTTTCTATGTTGAATCTTGATATTGATAAAAGAAAAATTTTATTAGAAGGTAAATATTTGATATCATTTAAATTTACCTTAGCTTCTGAACAGCATGCAGATATTATATGTAGATCTTCTGGGGATTGTGCAATAATTTTTTTTAAGAATTTCCTTCTCATTAAGATACTCTTTTAATATCAACTCCTAACTTTTTAAGTTTTTTTTCAATTTTTTCATATCCTCTGTCTAAATGATAAATTCTATTGATTATTGATTGTCCATTCGAAATTATAGCAGCTAAAACTAAAGCAACTGAAGCTCTTAGATCGCTAGACATTAACTCTGCACCTTGAAAATTAGTACTTCCTTCTATAACAGCTTTATTTTCTTTTATTAAAATCTTAGCCCCTAATCTTCTGAGTTCAGCTACATGCATAAATCTATTTTCAAAAATATTTTCAGTGATAGTACTTCTACCATGAGCCTTGCAAAGCAAAACCATGAACTGAGCTTGTAGATCAGTAGGAAAATTTGGATATTCTTTTGTAATAATATTATTTAAATTTTTTATTTTTTTTGGTCCTTTTATATGAATTTCATTTTTAAAAGTTTTTATTTTTGCTCCTACTTTCTTTAATAAATTAAGCTCAGTGTTTATTAGTTTGGGATTAAAGTTTTTCACTATTAAATTGCCTTCTGAAAGGCAAGCTGCAACGCAAAATGTACCTGTTTCAATTCTATCACCCATTACTGAATATTTTATACTATTTAGAGATTTAACACCTTCAATTTGAATGGTCCTTTTTCCAATCCATTTTATTTTTGAACCAGCTGAATTTAAAAAGTTTGTTAAGTCTTTTATTTCAGGTTCTATAGCACAATTTTTTAAAATAGTTTTTCCTTTACCTAAACAAGCTGCAATAATCGAATTTTCTGTTGCTCCAACACTTATTTTTGAAAATTTAATTTTTTTTCCAATGATACCTTTTTTTGCACTTGCATGAACATAACCTTTGATTATTTTGTATTTTATACCTAACTGAGTTAATGCGTTTAAGTGAATATCAATTGGCCTTAATCCTAAATTGCATCCTCCTGGCATACTACATTGAGCTTTTTTAAACTTTGCTAACAACGGTCCTAGAACCAAAATTCCAGCTCTCATTGTTTTAACTAATGAATAAGATGCAAATACTCTTTTCTTGCTTGTTTTTGATATTCTTACTATTTTTTTATTTTTACTTAATTGAATTTTTGATCCTAAAGAACTTAATAAATTCAACATTGTATCAATATCTTTTACTCTGGGTAAATTTTTAATTATAACAGGTGTATCGAAAAGTAAGGTTGCCGCTAATATGGGAAGAGCAGCATTTTTGCTTCCTGAAATATTGACTTGTCCCTTAATCTTACAAGGGCCTTTAATCAAAAATTTTTCCATTTTAAACTTTTGGAAGAGTTACTCCCTTTTGACCTTGATATTTACCTTTTCTATCAGCATAAGTCACTTCGGGTTTTTCGTTTCCTTTAATAAAAATAAATTGAGCAACTCCTTCATTAGCATAAATCTTAGCAGGTAAAGGAGTAGTGTTTGAAAATTCCAGGGTTACATGACCCTCCCAGCCAGGCTCTAAAGGTGTTACGTTTACTATTATTCCACATCTTGCATATGTAGATTTTCCTAAACAAATCACAAGAATATCGTCTGGAATTTTAAAATATTCTACTGTTCTCGCCAAAACAAAGGAGTTAGGAGGTATAATACACTCTGAACTATTTTTTGTTATAAAATTTGTTGGTTTAAAATTTTTTGGGTCAACAATTTCAGAATTTACATTTGTGAATATTTTAAATTCATCAGAAACTCTAGCATCATATCCATAAGATGAAACTCCAAAAGAAATTTTATCACCTCTAATTTGTTTATCTTCGAATGGAGTTATCATAGCATTATTTTTAGCCATTTTAATAATCCATTTATCAGACTGAACTGACATTATTTTTTATTCTTTTTAATTTTTTTTTGAAAAATTTTTCTTTTTTTCAAATTTTTTTTTAGTGCAATTTCGAGTTTACTGAATTTTTCTTTTTTTGAATTCATTAGTTTATTTTTTATCAGGATTTGTAAGGTGATCTAAAGTAATTACTTGATCTATAGGAATTGATTTATCTTGTTTACTATTATCAAGTCCTGTTTTGGCTTGTTTTTTGGCTCTCTTCTCAGCAAGTTTTTTCTCTCTCTTTGCTTGCTTTTCCATAGCCTTAGCTCCACGTGTAGATTTATAGTCGTAGTGAATTCCCATATCATTTCCTTAATTTAGGTATAACTCATTTTAAAAAAAAATTAAGGCAATAATTTGAAAAATTTTATTTTATACACTAATCTAACATTTTATTGCCCCCATAGCTCAGTTGGTAGAGCGCTTCCATGGTAAGGAAGAGGTCGCAAGTTCGATTCTTGCTGAGGGCACCAAATTTAATTAATAATAAATTTTTTTCTTAATACTAATCCAAAAAATACTAAAATTATTAATCCCAAGATAGGAAGATAAATATCTGGGGTAAAAAGTAGATCTAAAAAATTAGGAAGATTTGAATTTTCTTCTAAAATTTTATTAAAACCCGATCCTAAAGATACACCTATAAATATTTGTGGAGTCATGCCTATTAAAGATCCAAAAAAGAAATTCCCAATTTTAACATTAAAAATAGTTGGGAGAATATTCGAAATAAAAAAAGGAATTCCTCCAACAAATCTATAAATTAAAAAAAATATAAACTCATTTTTTTTAAATTTATTATTTAAATTAATAAATTTCGATGAAAACTTTTGATTTACGATATCTTTTAGAAAATAATTTGCAAAGATATATAATAGGGTAGCTCCAATAGATAAACCAAAAACAGCAAGAAAGGTGCCTAACCATTTCCCAAAAATAAATCCGCTAATCAATAGTATAGGCGAACCAAATCCTAGTAGAAGAACCCAAATAATCGTAGCTATAAAAAATATTGTACAGGATATTAAGATATTACGATTTTTTAATTCTTCTAAAGCATTTCTATTATTCTTTATTAATTCGAAACTTGAAAAATCTTGTATTGAAAAATTGTTAAAAAAGATCCATAAAAAAACAAAGACAATCAAAATATAGGTAGAACCTAAAAACAATTTAATTTTTTTTTCTTTATTCATTGATTTTAAACTTATTAAAAATAGCTGTACTTATATATATATATTTGTATAACTACCGAAATTTAACATTAAATTAACTTAGAATGAAACGAACATATCAACCAAGCAACAGAAAAAGAAAGAAATCAGTAGGTTTCAGAGCAAAAATGAAAACTAAAGGTGGAAGAAAATTATTAAAACGAAGAAGAAGCAAAGGTAGAAAAAAACTTACTGTTTAATGAAGAGCAAGATAATTAGTCTTTCAAAGAATGAGGATTTTAAATCAATTCTTAACGGAAAAAAATTATCAAATAAATATTTAACGATTTTTTTTAAAAAGTTATCTGATAAAGATAAAAACAAATTAAACATAAGTTTTATAACTAAAAAAAAAATTGGCAAAGCTGTAAATAGAAATAAAATTAAAAGAAGACTAAGAAATATCATGAATGATGCTGTAAAAAAAATAAATATTAATTTTAATTATTGCTATTTACTAATTGCAAAATCTTACATTTTAAATGACTCTTATAAAAAAATTAAAGAAACTTTATTTAATGAATTTGAAAAAATAAAATAATGAAAATTATAAAAATCATTTTAATCAAAATTATTAAAATTTATAAAATTTTTGTATCTCCTTTTTTAAAACCAAGTTGTAGATACCTGCCAACTTGCTCCGAATATTTTATAGATAGCTTAAATGAATTCGGTGTTATAAAAGGAACATTAAAAGGAACAAAAAGAATATTCTCTTGCCATCCAATCAAATTTTTGGGAGGTGGCGAAGGATTTGATCCAGTTAAAAAGAAAGATAAATAAATATGGATACAAAAAATGTAATAGCCGCAATTTCTCTAAGTGCCGCAGTTATAATCTTGTATGGTTTATTTTTTGCACCTCCACCTCAAGATCCGAAATTAATTCAAAAAGATAATAATAAAAATATTGAAACAGCAAATACTGATGCACCATCACTAGACCAAAATGATGAAACATTAAAAATTTCTAGAGAGGAAGCTCTTAAAGAGAATGAAAGAATTTTTTTTGAAAATGATAATATTAAAGGTTCTATTTCTTTAAATGGCGGAACAATTGACAATTTAGAATTTAAAAAATTTAAAGAAACTTTGGATGGTGAAAATAATATTATTTTATTAAATCCAAAAAAGGTTAAAAATGGTTATTATGTTGAAACTGGTTGGGCAACAACAAATAAAAATATTAATGTTCCAAATGCTAAGTCAAATTGGTCAATCGAAGGAAACAAAAAACTAACTCCAAATTCACCAATAAAATTGATTTGGTCGAATGATCAAAACATAAAATTTGAAAAGATAATAAGTATTGATAATCAATATTTATTCAAAATAAATCAAAAGATAATAAATAATTCCGAAAAGACTTACAATTTTTATCCTTATGGACAGATAATTAGAAATGAAATACCCGAAATAACAAATTTTTTTATTTTGCATGAAGGTCCACTTGGCGTTTTTAATTCAGAACTTGTTGAAAAAGACTATGACGATATTCAGGAAAAGTCGTACTCTGTAAATGCTGATAAAGGTTGGTTAGGAATTACAGACAAATATTGGATTACTAGTCTAATTCCGGAAGAAAATAGAAAGTTTAGAAGTGATTTTGATTATAAAAATAAATTTAGAGCTAATTTTATTGAAACAAATGCTACAGAAATAGGAGCAAATGAAACCAAGTCAAATGAAATAAAAGTTTTAATAGCTGCAAAAGAAGTAAGAGTTATAGATAATTATGCAAAAAATCTTAACATTGAAAAATTAGATTTGGTGATTGACTGGGGTTATCTGTATTTTTTAACAAAACCAATGTGGTTTGCATTAGATTATTTTTTTAAACTTTTAGGCAATTATGGATTAGCAATTATTGCTGTAACAATTTGTATTAGAATTGCTTTATTTCCTTTAGCTCAGCTTAGCTTTAAAAGCATGTCCAGAATGAAATTGCTACAGCCAGAAATGAAAAGGTTAAAAGAGCTTCATAAGGAAGATAAAATGAAACTTCAGCAGGAAATGATGGCTTTATATAAACGTGAAAAAGTAAATCCTATGAGCGGATGTTTGCCAATATTACCAATGATTTTTATATTCTTCGCATTATACAAAGTATTATTTGTAACATTAGATGGTAGACATGAACCTTTCTTTGGTTGGATAAAAGACTTAAGTGAAAGAGATCCGACTTCGGTTTTTAATTTATTTGGACTAATACCTTGGGATCCACCGTCATTTTTAATTATTGGAGCTTGGCCTATTGCGATGGGTTTATCAATGTATATTCAGCAAAAATTAAATCCTACTCCTCCTGATCCAGTGCAAGCAAAGATATTTATGTTCTTTCCATTATTTTTAACAGTAATTCTTGCACCTTTCCCAAGCGGGCTAGTAATTTATTGGACAGTAAATAACTGCCTGCAAATGCTTCAACAATATCTTGTGATGAGAAAGACTAAGATTAAAACAACTTAAATAATGAATTTAGATAAAATTATACCAAATGATGGTCCTTCCATCGAAGAAGTTAAAAAATACATAGAAAAATATAAAAATGATTTAATAGTTATTAAATATGGAGGAAATGTTTTTATTGATAGAAATATATTTAACAATTTTATAGCAGATATTAGTGTATTAAATAAATTAGGACTCTCGATTGTAGTAGTTCACGGGGGTGGTCCAAGAATAAAAAGAGAGTTAGAGAAGTCAAATATTCAATCCAAATTTATCAGAGGATTAAGGGTAACAGACGAGAAAATTATAAATATAGTTGAAGATGTCCTCATTGATTTCAATGAAGATATTGTTAATTCTTTAAAAAAAAAAGGTTCTAAAGCAGTCTCAATAAATACTAAGAAAAATAATATAATTGAAGTTATTCCTGAAGCAGAAGAGCTAGGTTTTGTTGGAGTGCCAAGTAAGATTAATAATAATATTATAGAAGATATGTTAAAAAAAAATTTAATACCAATTATATCGCCTTTGGGATTGGGAAAAAATAATCAAACTTACAATATAAATGGCGATACAGCTGCTGGCGCTGTTGCAAAATCACTAAAGTCTAGAAGATTGCTTTTAATGACAAATGTACAAGGCGTTTTAAATAAAGAAAAAAAGTTAATTAATGAAATTTCTTCATCTGAAATTTTAGAGATGATTCAAAACGAGACTATCACCGAAGGTATGATTCCTAAAATTAATACATGTCTAGACGCTGTAAATAATGAAGTTACTGGAGTTGTAATTATGGATGGAAGGCAGCCTCACTCAATTTTATTTGAATTATTCTCTGATAAAGGAGCTGGTACTTTAATTAGAAAATGAAAAACATAAAAAATATTCTATTTGATTGTGATGGAGTTTTATATCAAGATCTAGAATCTGTTTTTGGTCAAGTTAGTAAAAAAATGACTGAGTATATCTCTAAAAAATTAAATATAGATTTAATAAAAGCAAAAGAGCTTCAAACAAATTACTTTCATAAATATAATACAAGTCTTAACGGATTAATGATTCATCATGATATACCACCAGAAGAATTTTTAAAATATGTTCATGATATCGATTTATCATTTATGAAAAAAGATTTGGCTTTAAGAGAAGAGTTGGAAAAATTAAATATTAAAAAATTTGTATTCACTAATGGCTCTAGAGAACACGTTAAAAATATAACTACCCATCTTGGTATAGAGGACTTATTTAATGGTATTTTTGATATTGTTGACGCAGAATTTCATCCAAAACCTGAAGCTAAAGCATTTGATTTAATGGCAAAAAAATTTAATATTAATCCTAAAGAGACACTTTACATTGAAGATATTGCTAAAAATCTATCGATTGCCAAAGAAAGAGGAGCCACTACAGTTTGGCTAATCAATAATGAATATTGGGGCAAAAAAGACTCTGAAAAGGATTTTATTGATTATAAAATCAAAAATCTTTCTTTATTTTTAAAAGAAATAAGGTTATTAAAAAAATCATAAAATTATGAGTATAGAAAATATTATAAATGAAGCTTGGGAAAAAAGAGACCAAATAAATCAAAATTCAGATCAAAATTTAAAGGACACTGTTAATAAAATTATAGAAGATTTAGATAGTGGTAAAGTTAGAGTTGCTGAAAAAATAGATGGTGAGTGGGTAACTCATCAGCATATTAAAAAAGCAATAATGCTAAGTTTTAGAATGTACCCTATGGAAAACTTAAATGGCCCATATAGTAGCTGGTATGACAAAGCTCATTTACTAAAAGGAAAAACAGCTGGTTGGACAAAAGAAGATCATGAGAAAGCTGGTTTTAGGATGGTTCCAAATTCTCCAGTTAGAAAAGGTTCTTTTGTAGGAAAGAATGCAGTATTAATGCCATGTTATGTCAATATTGGTGCTTATATAGACGAAGGTACAATGATAGATACTTTTGCAAGAGCAGGTAGTTGTTGCCAAATTGGAAAAAATTGTCATATCTCTGCAGGCACTGGTGTTGGTGGAGTTTTAGAACCCGCTCAGGCTTTACCCACAATTATTGAAGATAATGTTTTCCTTGGAGCAATGTCAGAGGTTGTGGAAGGTGTTATTGTAGGAGAAGGTTCTGTTTTAAGTATGGGAATGTATATTGGACAATCTACAAAAATAATAAATAGAAAAACAGGTGAAATTACTTATGGAAAAATTCCTCCTTATTCAGTAGTGGTGCCAGGTTCTTTACCAGATAAAAATAATCCAGCAGCACCTTCTTTATATTGTGCGGTTATAATTAAACAGGTTGATGAAAAAACAAGATCAAAAACATCTATTAACGATCTTTTAAGAGAATAGATTAATGAAAACTTATAATGAAATAAAATTAGCTCAAGAGCTAATAAGATTTCCTACCATCAAAACAGAAGATAAGGGTATAATGAAATTCTTATCTAAAAAATTAACTGCTATCGGTTTTAAATGCACTATAATAAAATCAAGAGGAATTGGACCAGAGCCAGCTCTCAATCTATATGCAAGATATGGTAAATCAAAGCCTCATATTATGTATTTAGGTCATACAGATGTTGTTGCAAATCTGGATAATTGGAAACTTCCACCTTTTAAAGCTGTTGTAAGCAAAGGATATCTAAACGGTAGAGGTGCTCAAGATATGAAGGGTGGTATATCTTGCTGGATAAGTGCAGTGAGTAATTTTATAAAAAATAATAAATTTAAAGGATCTATTTCGATTATTATTTCTGCGGACGAAGAAACTACAGGCTATGGATGTCCAGCAGTTATGAAATACTTAAGAAAAAAAGGTGAAAAAATAGATTTTTCTGTGGTGGGAGAACCATCTTCAAACAAATCAGTTGGGGATGAAATAAGAATTGGAAGACGTGGTTCTATGAATGGAGTTATAACTGTATATGGAAAAAGTGGTCACTCAGCATTTTATGGCTCTTATATTAATCCTTGTACAGCTTTAGCTAAAATAATTACAAAGTTAAAAAGTTCTACTTTAGATAATGGAACTAAATACATGCCACCATCTAATCTAGAATTTACCAAAATGAATGTCGATAATTTATCAGAAAATGTAGTACCTCGATCTGCAAGTGCAAAATTTAATGTGAGATTTAACTCTAAATACAAATCATCTGCTTTAAAGAAAAAACTAAATAAAATAATTAATACAGTTTCAAAAAAACAAAAATGTAAAACTAAAATAGAATATAAAGTAAGTGGTGAAGCTTTTTATACCGAACCAAATAAAGATATTCATATGGTTAAAAAAGTTGTTAAAAAAGTAACTAAACTTACAGCAAAATTAAATTGCAGAGGTGGAACTAGTGATAGTCGTTTTTTGGGTTCAATTCCAAGACTTGAGCTAGGTTTAAGAAATAACAGTATTCATCAAGTAAATGAAAGAACTTCAATTTCAGATTTAAAAAAATTAACTTTAATATATTCAAATATTTTAAAGAATTACTTTAAGTGAAAACTGCGATAATTACATCTGATAGTTCAATAAATCACTTAACTGGTATTGGACATCCAGAACAGCCTGATAGAGTAACTTCGGTAATAAATAAGTTAAAACAAAATGAAAATTTAATCTGGAAAAAAAGTAAAGAATTTGATGAGACTCTTTTAGAATCGACACATACATCAAAATATGTTTCAGAAGTTAAAAAATCTTTTCCTAATTCAGGATTAAATTTTCTTGATGGAGACACTATTGTTTCTCCAGGTAGTAAGGATGCTACAAAATATGCTGTAGGATCAATTATTTCTGCAATAGATGGAGTTGAAAATAAAAAATTTAATAATGCATTTTGTGCTGTTAGGCCGCCAGGACACCATGCTGAAAAACAAAAAGCTATGGGATTTTGTATTTATAATAATGTAGGTTGTGGAGCTAACTATTTAATTAAAAATTATAATTACAATAAAGTTGCTATAATTGATTTTGATGTCCATTGGGGAAATGGTACCTATGACATTTTTTATGATAATAAAAAAGTTTTATACATATCAACTCATCAATATCCATTTTATCCTGGTGGAGGAAGGGAAAATGATAAAGGAAAATTTAATAATTCTTTAAATATTCCCTTGCCTGCTGGAACTAATTCAGAAGAATATCTAAATGCATATGATCACGTAATTAATAAATTGGTCGAATTCAAGCCTGAATTTATTATATTTTCAGCTGGCTTTGATGCTCATAAAAATGATCCCTTGGCCCAATTTCAACTCAATTCAATTGATTTTTATGAAATTACTAAAAGAACACTAATTTCCACAAATAAGTTTACAAAAGGAAAAGTTGTTTCAATTTTAGAAGGTGGGTACGACTTAAAAGCACTTGCAGAAAGTGCCAATTTTCATGTAAACGCACTTTTAGAATTTAATAAGTAAATTTCATGAAATTATACAAAGAAGGTTTCTCTAAAATTAATAAAAAAGGTCTTTTTGCAAACAAAGATATAAAACGTGGAACTAAAATAATTAATTATATTGGTAAAATAATTACAAAAAAACAAACAGATGAAAATCCTAAATTTGATAATGATAAAGCAATATATTTATACAATTTAAATAATAGATATGATCTTGATGGTGATTTTAAATACAATACAGCAAGACTGATAAATCATTCATGTAACCCAAATTGTGAGGTTAGGGGACAAGGTTTAAAACTTTGGATTAGTTCAATTAAAGATATAAAAAAAGGTGACGAACTATCCTATGATTATGGTTTCAGTTTTGATAAAGATTATAAAGATTTTCCATGTAAATGCAGAAGTAATAATTGTTGTGGTTACATTGTAAGAGAAGGTTCTAGATGGAGAATAAAAAAAAAACAAAAAATTAGTAAGTAACTTTTTCTAAATATAAACCATGAGCTGGTGCAGGTGGTGCACAATTTTTTCTATTTTTTGATTTCATAACTTTTTCAAATTTTTTAAGAGTCCACTTTTTTTCACCTAAAAATTTCAAACATCCAACCATAGATCTAACTTGATTTTTTAAAAATGATCTTGATTTAAAATTAAATTTAATTTGAGTTTTTGATTTTTTTACAAATACTTTATTTAATGTTCTGATTGGTGAATTTGCATTACAATTAGAAGCTCTAAAAGTAGAAAAATCATGAGTACCAATTAATTTTTTACATCCTTTTTTCATTAAATCTAAATCTAGTTTTTTCCTTATATGCCATTCTTTATTTTTATTTATTATTGAAGGTGATATTCTATTTTGTATTAAATAAATATAAGATCTCTCTTTTGCAGAAAATCTTGCATGGAAGGTTAGATTTTTTTTTTTGATGCTAATTACTGAAATTTTTTTTGGATTTAAAAAATAATTTAAGGATTTTATAAATTTTTCAATATTTTGAATTTTATTTTTTAAATCAAAGTGAGCTGATTGTTCAAGTGCATGAACTCCTGCATCTGTTCTACCAGATCCATAAAATATAATTTTTTGTTTTAATAACTTTGACGAAACTGATTGAATTACCTTTTGAACAGAAATTCCTTTTTTTTGAACTTGCCAACCCACAAATGAAGTTCCTAAATATTCGATTAAGATTTGATATCGAAACATTTATGAATTTAGATTTGATCCGTTCTTTATTGGATTTCCAAGTAAAAATTCTTTAAATTTTTGTACTTTTTTTCCCTGTCTTTGAATTTCAATTATTTTGATTGAGTTATTTCCACAACCTACATCTAAATTTTGTGACAAAACTTCCCCTGGTTTTCCTTTCAAATTTGATATTTCTGCTCTTAAAACCTTATATCTTTCTCCTTTAAACATAAACCAGCTTCCTGGGTAAGGATATAAACCATTTATTTTTCCTATAATTTTTTCATTACTATCTTTCCAATTAATTTTTCCCTCTTCTTTTTTAATCTTTTTTGCATATGTGGATTTGCTATGATCCTGATCTTTAAAAACTGCCCTACCTTCAAAAATATTATCAATATTTTCTAAAATTTTTTTTGATGCTAAATCAGATAATCTAATTGATAAATCTTCACTATTTTCATTTTTTAATATATTTAATTGATATTGATTACAAATTGGTCCGGCATCTAAACTTTCATTTATTTTCATAATAGAAATTCCTGTTAAAGTTTCATTTTCCATAATTGCTCTTTGTATAGGAGCGGCTCCTCTAAACTTTGGCAGAAGTGAATAATGTATATTGATCCAACCATATTTTGGGATATTAAGAAAATCCTTTTTTAAAATTTGTCCGTATGCAACTACAATACCTAAACTTATATCTTTATTTTTAAGAAAATTTATTTCATCTTTATTATCCAATGAAATTGGTGTTCTTACTGATAAATTTAGTGTTTCTGAAATTAAATGAACTGAAGATTTGTTAACTTTTTGCCCTCTATTAGAGGCAACAGGAGGTTGAGTATATACAAGTTCTATATTGTAACCATTTTGATAAAGCGATTTTAATATATGACCTGAAATACTTGGTGTACCCATGAATACTATTTTTTTATTCATAAGTTAAACAATAATTCTATCTGGTTTTTCTTTTTGTTTAGAAAGTTTTTTTACAATCATTGTTTTTTTTAGTTTTGATAAGTAATCAATAAATAAAATTCCCTCGAGATGATCCATTTCATGTTGAATACAAGTTGCAAGCAATCCATCTGTTTCTAGAATTTGTTTTTTTCCATTATAATCTAAATATTGTATTTTACACTTTTTGGGTCTATCTACTTCTGCAAAATAATTTGGGACAGAAAGACATCCTTCTTCGTATGTTGAGCTTTCAGAATCTTTGCTATTGATTACAGGATTAACAAAATACATTGGATTTTTTTTTTCTTTATTTTTTGAAATATCTAAAACAATAATTCTTTTTGGTATTCCTATTTGAATAGCTGCCAAGCCTATACCATTAGCATGATACATTGTTTCTAACATATCATCCATAAGTCTTTGTTCTTCTTTTCCAACAAATTCAACTGTCTTAGACACTTGTCTTAAAATTTTGTTAGGCTCAGTTAAAATTTTTCTTATTGTCATGATTAATTTTATTATATTATTTAAACTTTTAAAGGAAGAATTTTTAATAGTATTTGATTTCTAAGATTAATCACTTTTAATTCAGTCATTATTTCAACAATATGGAATAAAGAGTCTGTATCTAAATTTTCAATCTCTGCTTCACCAATAATTTCAACAATTTTTAACAAAACTAAACCTGTTTCTTCATTTTCTATCATAGATTTAACTTCGGGAGATATTCGTGATTTGTAATCATATAATTCAGCATTTTCCTCTGATATTTTAATTCCATCTGACTTTAAAGACTCCAGCATTAAAATATCTTTTGAAGAAAATGAATATTTTTTATCCTTTTTAATTTTTTTTAAATAATCATTAACTATTTTTTCAGTTTTTTGAAGGCTAGTTTTATTTAGAAAATAATTTAAAATTTTTGATTGATGAAGAATTTTATTGTTAAATTTAATTTTAGGTTTTTTATTTTTTTTAAATTCTTTATTTTCCGAATAGAATGTTGAATAGTTTAAAGGAATTTCTCTTTCATCTATTTTTTTTAATATATAAGATAATTCCTCATCAAATGCTTTTGATAAACTTTCATTATCGAAAGAATTTTTTAATTTTAAAGACAAGCTAAGCTTATTATCTATGTCTTCTGTTAAAAGAAGTCTTTGATACAAAAGTGCTCTTCCTTCATATCCAGGCAATAATTTATATGCTTTTTTAGCATTTAACAATTGATCAATATCAAATTGAAATTTTTTATATAAATTTAATAATTCCTTGTCGTTAAAAATTTCTTCACTTGTTGCTTTTTCCACAAATTTAATCTGTGTGATATCTTCTAGTTCAAAAGAATTTAAATTTTTTAATAAATTTGAGGTAGAAAAGTATTTCCAAATAAATTCTGGTGAATCTACTTGCGGAAGGTAAATAAAATTTTCATCTGTTTTATGAGAAAGATGAAAATAAAGTATATTTTTATCTGAAACTATAAAATTATTTTCTTCATATCCCATTAGGACTTGAAATTTTTTTGTAAAAAACTCATCCATCATTTCCATCTCTGATTTAAGATCAAATAAAAGTTGAGCTTGTTCTTTTTTATTTTGACTGATTAAGCAATAAATTTTAAAATATGTTAAATATTCATCACTTACTAAGTCAATATTATTAAAAACATCACAAGATTTTTCTATTTCAGAATTAGATAAATGATGATCAGCTATTAACCTAATTAGTTTTTCTTTACTTAATATATTGGGATTTTTTATAATAAATTTTTTTATTAAATCGTAATCTTTTTTTTTTATTAAATATTCGATTGTAAAATTTTGAAATTCTTCAGAAGTAATATCATTTTTGGGCAAATATGAATTTGTTAATAAAACTATATCCATAATCTTTTCAGATAAATTGGATAGATCTTTTGAATTAATTTTATTTAATAAACTTTTAATTTCTTTTCCATTGCTGTTAGACCACATATTTAATTTTAGCTCATTATCTGAAGGATCAAATAAGCCCGCTAATAATTCTTGTGATTTATCAATATTATTATTAATAACTATATTTTCATCTGTTAATTTAGTCTTAACGCCTTGAATAATTTTTTCATCATTTGAATCATTATCTTTTTTATTATTTTTATTTTTAATTTCTTTTGTTTCAATTGTTCTCCAAATATTTTCAACTTTTTCTTCAGCAAAAGCTGTCTGAAATAAAAAAAGTGAAACAACTAAAACAAAGCAAAATCTATTTAATAGTTTTGAAATTTTCATTAGATATTACTTTTTCAAATTTTTTAACAGGGGCAGGTAAGTCAATTCTATCAATTATAATTATTCCTACAAAAAGGATAATAATAACTGCAATAAGTTTAATTAATATCTTTCCAGAACCAAAAGGTTTGCCTTTACTTGTATTTTTTGTAAATTGCATATACGTTAAATAATTTCAAAATAAGACATATTTGTGTTTTTTCAATATAGAAATTCATGAAATCTAAAAAAAACATTGTATTAGTTGGAATGATGGGTTCTGGTAAATCATTGATCGGAAAAAAAATATCTAAAAAATTAAATTTAGATTTTATTGATATAGATAAAAAAATCGAAGAAAGTGAAAATAATACTATTTCAGATATATTTAAAAAAAAGGGAGAGAGCCATTTTAGAGAAATCGAAAAAAATATATCAATCAATTATCTTAGGTTGAAAAACAAAATAGTTTCGTTAGGAGGTGGCGGATATATTAATGACACAATTAGAAAACAATGTTTTAAAAACTGTACAACCTTTTGGTTAAATTGGAAAAATGAGATTTTAATAAAAAGAATAATTGGTAGTAAAAAAAGACCTCTGGCGATGAAACTAAATTATTTTGAGTTAAATAAATTAATTATTAAAAGATCAAAAATTTACAATTTGTCTGACTATAAAATAAATTGTGATAAATTAAATAAAGATCAAATTGTAGAAAGAATAATTAAACTTTATGATTATAAATAAAATAAAAGTAAAAACAAAAACAAAAAAATATTTAATATTAATTGGACCTAATATTATTAAAAATATTTCAAGTATTTTCTCTAATCAAAAAATGTCATTTGAAAAATGTCTTGTTGTAGTTGATAAAAATATTCCAAAAAAATTTAAATTAAACTTATTAAAAAAATTAAAATTAAAAAAACTATTAATTCATAAATTTAATGCCAGCGAAAAAAATAAAAATTATAAAAATGTAGATAAAATACATAAAATATTATTAAAAAATAGATTTAATAGAGAAGATTGTCTAATTTCTTTTGGAGGAGGAATTGTAGGAGATGTTGTGGGTTTCGCTTCAAGCACTTATAAAAGAGGAATAAAATTCATTAATATTCCATCAACACTTTTAGCTCAAGTAGACTCTTCTATAGGGGGCAAAACAGGAATCAATAATCAATTTGGTAAAAATTTAATAGGTAGTTTTTATCAACCAGACTTGGTAATTTCTGATACCAGTCTTTTGACTTCTTTGCCACAAAGAGAAATTATATGCGGTTATGCTGAAATTTTTAAAAGTAGCTTAATAGATAACTACAAAAATTTTAATTTTTTAAATAAAAATATTTATAAAATATTAAAATTAAAATCACCTTTTATTCAAAAAGCTATAATAAATAGCTGTAAGTTAAAAAAAAGAATTGTTGAAAAAGATGAAAAAGAAAAAAATTTAAGAAAAGTTTTAAATCTAGGACATACATTTGCTCATGCATATGAGTCTACATTAAATTTCTCAAAAAAACTTAACCATGGTGAGGCAGTTATACTTGGTATAAAAAATGCAATTAAATTTAGCCATGATTATAATTTATTATCAAAAAATAAATACAAAATGATAGATGATCACATAAATAAAATTAATATAATATCTAAATTAGAAAAACTTTTTAAAAAAAGAGATATTAGTAAAATTATAAAATTTATGAGAACAGATAAAAAAAACAATACAGAAAAAATTAATTTAATTTTAATTAAAGATATTGGAAAAATTAAAACTGATTTTCAAATATCGCATGCGAAATTAAAAAAATATCTATATAAAAACTAGTGAAGTTCTATTTGTAATGAATGAATATGGTTTTTTAATTCAGCCTGCAAAATTTTATATACAAATCTATTTGAATCTAATTTATTTTTATTTTTAAGTTTTTCTGATTCTATTTTTAATTTAATATGAAATTTTCCTTTTTCATTAGTTTTATGGTTTTTATGAAGAAATGATTTATCTTCAATATTAACTCTTTTAATAAATTCATAAACTGAAAGTTTTTTTTTTATAATTTCAGATAATTGATTTATATTCATATTATAAATTATTATATAACATGAAAAATATTTGTGATTGGAATAATTGTTCTGAAGAGGGTCTATATAAAGCACCAAAAGAACGCGATAATAGTAAAAATTTTAGATTATTATGCCTAGAACATGTAAAAGAGTTTAATAAAAACTGGAATTATTTTTCTGGTATGGATAATAATCAAATAATTGAATTTTTAAGATCTGATATGACTTGGCATAAACCAACACAAAGTTTTGGCTCATCAGATAATTTTTTTAAAGTTTTGTGGAGTAATACTCTTAAAGACGAAATGGATAAAATTAAGTTTAATAATGACTTTAACAATATGAATAAATTTAAATTTAATAATAATGATATTAAAGCTTTTGATATATTGGGAATATCTGTTGGCTTAGATTGGAAAAAAATTCAAGAAAAGTTCAAAAAGCTTGTCAAAAAATTTCACCCTGATATGAATGCTGGGAATAAAAAATTTGAAGATAAACTAAAAGTTATAACTTTAGCTTATACTCAACTTAAAAATACATATAGGAAAAAAATTGACAGCTAATTTAAATATTAAACCAGATATAAAATTATCAGTAAAACAAACTTTCGGTTTTGATAGTAATATGGAAATCGAAGCTTTTTCAAAAAAAAGTGAATTAGTTCCTGAAATAGATAAACACTATAAATTTGATAAAGATACCACTTTAGCAATTCTTGCAGGTTTTAAATTTAATAAGAGAGCATTAATCGCTGGCTATCATGGAACAGGAAAATCAACTCATATAACTCAAGTTGCTGCAAGATTAAATTGGCCTTGCGTTAGAGTAAACTTGGATTCACACATTAGTAGAATAGATTTAATTGGAAAGGATGCAATTGTAATTAAAGATGGAAAGCAAATAACAGAATTTCATGAAGGGATTCTTCCTTGGTCAATACAAAACCCTGTTGCTTTAATTTTTGACGAATACGATGCTATGAGACCAGATGTTGCTTTTTTATTAACAAAAGTGCTTGAGGCGGAAGGTGGATTAACTTTGCTGGAAAAAAACAAAGTTATTAAACCAGACAATTACTTTAGGCTTTTTGCAACTTCTAATACAGTTGGGTTAGGTGATACTACTGGGCTTTACACAGGCACACAACAAATCAATCAAGCCCAAATGGATAGATGGAACATTGTAACAACGCTTAATTATCTTGCTCATGAAAAAGAAATGGAAATAGTTTTAGCTAAAAACAAAAATTTAAACAATGCCAAAGGTAAAGAAAAAGTTGCAAACATGATAAAAGTTGCATCATTAACTAGAAAAGGTTTCATGACGGGTGATATTTCAACAGTGATGAGTCCAAGAACAGTATTGCACTGGGCTGAAAATTCAGAAATTTTTGAGGATATAGGTTATGCCTTTAGAGTAACATTTTTAAATAAATGTGATGAGTCTGAAAAAAATACCATTGCTGAATATTATCAAAGATGTTTGGGTGAGGATTTACCAGAGTCAATGATAAATATTCAGATATAAATGAACAAAGAAGATAATATCAAAGAAAAATTTAAACAGGCTTTAACCTCAACGTTTAAAGTAATTTCAGATGATTACAATATAAATACTAAAAAATTTGATGAAAAGGGTTTTCAAATTGGTGAACTAGAAAATATCAATGATAAAAATCAATTTAAAAAATTAAGAGCTGAAACAGATTCTGAGGCATTAAAAATTAAGTTTTCAAATAACAAAATATTTGAGAAAAATATTCCCAGAAAACCAACTTGTCAAAATTTATATAAAACTTCTGAAAAAATCAGATATGAAATACTTGGTTCGAAAATGTTAAAAGGTATTTCAAAAAATTTTTACGATAATTATAGTAATAAATTAAATTCTTTAAAATATGAAAAAATCACAAAAAAAAATGATGTAAATATTGCAGATGCATTTGAAATTTATATGCTGAACAAATTTTTTAAAATAGAATTAAATGAAAAAAATAAAGAAATATTAAAATTTTGGAATGAAGATTTCCAAAAGTCATTTGATAAACATTTAAATTACTTAAATAAAAATTTAGAAAATCAAGAGCTTTATAATGCAAAATTCTCAGAATTATTGCAAAATATGGAAATTTTTGAAAATGAAGATAACAAGGAAAATACAGATGAAGAATTAGAAAATGAAAAAGATAAAAATAATTTAAATAAAAATGAAGAAAATCAAAATGATAACTCAGAATCAAAAAGTGAAGAAGAAAATATTAATGAAGGAATAGACGGAATGGATGATGTTAATGAGTTTAGATTAGATGATGAGTTAGGAAATCAGGATACTGAAAATCATGATGCTGAAAATATAATGCAACAAAAAAATTTATCTGAAACTAACAAAGATTATAAAATATTCACTACAGAATATGATGAAATAGCTAAAGCGGAAAACCTTGAAACTTTTGAAGAAATTTTAAAACTAAGAAAAAATTTAGACCAACAACTTATAAGTTTTCAAGATTTAATAACAAAATTAGCAAATAAATTACAAAGACAACTTATGGCCAAACAAAATAGAGCGTGGAACTTTGATTTGGAAGAAGGAATACTAGATAGTTCAAAGTTACCAAGAATAATAATTGATCCGTATAACTCCTTATCATTTAAAAAAGAAAAAGATTTAGACTTTAAGGATACAATTGTAACTTTACTTATAGACAATTCTGGATCTATGAGAGGAAGACCAATTACCATAGCAGCAATCTGCGCAGATATACTGTCTAGAACACTAGAGAGATGTTCTGTTAAAGTTGAAATTCTTGGTTTCACAACAAAGAATTGGAAAGGTGGAAAAAGTAGAGAGGAATGGAACAGACTTGGTAAAAGTAAAAATCCTGGAAGATTAAATGATTTAAGACATATAATTTACAAATCTGCAGACACACATTGGAGACAATCAAAAAAAAATTTGGGATTAATGCTTAAAGAAGGTTTATTAAAAGAAAATATTGATGGAGAAGCTATAACATGGGCATTTAACAGACTTGGAAGAAGAAAAGAGGAAAGAAAAATTCTTATGGTAATTTCTGATGGTGCACCAGTTGATGACTCTACTCTATCAGTAAACTCTGGAGATTTTTTAGAAAAAAACCTAAAAAAAGTTGTTAAATTTATAGAAAATAAAAGTGATATTGAAATTCTTGCAATTGGTATTGGTCACGATGTATCTAGATATTATAAAAAGGCTATAAAAATTTCAGATGTTCAAGAATTGGGTGATGTAATGATAGATCAGTTAAGTGGATTATTCGAAAATAAAAAAAAACTTCATTAAATATCAACTAAATTTTTATTTAACCATTCTATTTTAATTTCTGCACCGCCTCGTGTTTCAGAATTTCTAAATAAAAGTTTTGCTCTATTTTTTTCTAATAAAGTTTTTCCTATAAAAATACCTAGACCTAATCCAGATTTTTTATTATTTTTAGGGTTTAATGATTTAATATAAGGTTCACCTATTTTATTAAATACATCTTTTGAAAAACCAGGACCATCATCTTCGATGGTAATATAAGAAATCTCACTGTCACTAATTATAGATATATAAATATTTTTTCGTGCGAATTTATTTGCATTTCCAATAAAATTTCTTATGCCATAAACTATTTCTATAGATTTTCTTATATCAAATGAATTAGAATTTTGTTCAATATTAATATTAAAGGACTTGTCGGAAATTTCTTGAAAGGAGTTTACTATTTCTCTTACATACCCATATAAACTTAAATCTTTATCTATAAAATCATCTTCAATATTTGGATTTAAGGTTAATCTTTTTAAAATTTCATTGCATCTATCAACTTGACTAACTAAAAGTTCTAAATCTTTTTTAACATCTTTTTTATCTTTAAATTGATCAAATAAATCTTGGGAAATTATTTTTATTGTTGACAATGGGGTTCCCAAAGAATGAGCCGCTGCTGCGGCTTGACCTCCTAGTGATACTAATTCGTGTTCTTTTGATATAACTTCTTGAATTTTATCTAGAGCTTCTTTTCTAACTTTAGACTCATTTCCAAATGTAATTGCAAAAAAACTTAAAAAAAGTAAAGCTACAATTAGTGCTATCGGTAGCGAATAATAATAATATTTATTAAAAATATATTCATTTAGTGGTGATGGAAGTTCTTCATGAATAAATGCTAAAAAAATAATTGAAATAATTGTTAAAATAATTAGCAAAATATTTGTTTTTAAATTTAAACTGTTTGATGCAAAAATACTTGGAATTATCAAAAAAATTGAAAATGGATTAATTGTTCCACCTGTTAAATATAATAAAAAACTTAATTGGAAAATATCTATAATAAGAAAATTAAAAGAAACCTTATTTGATAATTGAATTTTTTTAAAAAAATAAATTAAAAATAAATTACTGACTGCTCCTAAAAAAACTATTATATTTGCTAAAATAAAATTAAATTCAAATTCAAAAATAAATTTTACTGAGTTTATTGTAATAAATTGACCAATAATTGCTATCCATCTTAAATTTACATATGTTAATTTATTTAAATAGTAAGTTTTTGAAGTATTTTCAAACTCCATTTTTTATATATCAAGATTTACAACATTAATTGCATTTTCTACAATAAAGTCTTTTCTAGAAGCAACATCATTGCCCATCAAAGTTTGAATAAGACTCTGATCTTTTTGTAAATTTTTAGAATATTGCACTTGAAGTAAATTTCTAGTTTCTGGATTTAAAGTTGTACTCCATAACTCATCGGGATTCATTTCACCCAATCCCTTAAACCTTTGAATGTTTAATTTAGACTTTTCGTTTGCTATAATTTTTTCATATTCTTTAGAATTTTTTTTTATTTTTTTTAATTCTTTAGAATTTTTAACTATGTAATTTTCAAGATCAAACTCATCCTTAATATAAATTCCTTTTGAACCTTTGTTGATTTTAAATAATGGTGGTTGAGCTAAATATATATGGCCTTTTTCTATTAGTTTATTAAAAGGTTTATTGTTAAAAAATGTTAACAATAATGCTCTGATATGAGAACCATCAACATCTGCATCGGTCATAATTATTATTTTTCCATATCTCAAATCCTCTAAATTAATTTCTTCATTTTTTGGATCTAAACCTAAAGCATTTATTAGTGTTACAATTTCATTAGAAGAAATCATTTTTGATAAAGATTTTGTTCTTAAATCATTGACATTGCCATTTTTTTTAACTCCATTGGACTCAGTATATGTATTTAAAATCTTGCCTCTTAAAGGTAAAACAGCTTGATATTCCCTATTTCTTCCTTGTTTTGCAGAACCACCCGCAGAGTCTCCTTCTACTATAAATAATTCAGTTCCTTCTTGTTTAGAATTTTGACAATCAGCCAGTTTACCAGGTAAACCTGTAAGCTCTAAAGCTCCTTTTCTTCTAACATTTTCTCTTGCTTTTCTTGCCACATCTCTTGCAACCGCAGCTTGGATTATTTTTGTTAAAATTATTTTTGATATTGAAGGATTTTGATCAAACCATATTGAGAGTTTTTCACTTACAATATTTTCTACAATATTTCTTACTTCTGAAGATACTAATTTATCTTTTGTTTGAGAAGAAAATTTAGGATCAGGAATTTTTACTGATAATACACAAGTCAAGCCTTCCTTAACATCATCACCTGAGAGCGTTACTTTATTTTTTTTAAGTAAGTTTTGCT